>NZ_RCCV01000002.1:602500-923853 GCF_003664255.1 Micromonospora sp. M71_S20 | reverse complement strand
GGGGCAGGCTGGCGCCGGGCACCCGCTGCCGGACGCCCCGAGGAGCGGCTGCGGCCGGTGCGGGTGGCCCGGTGCCGGCCGGTGCCCGCAGCTCGACGCCGGCCGGCTCGCCACCGGAGCTGAACGCGTCCCAGGAGGCGCCGGACTCCAGGCTGCGGGTGGCGCGGCTCAGCAGCGCCGCGTCGAACCCGGACGGCGTAGCCTCCGGGGCCGCGCCGACCGCCGCGTCGGACCCGGCCGGGCCGCGCCGGCCGCCGCGCGGGGCCGGGCGGCCTCCGGCGCGTCGGTCGGGCGCCGGTCGCGGGCGGGTACGGCGGCCGGGGCCACCGGGTCACGCCGGCCCGCTCGGCGCGGTGGACCAGCCAGCGACGTCTCCGGACGTCCAGGTGCGCGGTCACCCCCGCCCCCGGGGCGGTCGGCGTCAGGCCGCACCTCCCAGGCCGTGCCGGGCGGGCAGCCCGACCCACCACGAAGAGCCCCCAGCACCCTCGGTCGGGCGCGAGATCGAAGCCGCTCCCGCCGGGTGAGTCGGGCGTTCTCCCTCAGAACAGCCGATTCCGGGCCATGCCGATGCCCCGGTCCACCACGGTCAGCCGGGCGCCGGAGCCGGTCGGCTCACCGCCCACGGTGACCCGGGTGTGCGGCGGGGAAGAAGACCGTCGCGTTCTCCATCAGCTCGGCCAGCGCCAGGACGAGGTCGCCGACCGGTGCCGGGCGCCACCGACACGCCGGGCGGGACCTGCGACGTCGACCCGGGTGTAGTCCTCGATCTCGCCGAGCGCCAGCCGGACCACGTCCCCGAGCGGCACCGGCGCCACGTGGGGGTCGGCGCCGGCCGAGCCGGAGAGCACCACCAGGCTGCCGGCGTTGCGGCGCAGCCGGCTGGAGATGTGGTCGAGCCGGTACAGGTGCTCCAGTCGGCCGGGGTCGGTCTCCTGCCGCTCCAGCCGGTCGATCAGCGCGATCTGCCGGCCGACGAGGTTCTGCGTACGGCGGCCGACGTGGCCCGAACATCTGGGCCACGTTGCGCCGGCCGGCGACCTGCCGTTCCACGAGCCGGGCGGCGGTGCTCTGCACCCGGTCGAACGCGCGGGCCAGGTCGCCGATCTCGTCGCGGGCGCGCACGTCGACGGGGTCGAGGCGTACCGGCGCGGCGCCCTCGGTCTCGTCGTCGGCGACTCGGGTCAGCTCCGCCTCGGCGACCCGGGCCACCCGGTCGGCGGAGCGGGTGAGCCGGTCAGCGGCCGGGCCACCGTCCGGGCGACGGCCGCGCTGAGCAGCACCACCAGGGCGAGGATCAGGGTGACGATCCCGCCCACCAGGTACGCCTCGGTCAGCGCCCGGCGTTGCTGCCCGCTCACCTCGGCGATGACGTCGGCGACGAGCTTCTTCTCGATGAACTGCCCGAAGGTGATCATCGAGCGGACCGACGGGAAGAGCGCGTCCAACGGGATGTCCCTGGTCGCGCCGGCCGGGTCCAGCGCGCTCCTGGTGAGGAAGTCCGCGCTGGTCCGGGCGGCCACGGCCGCGTCGTTGAGCGTCACCAGCTTCAGCTGCTCCGGCGTGATCAGGCTGCGGAACCCCTGGTTGTCCGCCCGCAGCCCCGCCATGCAGGCGACGTACGAGGCGCTCGCCCGGGGCGAGCCGGTGGCCTTGACGAGCACGATGAGGGTGGCGCAGGCGCCCATCGCCTCGTCGACGCGGAGCAACCCGTCCAGGGCCAGCACCTGCCGCCCGGCCGCCGTGTCGGTGTCCACCCCGAACGGCAGCCGCAGCGCGTCGATCAGTCCCGTGCTGACCGGCCCGTACGCGGCCATGATCTGGTCCGGGCTGGCGGTGCCGGCGAGCACCGCGGCACGCAGGTCGGTCAGCCCGCGTACGCCGTGCAGGGCCTCGGTCACCTCCGGCGGCAGCAGGCCTGCCGGGGCGGCCCGCAGGTCGGCGACCCGATCGTCCACGCCGGCGGTCTTCTGCATCAGCTCGCTGCGGGTGACCCGGCCGAGCAGCAGCCCGACCGAGAGGACGCGCTCCTGTTGCAGGTCCTGCACGAGGCTGCCGATCCGGCTGGCGACGCGGACCCGGTCGGCGATCTCGCCGGCCCGTTGCGCGGCAGCCACGCGGTCGAGCACCGCCGGCACGGCCAGCGCCACCATGCTCAGCAGCGGGATGACCACGAGCAGCGCGAGCTTGCCCCGGATGCGGAGCCTAGCGAGCAGCATCGAAGGTCCCCCACTGCGCGCTCCCGGGCTCGCGGGCCGAACCCGCGGGCTGGAGCTGACGCGGTTCCGTACCCCGGGCGGCGCCCGGCTGCCACGGCGTGTCCTCCGGCGGGGCGTCGGCGCCGTACCGCTCCCGCCGGGCCTGTGCCGCGCGCCCGGAGGCCCGCCGGACGGCGGCGAGCCACACCGCGCCCAGCGCCGCCCACAGCAGGACGGCCAGCACCCCGGCCGCCACGGTCAGCCAACGGTCCCGGTCCAGGTCGCGGGAGCGTCCGGCGAGCAGCGCGTCGAGTTCGTCCAGGATGACGGGCTGGAGCTGCTCGGCGGCGGTCTGCGCGTTGTGCCGGGCGCCGGCGATCCGCGCCTGGTCGGTCTCGGCGTCGCGACCGGCCGGCGCGGAGTGGGCCGCCAACGCCTCGACGGCCCGCTGGTAGGTGTCGAGCGGGTTCAGCACGCTCGGGCCGAGGTCGGCGCTCTCCGAGCTGTCCACGGCGGCCCGCAGGTCGGTGACCAGGTCGCCGGCCGGGGTGAGGACGCCCACCCGGAGGGCGGCGATCTCGACGGCGGTGCGGTTCCGGTCAGCGGCGGGCCGGCGGGCGGCGAGCACGGCCAGGTCGGCCAGCCGTCCGGTCGCCACCACCGTCTCGGGCAGGTCCCGGGTCGCGTGCTGGAGGAAGAAGGAGTCCGGTCGGGGGTCGCGGACGAGCCCGGACGTCTCCCGGACCTTGCCGTGCAGGGCCAGCAGCAGGTCGGTGGCCTCGCCGTACGCGGTGAAGGCCGCCTCCGGGTCGGCGGGGCCGCGGGCGCCCAGCGCCTCGATCCTGGCCCGCAGGCCCGCCCAGCGTTCCTGGGTGCGCAACTCGTCGCCGATCCGCGCGTCGACGGAGGCGGCGGCCTCGACCGCGCGGGTCAGCGCCTCGCTGGTGACGGGCCGGGCGGCGACGGCGGCGGACTGGGCGTCGACCAGGGCGTGGGTGACCGGGGCGAGGGCGCGCAGGTACTCCACGCCCAGCCGTTCCCGCCCGGCCAGGTCCCGGTCATCGGCCGTGAGCTGCCAGGTCTGGACGAAGAGCAGGGCCATCGGCGCGAGCAGGGCGACGAGGAGCAGCAGCGGCAGTACGCGGCCCACCGTGGTGGGCCGCCGGGGGGCCGGCGGTGCGGGGACGGTCATGTCTGTCTCCTCCGGCGGGAGCACGGGATCGGTGGGGTGTCGGGGGTCGACGGTGAAGTCCCGTGCACCGGACCGGAAAACTAACCGACCAGCGGGGGCCGTTCCGGCCGCCGGACGGTCAGCTTTGCGTCATGAAGCCCGAAGTAGCCGTTGGGTCACCCGTCGGGCACCGTGCGTGCCGGGGCAGAGAGTGACAAGGATGGATCGGAGAGGATTTCCGACGAACATCGGAATTCACGTGATCCGAATTCATCTCGGTGGGACGGTCTGGACCGCGCCGGTGCGACGCCGATCGGATCAGCCGGACGAACGTACGGAGGATCTCAGCCAACGCTCAGGATCCGGGCCGTACCGTGTGCCGAATGAGATCGCCGTTGTCGGCCGCGTGGATCCGGCGTGCCCTGCCCACCCGCCGACGCGCCGTCGCCGCGACGGTGGTCGTGGTGCTGCTCGCCGCCGCCGTGACCTGGGCCGTCCTGCCGCAGGAGCCGGCCGTCCGCACCGAGGCGGCGTTCGTGAACGTCCGCTCCGGGCCGGCCGGGAACGAGCCCGTCGACCTGGACACCACCTTCTACCTGCCGGAGGACGCCTCGGCGGCGAACAAGGTGCCGGCGGTGCTGCTGGCGCACGGCTTCGGCGGCACCAAGGAGTCCGTCCGCGCCGACGCCGAGGAGTTCGCCGGACGCGGCTACGCGGTGCTCACCTGGACCGCGCGGGGCTTCGGCCGCAGCGGCGGGCAGATCCACCTGGACCACCCGGACTACGAGGTCCGGGACGCCGAACGTCTGCTGGACTGGCTCGCCGCCCGGCCCGAGATCCGCACCGACGCGGCCGGGGACCCGAAGGTCGGCGTCGTCGGCGGCTCGTACGGCGGCGGCCTGGCGCTGCTGCTCGCGGCGCAGGACCAGCGCGTCGACGCGATCGTGCCGATGATCACCTGGAACGACCTGTCCCGCTCCTTCCTGCCGGAGAGCACGGGCAAGGAGCCCACCGAGGGCGTGTTCAAGTCCGGCTGGGCCGGCCTCTTCTTCGGCGGCGGCGGCAACGTCGGCTCCGGGCCGGCCGGGCTCTCCGGGACCAGCGCCGCCCAGCCCGAGGGGGCGCCCGCCTCCGCCGGCCCGCCCAGCCCGGGGCCGGGCGCCGGTCCGGGCACCGGACCGGGGCGCGCCCCCGCCGGGGCCGCCGACCCGGCCTGCGGCCGGTTCGCCGCCGACATCTGCGCCGCGTACCTGCGGATCGCCACCACCGGTAGGGCCGACCAGGCCGCCGTGGACCTGCTGCGCCGCTCCAGCCCGGCCGGGGTGCTCGACCGGATCAAGGCGCCGACCCTGCTGGTGCAGGGCGAGGCGGACACCCTCTTCCCGCTCGGCGAGGCGGACGCCAACGCGCGCGGCATCGCCGCCGCCGGCACGCCCGTCCGGGTGGCCTGGTTCACCGGCGGGCACGACGGCGGCGAGGGTCCGAAGACCGACTCGGACCGCGTGAAGTTCCTGACCGTGCAGTGGCTCGACCACTACGTCAAGGGCGAGGGCGAGGCACCGGGCGACGACTTCACCTGGTCCCGCATCGCCGGCTTCGACGCCCTCGACCGGGGACTGGTGGCCACCGGCTACCGCTACGCCGACTACCCCGGCGTCGCCGGCACGGCCCGCCGGGACGTGCCGGTGGCCGGCCCCGCCCAGCCCGTGGCCAACCCGCCGTCGCGCAACCCGGCCGCCATCTCCTCGGTGCCCTTCGCCGGTGAGTTGTCGTCGCTGCTCGGCGGCGTGGCCGGGGACATCCCGGGCCAGCACGCCCGGTTCGAGTCGGAGCCGCTGGCCGAGGCGGTGGACGTCGTCGGCGCCCCGACGGTCGACGTGCGGGCGGCGTCGCCGACTGGCGAGGCCGTGCTCTTCGTCAAGCTCTACGACGTCGACCCCAACGGCGCGGCCACCCTGCCCAACGGCCTGGTCGCCCCGGTCCGGCTCACCGGCCTGCCGCCGACGATCGACGCGGCGCGGCCGGTCACCGTCACCCTGCCGGCGATCGTCCGGCGCCTCGAGGCCGGGCACCGGCTGCGCGTGGTGGTGGCGACCTCCGACCAGGCGTACGCCACTCCCGTCGAGCCGGCCGTGCACACCGTCTCGGCCGGCGGAAGCACGGTCAGCCTGCCGACCGTCGCCGGCGACCCGATCCCCACCGCCGCCGTCGTCTGGCGCTGGGTGCTGGTCGGGCTGGTGGCCGCGATCGTGGTCGGGCTCGTCGTGGTCGTCGCCGTGGTCCGCCGCCGGCACCGCCGCCAGGACAGTTCCGTGCACCCGGCGTACGCGGGCGTCCCGCTGGCCGTGCGGCAGCTCCGCAAGGAGTACGCGGACGGCTTCGTCGCCGTCTCGAACGTGGACTTCGAGGTGCACCCCGGTCAGGTCGTCGGCCTGCTCGGCCCGAACGGCGCGGGCAAGACCACCACGCTGCGGGTGCTGATGGGGCTGACCCAGCCCACCGCCGGCGAGATCTACGTCTTCGGGCACCGGTTGGTGCCCGGGTCGCCGGTGCTGTCCCGGATCGGCGCGCTGGTCGAGGGGCCGGGCTTCCTGCCGCACCTGTCGGGGCTTGCGAACCTGAAGGCGTACTGGCGGGCCACCGGGCGGCCGGCCGAGGACGCGCACTTCGAGGAGGCCTTGGAGATCGCCGGCCTGGGCGACTCCGTGCACCGGCGGATCAAGAACTACAGCCACGGCATGAAACAGCGCCTCGCCATCGCGCAGGCGATGCTGGGCCTGCCCGAGCTGCTGGTGCTCGACGAGCCCACCGACGGGCTCGACCCGCCGCAGATCGCGGAGATGCGCCGGGTGCTCCAGCGCTACGCCACCGACGGACGGGCGGTGCTGGTCTCCAGCCACCTGCTCGCCGAGGTGGAGCAGACCTGTACGCACGCCGTGGTGGTGAACAAGGGCCGCATCGTCGCCTCAGGCCCGGTCGAGGAGATCGTCGGCGAGTCGCCCAGCGTGCTCTTCGACGTGACCGACCCGGAGGCCGCCCGGGCGGTGCTGGACGGCCTGGACGGGGTGCGGGTGCTTCCCGACGGCGAGGGGCAGCTCGTGGTGGACACCAACGGCACCGCCCGCAGCGAGGTGGTCGCCGAGCTGGTCCGGGCCGGCATCGGGGTGGACCGGGTGGTGCCGCGGCGCCGCCTGGAGGACGCGTTCCTCGCCCTGGTGGGCGAGAACTCTCGGGGAAGCGGGGACCGGTGATGGCGGGCACGTCACAAGCGGCGGGGGCGGCGGCCGGCTACCGGCCCTCGGCGACCCTGCCGTTCGGCGCCGAGTTCCGGCGGCAGGCCTCCCGGCGGCGTACGCAGCTCGCGCTCGGGTTCATGGTGCTGCTGCCGTTGATCATCCTGATCGCGTTCCAGTTCGACACGGGCGACGACGACGACAACGGGCGGGGGGAGTTCGGCAGCCTGGTGGAGTTCGCCACGTCGGGCGGGCTGAACTTCACGCTCTTCACCATCTTCGTCTCGGCGTCGTTCCTGATGGTCGTGGTGGTGGCGCTGTTCTGCGGGGACACGGTGGCCAGCGAGGCGAGCTGGGGCAGCCTGCGCTACCTGCTGGCGGTGCCGGTGCCCCGGGCCCGCCTGCTGACGGTGAAGCTGGTCGTCGCGCTCGTCTACTCGGCCCTGGCGCTGCTGCTGCTCGCCGGCACCGCCCTGCTGATCGGCACGCTGCGCTACGGCTGGGAGCCGTTGCGCAGCACCGTGGCGGCCCAGCTCGAACCGGGCGAGGGGCTGCTGCGGCTGCTGGGCGTGCTCGGCTACCTGGCGGTCGTACTCCTGGTGGTGGCCGGCCTGGCGTTCCTGCTGTCGGTGGTGACGGACGCCGCGCTGGGCGCGGTCGGCGGCGCGGTGCTGCTCTGGATCCTCTCCAGCATCCTCGACCAGATCACCGCCCTGGGCGCGCTGCGGGCGTTCCTGCCGACGCACTACAGCACGGCCTGGCTGGGCCTGCTGTCGACGCCGGTGCAGACCGACGACGTGGTACGCGGCGCGATCTCGGCGATCAGCTACGCGACGCTGTTCTGGGGGCTCGCCTTCTGGCGCTTCACCCGCAAGGACGTCACCAGCTGAGGCGCCGGGGTCGGCCGCGTGTCGCTGTGCGGCGCTGGACGCCTCACGGCAGCGGCACGGGGCTGCCCGGCGCCGACCTGCTCGGCACCGGGCTGTCCGGCCGGGTCGGCGTCGGCGCCGGGTCGGGCGCCCTCTTCTTCCAGGCGCTGACGCCGATCCGGCCCGTGTTGCCGAGGTCGATGGGCCCGTCCAGGCCGACGACCTGCGCGGGCACGCCCACGGCGGGCGCGACCTCCAGGCGCTCGCCGTTGGTGGCGACGACCGTCGAATCGGTGACCAGGTTGCGCCAGAGCACGGCGGCGCCAGCCCGCTCGCCGGGCCGCAGGGTCAACGGCCGGGGCGGGTCGTCGAAGCCCGACGTGATCTCCTTGGCCCCGTCGACCACCCGGACCGGTATGGGGTCGCCGTCGCCGTCGAAGAGGCGCAGCACGGGATAGCCGTCGAGCCGGTAGGGCTTCGTGCCGCAGTTGACCAGTTCCAGGCCGAGCGCGCGCAGACCCATCGCGGCGCTGGTGCCCGGCGAACTGATCCGGACGCCGGATGCCGGGCACTCGGTACTGGGAGTGGCCCAGAACGCCGTCGCCGACGCGGACGCTGTCGGCATCGTGCCGGGCATCGTGGTCGGCGCCGGATCGGCCGCCGGCAGGTCGGCCGATGGCGGGTCGGCCGACGACGGGTCGGTCGCCGGCGCACAGGCGCCGAGCAGGACGAGGCCGGCGATCGCGAGCCCGACCGTCCGTGCCGGACCTGGAACGCCGCCGCGAGAGCCCGGTGCGGGTCGGTCCGCGAGCCAACGTGCGGGTCGGCGTGCGGGGAGTGCCATCGCCCGATCATCGCACCGGCCGGCGCGCCACCGATCCGCAGACACCCGCCCGGTGGAGGTCCACAGACACCCGCTCGGTGGAGGTCCGCAGGCACCGGCATGGTGGAGGTTCGGTGGGCCCTGTCGAGCTGCCCCGTCGGTGCGACCGGCCGGAGCGGGTCACCCCTGCGGTTCCTGTCGAACTGAATCGCCTACGACATCACCCGGTTTGGAGCACCCGGGCGAGGTGGCGGCGGGTGCGGCGCTCCTGGCCGGACATCGTCCGGACGCTCTCGGTGAGGGAGTGGTGCCGGTGAGTGAGAATCGGGTATGGCCACTCCTCCCGCCGTGCCGCCCCCTGAGCCGCCGGCCGAGTCGTCGTCCGCGTCCCCGCCCGTGCCGCCGGCTGAGCCGTCGTCCACGTCTCCGCCCGTGCCGCCGGGTGGGCCGGCGTCGGTGTCTCCGCCCGTGCCGCCGGCTGAGTCGTCGTCGGTGTCCCCGCCCGTACCGTCAGCGGCGCAGCCGTCCGGGCCGTCGCCCGGCGCGAAGGCCTGGGCCGTGCTGGCGGATGAACGCCTGCCCGGGTTTCGCGGGCTTCCGCCGAAGCAGCGTGCGGTGTACGCGACCGTCGCCGCCGTCGTCGTCGTGGTCGGCGTGCTGTTCGCCTACCACGCCAACCTTCTCCTGGACCGGTCGACGGCCACCGATCGGGCCCGCTCGGACAGGCAGGCTCAGCAGGCGGTCGACCGGGAGCAGTCCGCGTTCGTGTCCACCGTCACTCCCCTCGACTACGACCAGTACCTGCCCGAGGCCTTCACCGTGCTGCTCGACCGGCCGCTGACCGAGGGCGAGCAGGCCACCCTGACCGCCCTGAACGGCGACGCGTCGCGGGTGTGGGAGTTCATGAAGCCGCTCGGCGGCCGGATCGTCGAGGATCCGTCCTATGTGGCGCCCTTCGAGGACGGTAACGAGAATCGCGGCGATGCCCAGACGTTCGACCTGAACCTCAACAGCGACCGCGCCACCGGACTCACGATCAACAACATGACCGCCGTCAAGGACTCGTGCCGCGCACCCACCGCGCAGACCGTCGTCGTCATCCCCCCGGCGGGTGCCGAGTCCCGGCAGGGCCTGCTGTGGGACCTGACCGGCGGGCCGACGGACAAACCGCACGGCCCGTACGTCCTCGACGAGGGCGAGCCGCAGGAGGGCCAGCTGTACTTCCGTCGCAACGTCGTCGAGCTGGGCAACGGTCAGTCGAACATGGCGTTCCGCATCCAGCCGGAGGTGTCCACCCACACCTGCGAGTGGCACATCGTCGCCTCGTACACCGACACGACCGGTTCCCACGAGCAGCGCATCCCGAGCGGCACCGGCACGTTCACCACCGAGGCGGTCCCGTCGCAGCCCGTGCAGTACTTCGAGCGCGTGCCGACCTCGGGGTGGGGCTGCCTCGGCGAGGTGAGTCAGCAGAACTGCCCGGCCACCGGGAGCGTGCGGCTGCCGAGGCCACCAGTCCACCGACCGGTCCCGGACTGAGGCGGCACGGGGAGGTCAGCGGGAGCGGGACTTGCGCTTGCGGGTGGGGGAGTCGGCGTCGGGGACCGTGCCCCCGCGCCCGGGGCGTCGGCGGTGCCCCCGTCGCCGGACGCCCCGGTCACCCGGGCGTCGGTGTGGCTCAGCTCGGCCAGCGTCGTGCCCCTGAGCTGGTAGACGGCGGTGCGCCGGATGCTCAGCTCCGCCGTCGGGCCGTCCGCCGGCCGGGTCAGGTAGACCACCGTCGCCCTGCCGTCGCGCACGCTGACGCTCTCCACCGGCGTACGGTCGCCGAGGTCGACCTGGGCCTGGTAGTCCGGTTCACCGTCAACGTTGCGCCAGGCGGCGAGGGTGAAGAAGCGGCCGGTGCCGCCGCCGTCGAGCATGACCACGCCGATCGCGTCGCCCGCGCCGTCGCCGTCCAGGTCGCCGACGGCGCACGGCCTCTGCAACTCCACCGTCGTGCCGTCCCGGTCGGCCCACCGGCCGTCCGTGAGGCGGATCGGGGCGGCGTACTTCCGGTAGCGGACCTTCCTGCTGCCGACCCGGGTGTCGCGCAGCTCGAGGCAGGTGAGCCGGTCGCCGGTGCGGCGGGGGGTCGGGGTCGCCCGGGTGGTCGCCGGGATGGTGTCGACGTCGTCGCGCTTCGCGGCGGTGCCGGCGGGCCGGTCGGCGGACCGGTTCCGCTTCTTGCGGTTGCCGGTGGAGCAGGCGGTGGTGAGCGCCAGCAGGCAGGCCATGGAGAGCGCCACCACCGGGACGAGCTTGCGACGCATCGCGCGTTCCTTTCCGTCGATGTGCCCGCACCGTAACGGTCCCGCGCCAGCACCTCTGTGGACGGTGTGTCGGCCGGCCGTGGGAGCGTTCCCAAGGAGGGGGATTGAATCGACACCGCCAAATGTCCGGCGGCATTCTGGTGTCGTCCCGTCGTCCTGCCCGGAGGTGCCCTGATGTTCGCTGACCGGATCGGTGGCCCGGCCCTGTCCCTGTTCCGCGCCGTCGTCGGCCTGCTCTTCCTCTGTCACGGCCTGGCCTCGCTGCTCGGGGTGCTCGGTGGCAGCCGTGGCACCGGCGAGGCGGTCCCGCTCGGCGAGTGGCCGGGGTGGTGGGCCGCGCTGATCCAGGCGGTCTGCGGCGGGCTGGTGCTCGTCGGGCTGTTGACCCGGGCGGCTGCCCTGCTGGCGTCCGGCTCGATGGCCTACGCGTACTTCGTGGTGCACCAGCCCGACGCGCTGCTTCCGCTGCGCAACGGCGGTGAGCTGGCCGTCCTGTTCTGCTGGTCGTTCCTGCTGATCGCCGTGTTCGGCCCCGGCGCGTGGGCGGTCGACACCGCGCTGCGCGCCCGTCGCCCCGCCGGCTCCCGCTCGGTGACCGCCTGAATCCGTACCGTCGAGGAAGGTCCGCCCGCCCGACGGCCGCTGCGGGATCGCTCACAGCTTGGGATCTCCCGTCGATCCGGGCGGCGTCGGTGCTTAGACTCGACGGCACAACTGCATACCTCATCCAGAGGGGCTGAGGGATACGGCCCGACGACGCCCCGGCAACCACCCCGCGCGCTCACCGCAGAGCGACCGGCGGGGCAGGTGCCAATTCCGTCCCCGCCGCAGGGTGCGATGCGGGGAAAGATGAGAGGACCCTCGACATGACGTCGACGTTCGCCCCCTCCGGCATCGACACCGCCGCCAGCCCCGCCCGCGCCCTGGTCTGCCGCGCCTGTTCGGCCCGCTACCCGCTCGCCGCCCAGCACGCCTGCTACGAGTGTTTCGGCCCGCTGGAGGTCGACTACGACGCCGCCGCGCTGGCGACGGTCACCCGGGAGCAGATCGAGGCGGGCCCGCAGAACATCTGGCGGTACGCGGCGCTGCTGCCCGCCGGCCAGGACCCGGCCACCCGCGTCACCCTCGACCCGGGCTTCACCCCGCTGGTGGCCGCCCCGCACCTAGCCGCCGAGCTGGGCATCACCGCCCCGCTCTGGGTCAAGGACGACAGCGCCAACCCGACCCACTCGTTCAAGGACCGGGTGGTCTCGGTGGCGCTGACCGCCGCCCGTGCGCTCGGCTTCAGCCGCTACGCCTGCGCGTCCACCGGCAACCTGGCCAACTCGGTCGCCGCGCACGCCGCCCGGGCCGGCGCGCCGTCGGTGGTCTTCATCCCCGGCGACCTCGAGCAGGGCAAGGTCGTCACCACCGCCGTCTACGGCGGCGAACTGGTCGCCATCGACGGCTCGTACGACGACGTGAACCGCCTCTGCGGCGAGCTGGTGGAGACGGACGAGTTCGAGGACACCGCCTTCGTCAACGTCAACGTGCGCCCCTACTACGCCGAGGGCTCGAAGACGCTCGGCTACGAGGTCGCCGAGCAGCTCGGCTGGCGGATCCCCGCGCAGGTGGTGATCCCGATGGCCTCCGGCGAGCTGCTCACCAAGATCGACAAGGCGTTCGCCGAGCTGGTGGAGATCGGCCTGGTCGAGGCGCCGGCCGGCGGCTGGAAGGTGTTCGGCGCGCAGTCGGCCGGCTGCAACCCCATCGCCACCGCCCTGCACGCCGACACCGACACCATCACGCCCGTCAAGCCGACCGGCATCGCCAAGTCCCTCAACATCGGCGACCCGGCAGCCGGCGTCTACGCGCTGGAGGCGGTGCGCCGCACCGGGGGCTGGATGGAGTACGTCGACGACGACGAGATCCGCGCCGGCATCCGGCTGCTGGCCCGGACCACCGGCGTCTTCGCCGAGACCGCCGGCGGGGTGACCGTGGCCGTACTGCGCAAGCTGGTCGAGTCCGGCCGCCTCGACCCGACCGCGGAGACCGTCGTCTTCAACACCGGCGAGGGCCTCAAGACCCTCGACGCGGTGGCCGGCGAGGTCGGCCCCACCCACCGCATCAAGCCCTCCCTGCGCGCCGCCCGCGACGCCGGCCTCCTCGGCTGACTCTCCGCCCACCCTGGCCGCGCGCGGTTCTCCGCGTCGATCATGAGGTTGGCGGCACTGTTCGCGATCGACTTCGCCGCCAACCTCATGATCGACGCCCGAGGGCCGGGGGTGGGGGTGGGGGTGGGGGTGGGGGATCCGGGGGGTAACTGGGTTTTCGCTGTGAGTGCGGAAAACGCGCCGACAAGGACTTGACGGCAGGAACCGGACGGCGCAAGATGCTCCGTGCGGGAGGGCGTTTCGCCGGAGACTTTCAGTTCTTGCGACCCAACGCCGGAGGCGTTGTGCGAGCGTCCCTCCCGACCAACTTCCGATCGGGTCAGCGGTTAATTCGCTGGCCCGATCGTCGTCGTGTGGCGCACCCTCGGTCGATGAGCATCGCGATCGCGCCGCTCGACGCCGCCGACCAGGCCGCGATCGACGAGGCGTACCGGATCGGCGCGGCGGCCAACGACGTCGACGTGCCGGACTTCCCGCCCTTCTGCCGGCGGCGCTTCGAGGCGGCGATCCGGCACCCGTTGCCGGGCAACGAGCCGCTCTGGGCGTTGGCGCGGCTCGACGGCGTGCCGGCCGGCTACCTCGCGCTGGACCTGCCGCAGCTCGACAACACCGAGAACGCCACGGCCGAGGTGATCGTGCACCCAAAGTGCCGGCGTCGCGGCGTCGGGCGCGCGCTGCACGAGCACGGCGTACGCCTGCTGCGGGAGCGGGGCCGCAAGCGGGTGCTGGCGATGGCGGTCTCCGCGCTGCCCGGCGGCCCGGCCCGCTCCGGGGCCGCCGCCGCCTTCGCCGCGTCGACCGGCGCCCGGCCCGCGCTGGCGGAGGTCCGCCGCCGGCTCGACACCACCCGGCTCGACCAGGACGGTCTGGCCGCCGCCTCGGCCGAGGCCCGGGGTCGGGCCGCCGGCTACCGCCTTCTGCGCTGGCAGGGGAACACGCCCGAGGAGTACGTCGCCGACATCGCCTACCTCGACGGCCGGCTGATGGCCGACGCGCCCCTGGGCGACGTGGAGTGGGAGCCGGAGCGGATCGACGTCGAACGGGTCCGCGGCATCGAGCGGGCACTGCGGGCGCGGGGGCGGCGGCGCTACCACACGGCGGTGCGCCACGAGGCGTCCGGCCGGGTGGTCGCCTGGACCCTGCTCGACGTGGGGCCGTCGGTCGACTGGCACGCGTTCCAGCAGATCACCATCGTCGACCCGGAGCACCGCGGCCACCGGCTCGGCCTGCTCACGAAGGTCGAGAACCTGCGCCACCTGCTGGCCCACGAGCCGGCGGTACGCGCGATCGACACCTTCAACGCGGCCGAGAACGCCCACATGGTGCGGATCAACGAGCAGCTCGGGTTCCGCCCCGTCGACGGTTGGACCGACTGGCAGCTCACCATCTGAGTTGTGACACGGCCCTACTGATCCTGGGGCTTTCTGTTGCATGATGGCGGGCATGACGGAGACCCCGCACCCCCTGTACGACAGGCACGCCGACACCCTGACCCGGGCGCTGACCGCCATCACGGAGCGCGGGTACTGGTCCGCCTACCCCGAGTCGCCCAGCCCCCGGGTCTACGGGGAGACCGCCGCCGCCGACGGCAAGGCCGCCTTCGAGGCGTACCTCGGCGGTGACTTCCCCCTCGACCAGCCGGGCACGGCCGACCGGGTCGCCACCGAGACCAGCCCGTTCGGCGTCGAGCTGAACGTCCGCTACCCGCACGCCGGCGCCGACGAGCTGGTCGCCGCCGCCTCCGCCGCCCTGCCCGGCTGGCGCGACGCCGGCCCGCAGGCCCGGGTGGGGGTCTGCCTGGAGATCCTCGACCGGCTGCACAAGCACATCTTCGAGCTGGCGAACGCGGTGCAGTTCACCAGCGGCCAGGCCTTCGTGATGGCCTTCCAGGCCGGCGGCGCGCACGCGCTGGACCGCGCGCTGGAGGCGGTCGCCTACGCGTACGCGGAGATGACCCGGCACCCGGGGACGGCGGGCTGGGAGAAGGCGGCCGGCAAGGGCGACCCGCTGCGGATGACCAAGACCTTCCACGTGGTGCCCCGTGGCGTGGCGCTGGTGATCGGCTGCAACACCTTCCCGACCTGGAACTCGTACCCGGGGCTGTTCGCCTCGCTGGTCACCGGCAACCCGGTGGTCGTCAAGCCGCACCCGCGCGCCGTGCTGCCGCTGGCGATCACGGTGAAGTACGCCCGGGAGGTGCTCGCCGAGGCCGGCTTCGACCCGAACCTGGTGCTGCTCGCCCCCGAGGCCCCGGGGGAGAAGCTCGCCTCCACGCTGGCCCTGCACCCGGCCGTGAAGATCATCGACTTCACCGGTTCCACCGAGTACGGCGACTGGCTGGAGGCCAACGCCCGGCAGGCCGCGGTCTACACCGAGAAGGCCGGGCTGAACACGGTGGTGATCGACTCCACCGACGACTTCGCCGGGATGTGCCGCAACCTCGGCTTCACCCTGAGCCTCTACAGCGGCCAGATGTGCACCACGTCGCAGAACATCCTGATCCCCGGCAACGGCATCGAGACCGACCAGGGGCACAAGAGCTTCGACGAGGTGGCGGGCGGGATCGCCGCGGCGGTCGCCAAGATCACCGCCGACCCGGCGCGCGGGGTGGAGATGACCGGCGCGATCGTCAACGACGGGGTGCTGGAGCGCCTCGACGAGGTCACCAAGGTCGGCGAGGCGGTGCTGGAGTCGCGTACGGTCGAGCACCCCGCCTTCCCCGGCGCGGTGGTCCGCACCCCGACGGTGGTCAGGCTGGCGGCCGACGACACCGCGACCTACTCGAAGGAGTGGTTCGGGCCGATCTCGTTCGCGATCGCCACGGACTCCACCGCGCACAGCCTGGAGATCCTGCGCTCCACGGTCGGCGAGAAGGGCGCGCTCACGGCGGCGGTCTACTCCACCGACGAGGCGGTCCTCGACGCGGCCGAGGCCGCGGCGATCGAGGTCGGGGTGCACCTGTCCTGCAACCTGACCGGCGGGGTCTTCGTGAACCAGTCGGCGGCCTTCTCCGACTTCCACGGCAGCGGCGCCAACGCGGCGGCAAACTCGGCGCTGACCGACGGCGCCTACGTGGCCAACCGGTTCCGCATCGTGCAGTCCCGCCGGCACGCGTGATCCGTCCGGCGGCCCGGACCGGCCCTGCACGGGTCGGTCCGGGCGGCCGGGTCAGGCCGGGCGGCGCATCTGGAGTTCGGTGAGCGCCGCAACGGTGGGGTGCGGGACGCGTACGCCGGTGTCGACGAAGCCCAGCCGCCGGTAGGCGCGGTAGGCCCGGTCGTTGCCGACCACGACCTCCAGCATCAGTTCGGGGCGCCCGCAGGCGCGGGACCAGGCCGCGACCGCGTCGACCAGGTCGCCGAGGAGGCCCGTGCCCCGCCAGGGCGGGGTGACGTAGACGGCGTACACCACGGTCAGCCCCGGCTCCCCGGGGGCCGCCGTGCCGCCGGCGTGCCCGACGAGCCGGCCGCCCGGGTCCGCGACGAACTGCGCGGTGCCCGCCCCGACGGAGACGGACGCGATCCGGGCGGCGTAGTCCGCGTGCGACCGGGCCGCCGCGTCGGCGAGGGTCTCCAGGAAGGCCAGCGGGGCGTCGGCGAGCATCTCCAGCCGCAGCGCCCGCATCCGGGCCGCGTCCCGGGGCCGGACCCGCCGGATCTCCGCCCGCCGCGTCGGCCCCGAACCGCCGGGCGTGTCCGTCATGACGAATGCCTACCACAGCGATGACCGCCGATGGCGGTCGACCGAAGTATGTCCGGTTTGTGGTCGTGCGCCGTCGTCACGCTTCGTGTAGCGTGCGATTTCGGTCACCGTTTCAGCGGCCCTCGTCGATCGCCGAGCCGGTGGTCCTCCGGTGCCGGCCCGCCCGGCCTCCGGGGTCGTGGAACGCCGCGCAGAGTGAGGAAGTGCACCGTGGCAGAGGGCACCGTGAAGTGGTTCAACTCCGAAAAGGGCTACGGCTTCATCGCCGTCGACGGCGGGCAGGACGTCTTCGTCCACTTCTCGGCGATCGAGATGGACGGCTACAAGGCGCTGGACGACGGCCAGCGGGTCGAGTTCGAGATCGCCCAGGGTCAGAAGGGTCCCCAGGCCGAGCGCGTGCGCGTCATCGCCTGACGGGCGTCTCTTCCCGCCCCCGCGCCGACCGCCTTCCCGGCCATCGGTCGTGAGGCGCCGGCCGGGGGTGGTCCGGCAGGGCCGGGCAGCCGTCGGCCGGCCCGCCCCACGGGGGCGGGCTTCGGCCGGGTTGCGTCGGCAGGGGAGGATCGTGAGCCGTTCCAGCCATCGCTGAGGAGGGTTCATGTCCGACCAGCCGCCCCAGGCCGCGCCGCCCCCAGGAGATCCCGACCCCTCCGCGACGCCACCCGTCGGCCCGGGCGGCGCTGCGCCGGCGGGCCCTCAACAGCCGCAGGACTGGGTCTTCCCGCCCACCGGCGGGTACCCGGTCGGCTCCGGCCCGTACGGCGGGCAGCCGTGGTACCCGGGCGCCCCGGTCGCCTATCCCGGGCAGCCGGTCCACGGGTGGTACCCGCCAGGGCACGGCCTCGATCCGGCCGACCTGCTCGTCACCCCGCCCGGCGCCGGCGTCAACGGCTGGTTCAGCCGGTGCGTCGGCGCGGTGCGCCGGGGCTGGCGGCTGCTGCTGCCGATCCTGCTGCTCACCCAGGTGCTGCCGGCCCTGGTGGTGTCGGTGCTCTCACTCGTCGTCGACCCGTCCGCGAAGTGGGAGGAGTCGATGGCCGACGACCCCGCCGCGCTGCCCGACACCTTCCTGGCCGACACGGGCGTCCTGCTGTTCGTGGTGCTCGGCAGCGCCCTCGTCTTCGGTTTCGTGCAGAGCCTGGGCTGGGCGGCCGGCACCTGGGTGGTCACCCGGCAGGCGGCCGGTCAACCGGTGAGCGTGGGCGCGGCCCTTTCCTACGGGGCGCACCGGGCGCTGGGCCTCTGGGGCTGGACCCTGCTGATGAGCGTGATCATCGGGCTCGGGGTCTGTTTCTGCGTGATCCCCGGCATCTACTTCGCCTTCGCGCTGAGCATGGCCGGCCCGGTCTACCTGTTCGAGCGGCAGCACCCGATCGGCCGTTCCTTCCGGATGTTCCACGACCGACTCGGTCTGCTGCTCGGCCGGGTGGCGCTGGTGGCGGCGGCGGTCATCGTCGGCAGCGGGGCCGCCGGCATGGTGGAGGGCATCGGCACGCTGCCGTTCGGCACCACCCCGCTGGAGTCGCCGGGCACGGCCCTCGGCGTGCTCGCGGTGACGCTGGTGGGCGCGGTGCTGGCCCTGCCCACCCACCTCGCCCAGCTGGTCGGCCTGGTCGTCACGTACGCCGAGCAGCGGGCCCACGAGGGGCCGGTGGACAGCGCGCGGCTGACCGGCGAACTTGGCTGACCGGGGCGATCGTGCTTGCACTCGGCAGGGGAGAGTGCTAAACAAGTCATTGGCACTCGCATACCGTGAGTGCCAATGGTCGGGGCGGTAGGGCCACGGTCGTAGCGGCGTCCAGACGCGGCTGCGGCACATGGCCGGTCGTCGCGGGCTATCCGGCCCGGCCGAGGAGACGTCGTCGTCGCCAGGTGGCGACGTCCCAAGGTGCGTACACCAGGCGGCCCATCCGGGACACACACTCCGGGTGGCCCGTGAGTGTCCAGGAGGACAACGCCGTATGGCCAAGATGATCGCGTTCGACGAAGAGGCGCGCCGCGGCCTCGAGCGGGGCATGAACCAGCTCGCCGACGCCGTGAAGGTGACGCTCGGCCCCAAGGGCCGCAACGTCGTGCTCGAGAAGAAGTGGGGTGCCCCCACCATCACCAACGATGGTGTGAGCATCGCCAAGGAGATCGAGCTCGAGGACCCCTACGAGAAGATCGGCGCCGAGCTGGTCAAGGAGGTCGCGAAGAAGACCGACGACGTCGCCGGTGACGGCACGACGACGGCGACCGTCCTGGCCCAGGCCCTGGTCCGCGAGGGCCTGCGCAACGTGGCCGCCGGTGCCAACCCGATGGCCCTGAAGCGGGGCATCGAGGCCGCCGTGGCCAGCGTCTCGGAGGAGCTGCTCAAGCTCGCCAAGGACGTCGAGACCAAGGAGCAGATCGCCTCCACCGCCTCCATCTCCGCCGGTGACACCAGCGTCGGCGAGATCATCGCCGAGGCGATGGACAAGGTGGGCAAGGAAGGCGTCATCACCGTCGAGGAGAGCAACACCTTCGGGCTGGAGCTGGAGCTCACCGAGGGTATGCGCTTCGACAAGGGCTACATCTCGGCCTACTTCATGACCGACCCGGAGCGTATGGAGGCCGTCTTCGACGACCCCTACCTCCTGATCGTCAACAGCAAGATCTCGTCCGTGAAGGACCTGCTCCCGATCCTGGAGAAGGTCATGCAGTCGGGCAAGCCGCTGCTGATCATCGCCGAGGACATCGAGGGCGAGGCCCTGGCGACCCTGGTCGTCAACAAGGTCCGGGGCACCTTCAAGTCCGTCGCCGTCAAGGCGCCGGGCTTCGGTGACCGCCGCAAGGCCATGCTGGCCGACATCGCCATCCTCACCGGTGGCCAGGTCATCAGCGAGGAGGTCGGCCTCAAGCTGGACGCCGTCGGCCTCGACATGCTGGGCCGCGCCCGCAAGGTCGTGGTGACCAAGGACGAGACCACCATCGTCGACGGTGCCGGCGACGCCGAGCAGATCCAGGGCCGGGTCAACCAGATCCGGGCCGAGATCGAGAAGAGCGACTCCGACTACGACCGCGAGAAGCTGCAGGAGCGGCTGGCCAAGCTGGCCGGCGGCGTCGCGGTGATCAAGGTCGGCGCGGCCACCGAGGTCGAGCTGAAGGAGCGCAAGCACCGCATCGAGGACGCCGTCCGCAACGCGAAGGCCGCCGTCGAGGAGGGCATCGTCCCGGGTGGTGGCGTCGCGCTGGTGCAGGCCGGCAAGACCGCCTTCGACAAGCTGGACCTGGTCGGCGACGAGGCGACCGGCGCGCAGATCGTCAAGATCGCGCTGGACGCCCCGCTGCGGCAGATCGCCGTCAACGCCGGTCTCGAGGGTGGCGTGGTCGTCGAGCACGTCCGCAACCTCAACCCGGGTCACGGCCTCAACGCCGCCAACGGCGAGTACGTCGACCTGCTGGCCGCGGGCATCATCGACCCGGCCAAGGTGACCCGCTCGGCGCTGCAGAACGCCTCGTCGATCGCGGCGCTCTTCCTCACCACCGAGGCCGTCGTGGCGGACAAGCCGGAGAAGACCCCGGCCGCCCCGGCTGGTCCGGGTGGCGGGGACATGGACTTCTGAGTCCAGCTCCAACGCCGAAAGGGGCGGGCCGCGTCAGCGGTCCGCCCCTTTCGCTGTCACGTCGGCAGTGGCCGTTGGTTGCGTCTCTTCTGCGCCCGGTCGTACGGCTGCGGGATCTGCACCGGCTCGTCGACCAGCGTCACCGGCTCGTCGGCCGGTTCGTCGACGCCGGCCATCTCCGCCTGCTGCTCGGCGTCGCCGTAGTCGAGCCGGTCGAACGGCAACGGGCCGGGGCGTTCGTCGTCCGTGGTCATGGCTGCCTCCTCTACCGGAAACGGTAGGGCGCGACGATCACCAATGCGGGCGAATGGCGTTATGAGGGTCTATATCCTGTTCGCCCCGTTGTCAGTCCCCGAGTGCCTTCCGGTAGAGGAAGAAGACGCGCTCGATCCGGGCACCCGCGCTGCCCGAGTAGAAGGGGACCGGCCCCACCCAGCCGATCTGCGCCGCCGTCACGCCCGCCGCCCGCTGGTCGCGCAGGCACCGGCGCAGCAGCACCCCGCCGATCCCCGAGCCCTCGGCCGCCGGAGCGGTGCCCATCGGCCCGAACCAGCTCGGCCGCGACGACCCGTACGCGGCGAAGCCGAGCACCTCGCCGTCGCGTTCGGCCAGGTGACAACCCGCCCCCTCCCGGCCCACCGAGCCGGCCAGCTCGGCGTCCCAGGCCCCGCCGAAGGTGGCGCGGGCGAACTCCGCCAGCGCCGGCAGGTCGCCCGCCTCGGCGCGGCGGACCGTCACCCCGCGCCCGGCCAGCCGCGCCTCCGCGGCCTCCGTCGGGCGCAGCGCGGGCGAGCCGTCGTACGACAGGTCGGCGGTCATGTTCCACGCCGTCCGGTCCTGCCGGTAGCCGAGCGCCAGCGCGGCGCAGACCGCCGGGGTGTAGCGAACGTCGATGCCCGGCCAGGCGTAGTAGGGCGGATTCCCGGCGAGCAGCACCTCGGCCGCGCCGAGGCCGGCGAGGGTCCGCTCGGCTGTCGACAGCAGCGCCCGCCCCACGCCCCGCCGCCGGTGGGCGGGGTCCACCGCGACCAGGTCGACGTGACCACGGGCGTCGCCGTCGCTGGCGGCGAGGGAGCCGACGAGCACGCCCACGAGGCGCCCCTCCCGGTACGCGCCCCACGTGACCACCGGACGGTGGGTGGCGGCCCGCGCCCAGAGTGCGTCCACGATGGCCGGCGCCTCGGCCGCGTCCTCCGGCAGGTCGAGTGCCCGCCCGCAGAGCTCCACCACGGCGGGCCGCTGGTCGGGCCTCAGCTCGACGATCTCCAGGTCCATGGACGCCGACCCTAGATCACCGGAGCGTTCTGTCGGGAGGGGGCCTTGTCGGCGCCGCCCGGCCGGAGGGCCGCCGCCCCCCGCGACCGCCCCGGTCGCGTCAGCCGGCCGCCTCCGGTTCCGCCTCCGCCCCCGGTTCCGCCTCTGCCTTTGCCTCCGGTTCCGCCTTCGCCTCCGGCTCCAGGTCAGGCTGGGGGAGGGTCGGCGCGTCGGTGGGGTAGAGGCCGGCGACGAACCCGTAGACCTGATCGCCGGAGCGGGGGATCTGGGCGAAGCGGCGGGCCAGCGCCTGCACCTCGGCCCAAAATGCGCGTACCTCCTCGACCGGGATGCGGGCGTGGACGAGGGTGCAGCGCAGGTCGTCGGCGGCGTGGGCCGCGGCGGACTCGGCGACCGCCTCCGCGAGCCCGTTGACGGCGGTCGCGACTCGCTTGTCCTCGGGGCGGGTGAGCGCGCCGATGTAGAGCGTGCGGGCGACCCGGCCGTAGTACCGCTCGTCGATCGCCCGCACCCGCCGGGTCCGCACCACCCGGAGCAGGCCGGCGTCGACGAGCGCGTTCACGTGGTAGGCGACGCTGCTCTTGGGTCGATCGACCGCCCGGGCCAGCTCGGTCACCGTGGCGGCCCGCTCCAGGAGCAGCTCCAGGAGGGTCGCGCGCAGGGGATCGGCCAGCGCGCGGAGCTGCGCGGGCGCGGTGACCACGAGCATCTCGTCGAGGTCGTAGTCCGGGATCCGCTCATTGCTCGACATTTCTCGACCGTTCTAGAATCATGGATCATTCGATCGTTGTCGTCTGTTGACAGGAGTGTAGAGATGGCCGACGTCGTCCTGTTCCACCACCTGCGTGGGGTCACCGACGGGGTGCACGAGTTCGCCGAACAGTTGCGGGCCGGCGGGCACACCGTGCACACGCCGGACCTGTTCGACGGCGAGCGACCGGCGACCCTCGACGAGGGCTTCGCGCTGACGAAGCGCATCGGGGGCGAGATGCTCCGCGAGCGCGCCGACCGCGCCGTGGCCGACCTGCCCGGGGGCCTGGTCTACGGCGGGTTCTCCTGGGGCGCCGCCACCGCCCAGCGGCTCGCCCAGACCCGGCCCGGGGCCCGGGGTGCGCTGCTCTACGAATCCTGCCTGCCCGTCACCGGCGAATGGGCCGTCGGCCCCTGGCCCGCCGGGGTCCCGGTGCAGATCCATGGCATGGACGCCGACCCGTTCTTCGCCCTGGAGGGCGACATCGACGCCGCCCGCGAGCTGGTCGGCATCGTCGGCTCCGACCTCGCCGAGCTGTTCGTCTATCCGGGTGATCAGCACCTGTTCACCGACAGCACGCTGCCGTCGTACGACGCGGACGCGACGACCCTGGTGGTGCGGCGGTCGCGGGAGCTGCTCGACCGGTTGCGCTGACCCGGCGGTCCGCCCCGGCTCTCACCCCCGCGCCCTCCGGACGGCGGCGTACGCGTCGACCAGGCCGGCGCCGGTGATGTTCGCGTCGCCGCCGCAGGTCTGCGTCCGGGAGGCGTACGTCGCCACGGCCGGGGTCGCGGTGTCCCGCAGGATCTGCCGGGTACGGGGCAGGTCGCCGACCAGCGTCGGGTCGGCCGACCACATCAGCGCCACCACGCCGGCCACCTGCGGCGTCGCCATCGAGGTGCCGCTCAGGGTGGCGTACCCGCCGCCCGGCATCGCCGAGAGCACCTCGTCGCCCGGCGCGACCAGGTCCGGCTTGGCCGCCCCCGGCACCGGGCCCCGGGACGAGAACAGCGTCACCCGGCGCTGCCGGTCCACCGCGCCCACGGTCAGCACGTCCGCGTACGGGGCGGGCGGGTCGTCGATCGAGCCGCAGTACGGCCCCGTGTTGCCGGCCGCGGCCACCACCATGATGCCGGCGGCGTCCAGGGCGGCGGTGGCCGGCCGGAGCACGCCCGGGTCGCAGCCCTCGATCGCCGGGCAGCCCCACGAGTTGGTGAGGATGTCCGGGGCGCGCGCCGGGCGCCCGTCGGTGAACGGGTCCCCGCCCGGGGGAAAGGGCGCCAGCATGAACTGGAGGCAGTCCAGGTAGTAGGCGGGGTTGCCGAGGTTGCGGTCCAGGTTGACGCAGCCGACCCAGCGGGCGCCCGGCGCCACCCCGATGCCGCCCCGGCCCACCGCGCTGCCCGCCGTGTGGGTGCCGTGCCCGCCCTGGTCGGTCGGCGCCCGGGTGCCGACCCACGGGTCGTGCCAGGAGTCGTCGCCGCCCCGGAAGCCGCCCGCCAGCGCGGGGTGCCCGCCGTCCACGCCCGAGTCCGAACTGCCCACCACGATGCCGGAGCCGTCCACCCCGAGCTGGGACCAGACCCGGTCCGCACCGAGCATCCGGACGTTCCACTCGGGGCCGGTAGGCGCGGGCGCGGTGCCGCGACTGCGGCCGGCCGGCGCGGGCAGCGGTCGTACCCGCTGGCTGACCAGCACCCGGGCGACCTCGGGGCGGCGCGACAGCCAGGCCCGTACCGCCGGCCCGCCGTCCACCTCGACCGCGTTCACGAGGTAGTAGGGGGTGTGGTCCAGCCGCAGCCGGCGCAGGTCCCGGCGCAGGTCGGCCTGGGTCCGCTCGGCGGTCGCGACCAGCCGACGGTGGACCTCGGCGACCCGGGCGTCCCGGCCGGCCCGGCCGGTCGTCGCCGGGACGCCGGCGAGGTCGGCCTGCTCGCGGAGCACCACGAACAGCCGCTCGCCGTGCAGGCCGGGCTGGCCCGCGCCGAGGGCCACCACGCCGACCGCGACCAGCAGGGCGCCGGCGGTCACCCCGGCGACCCGCCGGCTCGGCCGCCGGCCCCGGGTGAGCAGCACCCCGTACGCCACGGCGAGGACGGCCGCGACGGCGAGCCCGGCGCCGGCGGCGGCGGCCACCCAGAACGGCACGTCGCGGGTGCCGGCCAGGAGAAGGGTGATCTCCTCGGGGTCGGCGAAGGCCAGCGGGCCGAGCCCGCCGAGCCCGACCAGCCAACGGGCCGCGGGCCGGAGGGCGCCCGTCCCCGCCCGCCCGGTCGGCTCCCGGCCGTCGGCGTCGGCGGGGTCGGTGGGGACGGCGCCGGCGGGATCGGCCGGGAGCGGGCCCGACGGGTCGGCCGGAGCGGCCCCCGGGGAGCCGACGGGGGCGGCACCCGGCGGGCCGGCCGGGGTCGGGCGGCGGGCCGCCGCGTGCAGGGCCGCCAGCGCGAAGCCGGCCGGCGGCAGGGTCAGCAGCAGGGGGAGCTGGGCCCCGGACTGCCCCACCCCGGCGGCGAGCAGCAGCAGCGCGACCCCGGCGACCAGCCCGCCGACCAGCACCAACCGGGTCGGCCGGGGCGGCTCGCCGACGGTGAAGCGGGACCAGAAGGCGTTGTCCAGCAGCGCCCCGGCCAGCACGCCCAGCGCGGCGGCGGCGAGCCCGGCGAGCACCGTCTCCGACAGCCCGCCGAGCGCCCCCAGCCAGGCCCAGGGCAGCAGCAGCGCCAGCCCGCCGGCCACCCCGAGCAGCGTGGCGGCCGACGCGGGCACCTGGCGCGCCGCGACAGCCGCGGGCACCCGGGGCGTCGTGACCGCCGCGCGGCGGGCCAGCGCCCGCAGGACGAGGGCGGCCAGGGCGGCCGTGGCGGCCAACGCGGCGAGGTACGCCTCGTGGTGCACCGGTGGCAGCGCCCGGAGCAGCCCCAGCGCGCCGAGCGCGAGCGCCGCCGCCAGCCAGGTACGGCCGGCGGTGCGGACCGCCGCCGAGCGGGGCAGCAGGGCGAGCGCCAGCGCGGGCGCACCCACCAGCAGCACGGTGAACAGCACCGTCGCCGGCCAGAGCCAGACCACGCGGTCCAGCCCGGAGGCCAGCAGGACCTGGTCGGCCAGCCAGGCGCCGAGCTGGCCGACGACGACGAGCCCGACCGTCCAGCAGCCGGTCACCGCCGCCGCCACCACCGCCCAGGGGCTCGGCCGGCCCGGCGTGGCCGCCGGGCGTGGGACGGGTTGACCAGCGGGGAACGGGGGGCCGACCTCCATCCCCAGACAGTACGGCGCGGACGGCGTGTCCCGCCGGATGGCGGCGGCGGTTACCGTGGACGGGTGCGTGACCCCAACGTGTCCCGAACGACGGCCGGCCAGCTCTCCCCCGAGCGCCGGGCCGCCGACCTGCGCCGCCTGCGCGCCGAACGCTTCGACGTGCTGGTCATCGGCGGTGGTGTCACCGGGGCGGGGGCCGCCCTGGACGCGGCCTCGCGGGGGTTGAAGGTGGCTCTGGTGGAGGCGCGCGACTACGCCGCCGGCACCTCCAGCCGCTCCAGCAAGCTCATCCACGGTGGCCTGCGCTACCTGGAGCAGCTGGAGTTCCACCTGGTGCACGAGGCGCTCACCGAGCGCGGGCTGCTCGCCACCCGGCTGGCCCCGCACCTGGTCCGGCCGGTGCCCATCCTGGTTCCGCTGCCCGACGGGCGGGGCGTACGCGGCCTGCCCGCCCGGCTGTTCCGCCGCTCCTACTACGGCGCCGGCGTGGCGGCCTACGACGCCTTCGCCGGGGTCTTCGGCGGCGGGCGCGGCATGCCGCTGCACCGGCACCTGACCCGCGAGGGCGCCCGCCGGGTCTTCCCCAGCCTGCGCGCCGACGCGGTGGCCGGCGCGATCCGCTACTACGACGGGCAGGTCGACGACGCGCGGCTGGTGGTGACCCTGGCCCGCACGGCGGCCAGCCTGGGCGCGACCGTGGTGACCAGCACCCGGGCGGTCGGGCTCATCCGGCAGGCCCGCGAGGTCACCGGCGTGCGGATCCGCGACCTGGAGGCGCCCCCCGGCTCCCCGGACGCCGAGTTCGAGGTACGCGCCCGCACCGTCATCGCCGCCACCGGGGTGTGGAGCGACGACATGTCGCGGATGCTGAACGACGTCGGGCTGCGCCCCGGGATCCGCGTCCGGGCCTCCAAGGGCGTGCACCTGGTGGTGCCCCGCTCGGCGATCACCGGCGAGGCCGGGCTGATCCTGCGTACGGCCACCAGTGTGCTCTTCGTCATCCCGTGGGGCGGGCACTGGATCATCGGCACCACCGACACCGACTGGCGGCTGGACCGGTCCCACCCGGCGGCCTCCGCGCGGGACATCGAATACCTGCTGGAGCAGGTCAACACGGTGCTCGACCGGCCGCTCACGACGGCGGACATCGAGGGCGTCTACGCCGGGCTGCGGCCGTTGCTGGCCGGCGAGGCCGACTCCACCTCCAAGCTGTCCCGCGAGCACGCCGTCTTCGAGCCGATGCTCGGTCTGCTGCTGGTCGCCGGCGGCAAGTACACGACGTACCGGGTGATGGCCTCCGACGTGGTCGACCGGGCCGCCCACCGGCTCGGTGCCGTACGCCCCTCCCGCACCGCCGACCTGCCGCTGCTCGGCGCCGACGGCTACCCGGCGATGTGGCGGGACCGGGCGGACCTGGCCCGGCGGCACGGGATGCCGGTCGGGGTGATCGAGCACCTGCTGGAGCGCTACGGCACCCTCACCCGCGACCTGCTCGCGCTGATCGACGCGGACCCGCTGCTGGCCTCCCCGCTGGCCGGCGCCCCGGAGTACCTGGCGGCCGAGGTGACGTACGCGGCCCGGGCCGAGGGGGCGCTGCACCTGGAGGACGTGCTCACCCGGCGGACCCGGATCTCCTTCGAGACGGCGCACCGGGGCCTGGAGTCGGCGGGCCACGCGGCCGAGCTGATGGGCGCGGTGCTCGGCTGGGACGAGGCCACCCGGGCCCGCGAGGTGGAGCACTACCGGGCCCGGGTGGAGGCGGAACGCGAGTCCCAGCTGATGCCCGACGACGCCACCGCCGACGCCGCCCGGCTCGGCGCGCCCGACGTACGGGGCTTCGCGGCGGACCGCGGCGCGGACGACGACCAGGCCGAACTGCCGTCCTCGTCCCGCTGACCGGCCCGGCCCCGGTCACCCCCTACATTCGCCCGCCCGACCCCGGTCAGCGGTTACGGCCCTTACCTACGGTGGGGTAGGTTCCGGCGCGTGCCCCCCGCTTCCTGGTCGCGTCCGGTCCGCGTGTCCGTCGCCGCCCTGTTGGCCGCCGCCCTCGCCGGGTGCTCGCTGCCCGGAAGCGCCGACGACGGCCCCGCGCCGGGGCCGGCCGGCACCGGGCTGTCGCAGCCGGGTCCCGGCGGTGCGGCGACCGCCGGGAAGGGCGAGGTCAGCCTCCTCCAGCGGGTCGGCACGGACGGCCCGCTGCGGACGCTCAACGTGGAACCGGACGGCAGGTGGGAGTGCGCCGACTGCGCCGGCGACGGCGTGACGTCGACCGGGGTGCTCGGCCCGGAACACGTCACCCGGCTCCAGGCGCTGCTCGCCGACCCGGGGCTGGCGAAGGAGACCGACCAGGCCCGGCGCTACCAGGTCACCTGCATCGACGCGCTGACCTCCAGCCTGCTCACCTCGACCGGCCTGGTCACGTCGCAGGACTGCCCGGGCGAGGAGCACCCGCCCATCGCCAACGAGATCCTGCTGCTGCTCACCCAGGCCACCCCGGCCGAGATGACCGCCTGACGGCGCCCGGCCCGGTCCGCGCCGGTCAGAGGACCTTGCCGGGGTTGAGCAGGCCGGCCGGGTCCAGTGCGGCCTTGATCGCCTGGTGCACCCGGACGCCCACCGGGCCGATCTCGCGGGCCAGCCAGTCGCGCTTGAGCAGGCCCACCCCGTGCTCGCCGGTGCAGGTGCCGCCCAGCTCCAGGCCGAGCCGCATGATCTCGTCGAACGCGCGGCGGCCGCGTTCGAGGCTCGCCGGGTCGGCCCGGTCCACCACGATGTTGGGGTGCATGTTGCCGTCGCCGGCGTGGCCGACCACGCCGATCGGCACGTCGCACTCCACGGCGATCCGGGCCACCCCGTCGAGCAGCGCGGCCAGGGCGCCCCGGGGCACCGCCACGTCGTCGATGACCAGGCCGCCGTTGCCGCCCGGGTACGTCTCCGCCGCGAACTTCTCCATCGCGGGGTGCGCGAGCCGGCGGGCCTGTAGCAGGGCCGCCGCCTCCACGGCGTCGGTGGCCGCGTAGACCTCGTCGGCGCCGGCCGCCTCGCAGACCGCGGCCAGGCCGGCCAGGTCGTCGGCCGCGCGGGAGCCGGTGTCGGCGGCGGCCAGCAGCAGCGCTTGGGCGTCCGTGCGCAGCCCCATCGGCCGGTACGCCTCGATCGCCCGCAGGTGCGTCCGGTCGAGCAGCTCCAGCAGGCTGGGGGAGAGCCCCCGGGCGGCGATCTCGGCGACGGCCGCGCCGGCCGCGGCGGTGGACGGGAAGACCGCCACCATGGTCAGCGACTGCGCCGGGGCGGGGCGCAGCGCCACGGTCACCTCGGTGATCACGCCGAGGGTGCCCTCGGAGCCGACGAAGAGCCGGGTGAGGTCGTACCCGGCCACGCCCTTGGCGGTACGCCGGCCGGTGCGCAGCACCTCGCCGGAGGCGAGCACCACCTCCAGCCCCAGCACGTACTCGGTGGTGACGCCGTACTTGACGCAGCACATGCCGCCGGCGTTGGTGGCGACGTTCCCGCCGATCGTGGACGACTCCCACGAGCCCGGGTCGGGCGGGTACCACAGCCCCTGCTTCGCCACGGCGGCGGCGAGCGTCGCGTTGACCACGCCGGGCTGCACCACGGCGATCCGGCTCACCGGGTCGATCTCCAGCACCGCGTCCATCGCGACGGTGCTCAGCACCATCGCGCCGTCGACGGCGTTGGCCGCGCCGGCCAGCCCCGTGCGCGCACCCTGCGGCACCACCGGTACGCCGTGCCGCGCGGCCGCCCGCAGCGCGGCGGCCACCTGTGCGGTGGTGCGGGGACGGACCACGACCAGGGGCGTGCCGGCGGCGCAGAGGTCGGCCTCGTCCCGCTCGTGCATCCGCAGCAGGTCCGGGTCGGTCAGGACGGCGTCGTCGCCGAGCGCCGCCCGCAGGTCGTCGAGGAGGGGGGAACCGGCCATGTCGCCGAGGCTACGGTCGGTCCCGCGCGATCACCAACCGGTCCCCGCTGGGGGTAGTTTGGCCGGCATGCTCTACCTGGACCGGCCCGCCTGGCCGTGGCGGGGACGGCTCTGGTCCCACCTGATCAGCGACGTCTCCCCCGCCGAGCTGCACGCCTTCGCCGAGACGTTGGGCGTGCCCCGCCGGGGGTTCGACCGGGACCACTACGACATCCCGGCCGACCGGTTCGCGATGGCGGTCTGGCTGGGCGCCCGGGTGGTGCCGAGCCGGGAGCTGGTACGCCTGCTCCGCGAGGCCGGCCTGCGCCGCCCCAAGCACCTGAGCCGCCCCCGCCCCGACCCACCCCCCACCCCTGCCCCGCCCACCCCACCCTGCGTCGATCATGCAGTTGTGGTGCCCCGCGAAAGCCGCGAGGGGGCGCTTCTCGCCCACCACAACTCCATGATCGACGCGCGAGGGCGGGAGGGAGCAGGGCAGGGCGGGGGTTAGTGGAGGGTGGATAGTTCGCGGGTCAGGTTGGCCCGGGCCTGGGACTCCCAGTGGCGTGTCAGGGGCGGCAGGCGGAACAGCGCCGGCAGGGCGAGCAGCCCGGCGAGCACCCGGGCACGGCCGGCCCGGAAGGCGGGCTCGGGCACGTGCGCGTACTCCCGGCGGATCGCCGCGGCGTAGCGGTCGTACGCCTCGGGTGGCGCCGCCAGGACGGCGAGGTCGGCGTCGCAGAGCAGCGCACCGTCGGCGTCGCCCGGCTCCACCGCGTGCCCGGCGGTGAGCAGCACCAGCCGGCGCACCTCGGCCACGGCGTCGGCCGGCAGACCCGCCCGGGTGAGCAGCGTGCCGGCGAGCGCCGCGCTGTCGCGCTCGTTGGCGTCGCCCCCGGCGCGCGGGTCGTAGACGGCGTCGTGGCACCAGGCCGCGAGGCGCACCAGGTCCGGCTGCCCGGCGGCCGGCGCGTGCGCGTCGACCACGTCGAGGACGGCCGCGAGGTGGTCGGCGTCGTGGTAGTGCCGGTGCGGCTCCCGCCAGCGGGTCAGCAGATCCTCGCCGACCCGGGTCAGCTCCACCGCGTCGGTCATTCCGGCGCCCCGGGCCGCGGCCCGCCACCGGTCGAGAAGGTCGACCACCCGACCGAGTCTGCCGTACCGCCGCAGCGCCGAGGATTCACCCGGTGCGGCGCGGGTAGTCCCCGCCATGGCCGTGGCGCGGGACCGTCGACCCTCAATGGTGCGAGGCGCCATCCTGCGAGACCGGGCGGCGGACGTCGACGGGCCCCGGGTCGCCCAGGCCCTGAAGACCCTGCGGCACCGCAGCAGGATCACCCTGCACGACCGCCTGCACCGGCTGCGGCTGGGGCTGGGGCTCGCTGTGCAGGCCGGTCTCGCCGCCGGGCTGTCCTGGCTGGCGGCCCACGAACTGCTGGGCAACCCGCAGCCGGTCTTCGCGCCGATCTCCGCCGTGGGCACCCTGGCCGTGTCGGTCGGCCAGCGGTTCCGCCGCACCGTGGAGCTGATCGTCGGGGTGGCGATCGGGGTGGCCGTCGGCGACTTCCTCATCTACCTGCTCGGCACCGGCCCGTGGCAGCTCGGCCTCGTGGTCACCCTGGCCATCGTGCTGACGATCTTCGCCGGCGCCAGCGTGGCCATCGTCATCCAGGCGGCGGCCACGGCGGTGCTGATCGTCACGCTCAGCCCGTCGACCGAGAACCTGGAGATCCCCCGGTTCATCGACGCGTTCGTCGGCGGTGGGATCGCACTGCTGGTCACCGCGGTCCTGCTGCCGCTCAATCCGCTGCGGGTCCTTAACCGGGCCGCCCGGCCGGCCCTGGACCTGCTCGCCGACCAGCTCGACGCCACCGCGGACGCCCTGCGGGAACGGGACCGGGAGAAGGGCCAGCGGGCCCTGGACCGGCTGCGCAACAACCAGCAGGAGCTGTCGGCCTTCACCGAGGCCATCGAGGGGGCGAAGGAGACCGCCCTGCTCTCGCCGGCCCGGTGGCACCGGCGGGACGAGCTCACCCACTACGCCGGGGCCGCCGAGCCGATCGACCGGGCGATGCGCAACGCCGGCACGCTGACGCGGCGCGCGGTGACCCTGATCGAGGACGAGGAGCCCATCCCGGAGACGATGCCCGACGCGGTGGCCCATCTCGCCGAGTCGGTACGCCTGCTCAAGCACGAGTTCGCCGTCGGCGAGGAGCCGGAGCAGGCACGGGAGCGGGCGCTGCGCGCGGTCAGCGAGGCCGGCCGGGCGTACGCCGAGGGGGTCGGCTTCTCCGGCAGCGTGGTGATCGCGCAGGTGCGGACCACCGCCAGCGACCTGATGGTGGCCTCCGGCATAACCCAGGAGGAGGCGAACCGCGGGGTCCGGCAGTCCTTCGGCGACCAGGACCGACCGCGCGGCGAGGGGGAGCGGGACGACGCCCCGAAGCCGCCCGCCGCCCCGCCGCTCGGCTGACCCGCACCCTGTCGCCGGTCAGGCCGCAGGCGAGTGTCCCCCGGTCAGGCGCGCAGGGCGCGGGCGAGACGGTGGACGGCCTCGTCCATGAGGTCGGGTGGGGCGGCGGCGTAGGTGAGGCGAAGGTGGGGGGCCGGGGGTTCGGCGGCGTACCAGGGGCGGCCGGGGAAGACGACGACGCCCTCGGCGGCCGCGGCGGCAGCCAGCGCGACGTCGTCGGTGCCCTCCGGCAGACGTACCCAGAGGTGCATGCCGCCGCGCGGGACCGGCTGCCGGGCCAGTTCCGGCAGGTGCCGGCGGAGCGCGGTCAGCAGCGCCTCCCGGCGGGTCCGCAGCGCGGTACGCAGGGCGCGGCGGTGACGGGTCCAGGCCGGGGCGGTGACGAAGTCGAGCGTGGCCTGTTGCAGCGGGCCGGCGACGAAGAAGTCGTCGAGCAGCCGGGCCGCCCGCAGCCGGGCGCCGGCCGGGCCCCGGGCGCCGATCGCCGCGACCCGCAACCCGGGGGCGGTCGACTTGGTCAGCGAGCGCAGGTAGACGACGTGCCCGTCGGGGTCGTCGGCGGCCAGCGGCGGTGGGGCCTGGCCGTCGATGGTGAGGTCGCGGGCGTAGTCGTCCTCGATCAGGAACGCCCCGGCGTCGCGTACGGCCTCGGCGACCCGGGCCCGGCGGTGATCCGCGAGTGTCGCGCCGTTCGGGTTGGCGTACAGCGGCTGGCAGTAGAACAGCCGGGCGCCGGTGCGGGCGAACGCGGCGGCGAGTTGGTCGGGCCGTACCCCGTCGGCGTCGGCGGGCACGGGCACCACCCGTAGGCCGGCTGCCCGGGCGGCGGCCAGTGCGCCCAGGTAGGTCGGCGACTCGACGAGCAGGGTGTCGCCGGGCGCGGCGAGCGCCCGCAGCGCGGACGACAGCGCGGCCTGTCCGCCCGGGCAGATCACCATGTCCCCGGCGTGCAGCCCGGCCCCGGCCTCGCGGGCGAACCAGGCGCGCAGGTCCTCGCGCCCCTCGGCCGGCCCGCGCTGCCAGGACGCGGGCTGCCGGGCGGCGCGGGTGAGCGCGGCCCCGAGCGCGGCGGCGGGTTGCAGCTCCGCGCCCAGATAACCCCCGGACAGCGGAATCGCTCCTGCTGGCGGTAACGCCAGTAGCGCCTGCATCTCGTCCTCGCCCGGTCGGCGGGGGCCGAGCGCCACGGTCTGCCACGACAGGTCGGGGGCGCGCCACTCGCGCGGCGGGGCGGCCACGAAGGTGCCTCTGCCGGCTCGCGTCTCGACCAGCCCCTGGGCCACGAGCTGACGAATGGCCTCGGCGACGGTGACCGGGGATGCCTGGTGCCGGGCGGTCAGCTCGCGCACCGAGGGCAGCCGCGTGCCGGGCTCCGCGACGGCCGCGAGCGCGCGCAGGTCTTGGACGACGCGGTCGGCTGCGTTACCGTCATTCATGAACGGAAATAGTAGCGCTACTGTCGGGACGGCGGTAACGGTGGACCGGACGGTCGGTCTCGCCCTCGGCGCGCTGGGCGTGCTCGCCTTCAGCATGTCGCTGCCCGCGACCCGCGTCGCCGTGCAGCAGCTCGACCCGTGGTTCGTCGCCTTCGGCCGGGCCGTCGGCGCGGCGCTGCTGGCATGGGCGTACCTACGCTCCACCGGCGCCCCGCGACCCACGCGCCGTCAGTGGCGGCGGCTGACGGTCGTCGCCCTCGGCGTCGTCGTCGGTTTCCCGCTGTTCACCTCGCTGGCGCTCATCACCCAGACCTCCGCGCACGGCGCGGTCGTCATCACCGTGCTGCCCGCCATGACCGCCGTGTTCGCGGTGCTGCGGGCCGGCGAGCGACCGCCGCCGCTGTTCTGGGTCGCCAGCGCCGGCGGGCTGCTGGCGGTGCTCACCTTCCTCGGCGCCAGCGGCGCGGTACGGGGGGCCCTCGCCCCGCCCGACCTGTTCCTGCTCGCCGCGGTCGTGCTCTGCGGCCTGGGTTACGCCGAGGGCGGTGCGCTCGCCCGCGAGCTGGGCGGCGCCCGGACGATCTGCTGGGCGTTGCTGCTCTCGCTGCCCGTCACCGTGCCCGTCATGGTCGTCGCCGCCGTGGCCGCTCCGCCGCGCGCCGACCCCGTCGCGTGGTCGGCGTTCGGCTACCTCACCGTGGTCTCCATGTTCCTGGGCTTCTTCGCCTGGTACGCGGGCCTGGCCCGGGGCGGCATCGCGCAGGTCGGCCAGATCCAGCTCGCCCAGCCGGTGCTCACCCTGCTCTGGTCGGCGCTGCTGCTCGGCGAGGCCGTCACCCCCGCCTCGATCGCGGCGGCGGTGGCCGTGCTGGCGTGTGTGGTGCTGATCCAGCGCACCCGCGGTCGCGCGCCGGCACCGGCGGTGGGGGAGGCCTGACGGGGTACCCGCCGCTGCGTACGGACTCGTACCGGAGCCGGCCGCCCGCCGGCTCCGGTACGAGAAGACGGGGCGTGGGCCGGTCAGGTCAGCGTGGCGAGGGCGGCGAGCAGCCGGTCCACGTGCCCGGTCGTGCTGCCCAGGCCGATGCTGGCGCGCAGGGCGGTCGGCGGCAGGTCCCGCCGGCCGCTGCGGGCGGCCGCCTCGTCGAGCAGCCGCCGGGCCAGCGGGTGGGCGCAGAAGAGGCCGTCGCGCACCCCGATGCCGTACGTCCCCGCCAGTTCCGCCGCCACCTCCGCCGAGTCCCGGCCGGCGACCACGAACGACACGATCCCCACCCGGGGCGCCGCCGGCCCGAACATGCGCAGCTCCAGCACGTGCGGCAGGGCCGCGAAGCCCGCGCGCAGCCGGGTCAGCAGAGCCTGCTCGGCGTCGTGCAGGACGGCCCGGTCGGCGTCGGCCAGCGCGGCGCAGACCGCCGCCAGGGCGACCGCGCCGAGCAGGTTCGGCGTGCCGGCCTCGTGCCGGGCCGGGCCGGTCGCCCACCGCACGTCGTGGGTGGCCGCACCGACGTGGCTGGTGGCGCCCCCGCCGGCCAGGTACGGCGGCGCGGCGTCCAGCCAGTCCGCCCGCCCGACGAGCACCCCCGCGCCGAACGGCGCGTACAGCTTGTGGCCGGAGAGCGCGAGGTAGTCGACGTCGAGGGCGGCGACGTCCACCGGCGCGTGCGGGACGAGCTGCGCGGCGTCCACCGCGATCCGGGCCCCGTGCCGCCGGGCCACCCGGGCCAGCTCGGCCACCGGCCAGCGTTCGCCGGTCACGTTGCTCGCGGCGGTCACCGCGACCAGCACGGGCGGGCCTTGCCCGGCGCCGGGGCGGGCGGGCCCCGAACCGCCCCTTGCGTCCGGCCTGCGCAGCTCGCCGAGCGCGGCGTCCAGCGCGCGGACCGCCCCGGCGGGCTCCCCCGGCACCGGCAGCCGGACCGAGCCCCGCGGCCAGGGCAGCAGGTTGGCGTGGTGCTCCCCGCCGAAGGTGACCACCGTCGTGCCGGCGGGCAACGCCCGGGCCAGCAGGTTCAACGCGTCGGTGGTGTTGCGGGTGAAGACCACGTGGTCGTCGGCGCGGGCGCCGAGGAAGTCGCCGACCGTCTGCCGGGCGCGCTCGTAGGCGAGGGTGCAGCGCCGCGACAGCGCCCCGGCGCCGCGGTGCACGCTGGCGTACCAGGGCAGCAGCTCGGCCACCGCGTCGGCCGCGGCCCGCGCGCAGGGCGCGGTGGCCGCGTAGTCGAGGTTCACCTGGCCGGGTACGCCGAGCACGTCGAGCGGGGCGGCGACGGCGGGCGGCTGCGGCGCGGGCGGGGGTACGAGGGTGACGGTCATGGCCGACCTCCGGGGGTCCAGGGACCCCGGGTGGGCGCACACGGGCGGGGTCCGCGCTTGCCCGGCACGCGGATCGCGCCGGGCCCGGTCATCACCCGGGGCACCCCACCGCGAACTCGACGAGGGTTGCCGGCCAGCAAGCCGGGGCTTGACGCTGGCGCTCGTGACCTGCCGGCAGCATAGCCGGGTCAATGCGGCCGGACCAGGCGGCCGGGGATGGCTACGCTGACCGCATGGCCGACACCCCGCCCGGCGCACCCCTGCCGCCGTCGCCGACCGCGCCCGCCGTTCCGCCGCCCGGCGGGGCCGGGCCCCGGATGCCGCTGCGTCGGCTGGGGTGGGGTCGGGCCCTGGTGCTGGCCGGCACCGTCCTGTTCATCGCGGCCTGCGCGCTGTTCATGGTCTTCAGACTCGGTGAGAATCTCGGCGTCGAGGCGCTGCTGATCGGCCTGGTCGCCGCGATCCTCCCGGTTCCGGTGCTGGTGGGCTGTTTCCTCTGGCTGGACCGCTATGAACCGGAGCCCCTGAAATACCTGATCTTCTGCTTCGTCTGGGGCGCTTTCGTCTCCACCGCCGCATCACTTGAGGTCAACGGCTTCTTCGCGGGGCTGTTCGAGGACTGGGGGCTGCCGACCGCGCTGACCGCGGTGCTGGTCGCGCCGTTCATCGAGGAGCTGACCAAGGCCATCGGGCCGATCCTGCTGCTGATCTTCCGTCGGCGGGAGTTCTCCGGCATCACCGACGCCCTGGTCTACTGCGGGCTCTCCGCGGTCGGCTTCGCCATGGTGGAGAACATCCTTTACCTGGGCGGCTACGGCTACGCCACCGGCGTGGAGCGGTACGGGCCGGCGACCGGCACCCAGCAGGTCATCGCCATCTTCATCGTCCGGATCCTGCTCTTCGGCTTCGCCCACCCGCTGTTCACCTCCATGACCGGGGTGGGGCTGGGCATCGCCGCGCGCGCCGCCAGCCGGTGGGTGCGGGTGCTCGCGCCGCTCGCCGGCCTGCTGCTGGCGATGATGCTGCACGGGCTCTGGAACCTGCTGCCGACGCTCACCCAGGCCACCGGCGAGACGCTGATCATGCTGTACGGGTTCATCGGCGTGATGGTGCCGTTGTTCTTCGGCATGGTCGGGCTCGCCGTGTGGCTACGGGCCTGGGAGGGGCGGCTCACCGAGCGGACCCTGCCCGACTACGTCCGGGCGGGTTGGCTGACCCCGCCGGAGGTGGCGGCGCTGAGCAGCCTGGGACGGCGGCACGCGGCCCGGGTGTGGGCCAAGCGGGTGGCCGGCGACGGCGGGCTGAAGGCGATGCGCGGCTACCAGTTCGCGGCGACCCGGCTGGCGCTGCTGCGCGACGGCGCGCTGCGCGGCCTGGACCGCCGCCCGGTGGACCGGGAGCGGACCGCGCGGGAGGAACGCGAGCTGCTGGAGGCGATCGGCGCGTACCGGTCGTACTTCGTGGGCCGCGACCCGCAGGTGCCGGCGGGGATCTGGGACGGGCACCGCTACCACCTGCGGTTCCCGGACGGCACGCAGCGGACGGTCGAGGCGCCGGACGAGCCCGTCGTGCCGATCCCGGTGGTGCTCGTCCCGCCGCCGCCCCCGGTGCACCCGGCCGGCTTCGGCCCGCCCGGCTGGTACGGCCAGCAGCCGCTGGCGCCGTGGCCCCCCGGTCGCCCCTGACGCATCCGCGGGCCATCTCCTGATCCCGGGACCGGGGCCGCCCCGCGAGGCCGGCCCCGGTCGTCAGGTCATCAGGCTGGTGAGGAAGTCACCGAGGCCCTGCGCCATGGCCATCAGTCCCGCCCCGATCGCCTTGAACATCTCCGCCGCGCCCTCCGGCCGGAAGGCCATGAAGTAGATCAGGAACGCGACGCTCCCCCAGAGCAGAATCTTCTTCACGAGTACCGGCATCGCGTCCCTCCCCAGGGCCGGTGATGCGGCTGGCTTCCCGGCGGGGAGCGACGCAAACGGCACCCGCGCCCTCATCCGGGCGGGTGGGGCGGGGGTGGGCTCAGAGGTAGAGGCCGGTGGAGTCGTTCTCCACCCGCTCGGCGGCCACGGCGTGCACGTCGCGCTCGCGCAGCAGCACGTACCCGCGGCCGTGCAGCTCGACCTCGGAGCGGTCGTCGGGGTCGAAGAGGACCCGGTCGCCCGAGACGATGGCGCGTACGTTCGGCCCCACGCCCACGGCGGTGGCCCAGGCCAGGCGCTTGCCCACGGCGGCGGTCGCCGGAATCACGATGCCGGCGGTCGAGCGTCGCTCACCCTCGCTCCCCTCCATCCGCACCAGCACACGGTCGTGCAGCAGGCGGATCGGCAGCTTGGAGTCGAGATTCTGGTCGGCGGTCACGCCGGAGACGCTACCGTGTCCCGGTCGGCCGGCCGTGGGCGGTTACGCGCCGGGGGCCGGGGGCAATGTGTGGCGGACCTGCCCTACGGTGGCGTCGTCGGACGTATCCTGTCCGCCCACCGGCGTGGGCGGGCCGGTCTCTTGCCAGGAGGTGCGCTTGAGCCGCTTCGAGCAGATACGCGGACGGCTCCGTCGCGCGTACGAGTCGGGCCGGGAGTCGGTGCGCGCGCGCCGTACGGACCCGGTCGACGGCCCCGAACCGGCCGGCGTGGCCTCGCCGACGTCCCCCGGACCGGCGGCGGCGCCGTCCGCGACCGTGGTCGGCGCCCCGCCGCCCGGGGCGATGCACAACTCCACCTCCAGCCGGGACGACGCGGACGTGCCGCACGCGTTGCGGATAGCCGCCGCGTGGTCCTGGCGGCTGATCGTGATCGGCGTGGTGGCCTGGGCGCTGCTGAAGATCGTCGGCACGGTCCGGATCGTGGTCATCCCGCTGGCCGTCGCGCTGCTGCTCTCGGCGCTGCTCGCGCCAGCGGTCGGCTGGCTGCTGCGGGCCCGGTTCCCCCGGTCCATGGCGACGGCGGTGGTCCTGGTGGGCGGCCTGGCCGGGGTGATCGGCACGCTGACCCTGGTGGTGAACGAGTTCATCCAGGGCGTGCCGGAGCTGAGCAAGAAGTCCTCGGAGGGCGTCCGGCAGATCCAGGACTGGCTGAAGACCGGCCCGCTGCACCTCTCCGACGGCCAACTCGACAACTACATCGAGGAGGGCCAGAAGTGGATCAACAACAACACCGAGAAGTTCACCAGCGGCGCCCTCTCCACGGCCGCCACGCTGGCTGAGGTGCTGACCGGCACGCTGCTGGTGCTCTTCGCCACCTTCTTCTTCCTGCGGGACGGCAACAAGATCTGGCGCTTCCTGGTCCGGCTGCTGCCGGTGGCCGCCCGCTGGAAGGTCGACGACGCCGGGCGGGCGTCCTGGGCGACCCTGGTCGCCTACGTCCGGGCGACCGTGCTGGTCGCCTTCATCGACGCGGTCGGCATCGGCGTCTTCCTGGTCATCTTCGACATCCCGTTCGCCTTCCCGCTCGCCGCGCTGGTCTTCCTCGGGGCGTTCATCCCGATCGTCGGGGCGACCCTGTCGGGCGTCGTCGCGGTCCTGGTGGCGCTGGTCGACAGCGGCCCGGTGACCGCGCTGATCATCCTCGGCGCGGTGATCGGGGTGCAGCAGGTGGAGGGGCATCTCCTCCAGCCGCTGATCATGGGTCGGGCGGTGGCCATCCATCCGCTCGCGGTCATCATCGGCATCGCGGCCGGCGTGGTCCTCGCCGGGATCACCGGCGCGCTGGTCTCGGTGCCGCTGATCGCCGTGCTCAACACGGCCGTGCGCCGGCTCGCCGCCCGCACCGTCCCGGACACCCCGCCCGACGCCGTCGTCGTCGCCTCCCAGGCACCCTGACGGGTCAGGACTTGGCGAGGCGTTCGAGGGCGCCGCGGGCGACCTCCGGCCGGGTGGTGTACCAGAACGGCGGCAGCGACCGGCGCAGGAACGGCCCGTAGCCCCGGGCGGTCTCCAGGCGCGAGTCGAGCACCGCCACCACGCCCTTGTCGCCCGTCGACCGGATCAGCCGGCCCACCCCCTGGGCCAGCCTGATCGCGGCGATCGGCACGCTGACCGCCGCGAAACCCGACCCGCCGCCGGCGTCCACCGCCGCCGCCCGCGCCGCCGCCAGCGGCTCGTCCGGCCGGGGGAAGGGCAGCCGGTCGATGACCACCAGCTGGCAGGAGTCGCCCGGCACGTCGACCCCCTGCCAGAGCGACATCACCCCGAACAGGCAGCTGGACTTCTCCTCCCGGAACCGGCGTACCAGCAGCGGCAGCGCCTCCTCGCCCTGGAGCAGGACCGGCAGGTCGGTCCGCGCGCGCAGCAGCTCCGCCGCCTGCTGGGCGGCCCGCCGGGAGGAGAAGAGGCCGAGCGTACGCCCGCCGAGCGCGGTGACCAGCGCGAGCAGCTCCTCGCCGGCCGCGTCGGGCAGCCCGGAGACGCTGGGCCGGGGCAGGTGTGCGGCGACGTACAGGATGCCCTGCCGGGGGTAGTCGAACGGCGAGCCGACGTCGAGGGAGCGCCACCCGGGCCCCGAGGTGGCCGGCGCCCCCGCCGGGCCGGTCGCGGCGCTGCCCTCCGCCGACCCGGTGCCGCCGGTGCGCCCGGCGGAACGGGCGGCCAGGGCGGCGGCGGCCGGCGACGGCGGGTCGGCCGGGGGCGCCTCCAGGCCCAGCGCCCGGGCCACCGTGTCGAACCGGCCGCCCAGCGTCAGCGTCGCCGAGGTGGCGACGACCGTACGCTCCTCGTACAGGTGGGTGGCGAGCGTGCCGGCGACCGAGAGCGGCGCGACCACCAGCGCACGGCGACCGGTGTTGTCGTTCTTCTCCACCCAGGCGACGTCGTGGTCGGCCTCCTCCAGCAGCCGCTGCGCGGTGGCGGAGAGTTCGTCGAGCACGGCCTTGGCCTGCTGCTTGCGCACCGGGTCCGGGTCGTCGGACTTGACCTCGCCGATCGCGTCGAGCGCCGCCCGGGTGGCCGCGTCGAGCAGGGTGCACGCCTCGCGCAGCGCGGACGGCAGCCCCGAGGTGATCCGCCCGGCCGGCGCCTCGGCCAGCCCGACCGCCAGGGCGTCGCCGGCCGCGGTGAGCGACTCGGCGACGTCCGGCCGCAGCAGCGGGCGGGCCCGCTTCGCGGAGCGGTCGATCAGCTCCGGCACCAGCTCGGCCTGCGCGGCGGAGGAGACCCGGTCGGCCAGCTCGTGCGCCTCGTCGACGATGAGCAGCTTGTGCGGCGGCACGATGTGCCGGCCGGCGAGCATGTCCACCGCGAGCAGGCTGTGGTTGGTGACCACGATGTCGGCCTCCCGGGCGCGGGCCCGGGACGCCTCGGCGAAGCACTCCGCGCCGAACGGGCAGCGGGACGCGCCGACGCACTCCCGGGCCGGCATGGAGACCAGCCGCCAGGCCTGGTCGTCGACGCCCGGGTCCAGCTCGTCCCGGTCGCCGGTGTCGGTCTTCTCCGCCCAGTCGCGCAGCCGCTGGACCTGCTTGCCGAGCCGGCCGGCCTCGCCGAGCCACTTGGTGCCGCCGCCGGGGCGTGCGGCCGGGGCGTCGAAGAGGGTGTCCTCCGGCTCGTCCTCGGTGGAGTTGTCCAGCCGGGCCAGGCAGAGGTAGTGGTGCCGTCCCTTCAGGACCGCGAAGGTGGGCCGCCGGCCGAGCACCGGCTCCACGGCGTCGGCGAGCCGGGGCAGGTCGTGGTCGACCAGTTGGGACTGCAACGCCAGGGTGGCCGTGGAGACCACCACCGGACCGTCCACCGTCAGCGCGGGCGTCAGGTAGGCCAGCGACTTGCCGGTGCCCGTGCCGGCCTGCACCAGCAGGTGCTCCCGCGCCTGCACGCACTCCTCGATGGCGGTCGCCATCTGCTGCTGACCGGGACGGGCCGCCCCGCCCGGCACCGCGCCGACCGCGGCGGCGAGCAGCTCCACCCCGCTCGGCCGGGCGCCCCGCCGCCGGCCTCCGGTGCGGGGCGAGGGGGCGGCGGAACCGGTGGCGAGGCGCGGAGTCACCGTGCGACGGTACCCGCCGTCCCCGACACCGGCCGCGCCGATCCGGGTGTGGCGTCGTCACGGTACGGTCTCCCGTCGACCGCGTCCGGTTACTTCCGTGCGGCGACCGATGGGCGGTATCGGTTAGGGTGCGACTCATGCCGAGCGACGTGGTCCGCGTGATCTACCGCAAGTACGACGGCAGCGCCCATCGTGACTACCCGGCCCGCCGTCTGGCCGAGGACGAGCTCGGCGTCTGGCTCGGCGTGACCGAGGGCACGAAGTCCGTCTACCACGGCCGGCCGTCGGTGGAGCAGATCCCGTTCGTCCTCCTGGTGCCGCACCACGCCTGGTGGACCGGCATGTTCAACCCGCCGCCCCGGACCAGCGAGGTCTACTGCGACATCGCCAGCCCGGCCCGCTGGGAGAACGACGACACCGTCCACCTCATCGACCTCGACCTCGACGTGGTGCGTCGGCGGGCGACCGGCCTGGTGGAGCTGCGCGACGAGGACGAGTTCGCCGAGCACCGCGCCCGCTTCGGCTACCCGGACGACGTGGTGACGCAGGCCGAGGCGGCGGCCCGGTGGCTCCTCGGGGCGCTGGGCGACGGCGTCGAACCGTTCGCCACGTCGTACCGGAAGTGGTTGGCCCTGGTGGTCTGACCACCGGCAGCGGCACGGGTCCTCACCAGCGCGGCGGCCAGCCGTCCTCGGCCGTCAGCGGCGGCAGGTCGCCCAGCTTCTCCGGGTTGAGCTGGTGGAACAACCCGGTCACCCGGCCGTCGTCAACCGCGAGGGCGGCGATTACCCGCAGCGTCCGGCCGTCCGGGTGCGGGCTCTCCATGTGCAGGCCCTCCACGCCGTCGACAAGCACCCGACGGGCGCGCAGCGTGCCGCCGTACCGGCCGGCGCGGCCGAACAGGCCCAGGACGAAGCGGGCCACCGAGTCGGCCCCGACCACCGGGCGTCGGGCCGCCGGGAAGTGGCCGCCGCTGTCGCCGATGGCGACGACGTCCGGGGCGAGCACCCGCACCAGCGCGTCCAGCTCGCCCGACTCGACGGCGGCCACGAAGGCGGCGAGCACCCGGCGCTGCTCGACGGCGTCGGCGGTGTGCCGGGGCGCGTCGGACGCGTGCACCGCCCGGCGGGCCCGGGAGGCGAGCTGGCGGGCGGCGGCGTCGGTCGTACCGAGCACCTCGGCGATCCGGGAGAACGGCACGGCGAAGACGTCGTGCAGCACGAACGCGACCCGCTGCTCCGGGGCGAGCCGCTCCAGCACCACCATCAGGGCGGTGCCGACCTGGTCGGCGCGGACCGCCCGCTCGGCGGGGTCGGGCGCGAAGCCGTCGGTACGCGGGCCCTGGTCGAGTGGCGTCACCACGGGCTCCGGCAGCCACTGGCCCGGGTACGCCTCCCGCCGCACCCGCGCCGAGCGGAGCACGTCGAGGCAGATTCGGGCGCAGGTGGTGGTGAGCCAGGCGCCGAGGTGCCGGATCTCGGCGCGGGCCGCCGGGTCGGCGAGCGCGGCGGCGTACCGCAGCCAGGTCTCCTGGACGGCGTCCTCCGCCTCGCTGCGGCTGCCGAGCATCCGGTGGGCCACCGCCAGCAGCCGCCCCCGCTCCACCTCGAACTCCGCCACCAGATCCCCCACGCCACCCCTCCCACTCCGCCCCGCCCTGACCCGCTCCCGCCCCGCGCCGCCCACCCACTCCCGCCCCATTCTCCCGCCCCCCGCACCCGCGCCCCAAGAGCGGGTCGATCATGCAGTTCTGGTGGCCCGCAGAAGGGGAGAAGGCACAGATTCCGCCCACCACAAGTCCATGATCGCGAGGCCGAGGGGCGACGGTCGGCGGGCGGGAGGGGCGGGGGTGGGTGATGATCCGAGGGTGCGAACGAGTGATGAGCAGGACGTGGGGGCGGGTGCGGAGCGGGTCGACGGGGTCGTGGGGCCGGTCGGGGGGAGCATGCGGGAGTTGCTCCGGGTGACGCCGGGCGCGCCGGTCGACCTCGGGGCGGTCGATCCCCGGTCGACGCCGGGTCTGCCCGGGCCCGAGGTGACCGGCCTGCGGCGCAAGGAGTGGGCCCGCCGCCAGGTCGGCTTGGTCGGCGCGGGACTGGGTCGGCAGCAGGAGATGCTCTTCGCCGACGCGAAGGCCCGGGAGGCGGCCCGGGGCGGTGGCGCGGCCGGGCCGGGCGCGGCCGCCGGGCGACGGGTGCTGCTGGTGCTCCAGGCGATGGACTGTGGCGGCAAGGACGGCACCATCAAGCGCGTGGCCGGCGCGATGAACCCGCTGGGCCTGCACGTCCGCTCGTTCGGCCCGCCCACCCCCGAGGAGCTGCGGCACGACTTCCTGTGGCGGATCCGGCGGGCGCTCCCGCCGCCCGGTCAGGTGGGGGTCTTCAACCGCTCGCACTACGAGGACGTGCTCGTGGCGCGCGTCGAATCGCTGGTGCCCGAGTCGATCTGGCAGGCCCGGTACGACGAGATCAACGCCTTCGAGCGGGAGCAGGTCGACGCGGGGGTGGCCCTGGTGAAGGTGATGCTGCACATCTCGTACGCCGAGCAGGGCCGGCGGCTGCTGGAGCGGCTCGACGAGCCGCGCAAGCACTGGAAGTACGACCCCTCGGACATTGAAGCCCGCGCCCGCTGGGACGACTACCAGGCCGCGTACGCCGAGGCCCTGGGCCGGTGCGGCACGGACGCCGCGCCCTGGTACGTGGTGCCGGCGGACCGCAAGTGGTACCGGGACTGGGCCGTCGCGCACCTGCTCCGCGAGACGTTCGACACTCTCGATCTCGGGTATCCGCCTGCCGGTTTCGACGTCCGGCGCGAACGGGAGCGGCTGCTGGGACCCGGGAGAACGGCGTAGATGAACGGCAGGTGAACGACCGGTGAATGTGGCCTGACCAGGGGGAGGCCGCGCAATTCCCGGTTCCGTCGTTTTCTAGCATTCCCAGGCGGGCACCCTCCGGGCGACCGCGACCCTTCCACCGACACGACGAGGTCCGTGCTGTGAAGTTTTCCTTCCGCCCGAACGAGGGCGCCTTCTACGAGCTCTTCACCAGGGCCGCGCAGAACCTGGTGAAGGGCACCGAGCTGCTCAACGAGCTGGCCCTCCCCGGGGTGGAGGTGCAGTCGGTCAGCGAGCGGCTCACCGAGGTGGAGCACGACAGCGATCAGATCACCCACGAGCTGTACAAGAAGATCAACTCGACCTTCATCACGCCGTTCGACCGGGAGGACATCTACCGGCTCGGGTCGCTGCTCGACGACGTGATGGACCACCTCGAGGCGGTCGGCAACCTGCTCTACCTCTACGGCCTGACCAAGCTCCCCTCGCTGCCCCGCGAGATGCACGAGATGGTCAACGTCCTGGACGCGCAGGCGAAGCTGACCGCCGACGCCATGCCGCGCCTGAAGTCGATGAAGGACCTCGAGGACTACTGGATCGAGTGCAACCGGCTGGAGAACGACGGCGACCAGGTGTACCGGATGCTGCTGGTCCGCCTCTTCTCCGGCGAGTACGACGCGCTGACGGTGCTGAAGATGAAGGAGGTCGCTGACGAGCTGGAGGCCGCCTGCGACGCCTTCGAGCACGTGGCCAACACCGTCGAGACCATCGCGGTCAAGGAGTCCTGATCCTGTGAGTCCCGAACTCATCGCCGTGCTGGCGGTGATCGCGGTGGCGTTGGCGTTCGACTACACCAACGGCTTCCACGACGCCGCCAACGCGATCGCGACCAGCATCTCCACGCGGGCGCTCACACCCCGGGTGGCCCTGGCCATGGCGGCGGTCGGCAACTTCATCGGCGCCCACTTCGGCGCCGAGGTGGCCAAGACCGTCGGTAGCGGCCTCGTGAAACTGCCCACCGGGACGTCGAGCCTCGGCATCGTCTTCGCCGGCGTGATCGGCGCGATCGTGTGGAACCTGGTCACCTGGTACTACGGCCTGCCGTCGTCCTCGTCGCACGCGCTGATCGGCGGCCTGGTCGGCTCGACCGTCGCCGCGTCCGGCACGGTGCTCTGGACCGGCATCGGGGAGAGCGTGATCATCCCGATGATCCTCTCGCCGATGGTCGGCTTCGTGCTCGGCTACGTCGTCATGATCGCCGTGCAGTGGATCTTCCGGAAGGGGCACCCGGGCCGGCTCAACCGGGGCTTCCGCTGGGCGCAGACCGCGTCCGCCGCCGCCATGTCGGTCGGCCACGGCATGCAGGACGCCGCCAAGACCATCGGCATCGTGGTGCTCGCCCTCTACGTCGGCGGCTACCAGGACGACCCCAGCTTCATCCCGGAGTGGGCGTTCTGGACGTCGGCCGCCGTGCTCGCCGCCGGCACGTACGCCGGTGGCTGGCGGATCATCCGGACCCTGGGTCGTAAGATCATCGACCTCCGGCCGCCGGAGGGCTTCGCCGCCGAGACCGTGGCCAGCGGCGTGCTCTACTTCAACGCGCTGGTCCTCGGCGCGCCGATCTCGACGACCCATACGATCACCTCGGCGATCATGGGCGTCGGCGCCACCAAGCGGCTCTCCGCCGTCCGATGGGGCGTGGCCGGCAACATCGTCGGGGCGTGGATCCTCACCTTCCCGGCCGCCGGTTCCATCGGCGCCCTGATGTACTTCCTGTTCCGCCCCCTGTTCAGCTGACGTACGCGAAGGGGCCCCTCGGCGACGAGGGGCCCCTTCCGTTCCTCCGTCAGGAGTAGGAGACGCCGATCTGGGCGCGGACGGAGTCGAGGAGCGCCATCACCTCCAGCGTGGCGGCGTGGGGGACCAGGGGGCTCTCCAGGAGGCCCTCGGCGAGGCAGCGCTGGACCTCGGCCGCCTCGTACTGGTAGCCGCCGCCGACCAGCTCGCCGGCGATCGTCTCCGGCTCGGCGCCGGCCCGGTGCAGGGTCAGCGAGCCGGGGCGGAAGAACGGCTCGGGCAGGTCGATCCGGCCGGTGGTGCCGGTGACCGAGGCGACCAGCGGGGGCGCGCCGACCATGCCGCAGCTGAGGGTGGCGACCGCGCCCGAGTCGTACCCGAGGACGATGCCGGTGTTCTCGTCCACCCCCTCCGGGCTCAGCTTCGCCCAGGACCGGACGTGGTCGGGCACGCCGAGCAGCAGGTGGGCCAGGCTGACCGGGTAGACGCCGAGGTCGAGCAGGGCGCCGCCGCCGAGCGTACGGGCCCGCATCCGGTGCTCCGGCGGGAACGGCCCGGCCACCCCGAAGTCGGCCCGGACGCCGGTCACCGTGCCGATCTCGCCGTCCGCGACCAGCCCGCAGAGCCGGCGGACGAGCGGGTTCGTCCGCATCCACATGGCCTCCATCAGGAAGACCCCGGCCGCACGGGCGGTGTCCACCAGCTCGACGCTGGTCGCCAGGTCGAGGGTGAACGGCTTCTCCAGCAGCACCGCCCGGCCGGCCGCGAGGCAGGTCGTGGCCGCCTCGTAGTGCGCGGCGTGCGGGGTGGCGACGTAGACGACGTCCAGCTCGTCGTCCGCGGCGAGTTCCGCCCAGGAGGCGTACGCCCGCGGCACGCCGTGCCGGGCCGCGAACCGCTCCGCGCTCTCGGCGGTCCGCGAGCCGACCGCCGCGAGTTCGGCGCCCGGGACCAGGCGCAGGTCCTCGGCGAAACGGGCGGCGATGTTGCCGGTGGCCAGGATGCCCCATCGAGTCATGCCGGCCACGCTAGCGAAGATCACCCGACGGCGGCGGGGGCGATCCACCCGTCGGGAACTAGGCTCGGCGCATGACGATCGACGCCGACGGCTTCCCCGCACCCCCGGCGCTCGTGGCGCACGCCCGCCGCTTCCGCGCCGAGGGCGGCACCCCGGCGGCGCCCCGGGTCGCGGCCACCGTGCTGCTGCTCCGCCCCGCCGGCGACGACTTCGAGGTGTACCTGATCCGGCGGGTCGCCGCGATGGCCTTCGGCGGGATGTACGCCTTCCCCGGCGGCGGGGTCGACCCCTCGGACTCGCAGGCGCACCTGGACTGGGCCGGCCCGACGCCGGCCGGGTGGGGTGAGCGGCTGGGGCTGACCCCCGAGGCCGCGCAGGCGGTCGTCTGCGCCGCCGCCCGGGAGGTCTTCGAGGAGGCCGGGGTCCTGCTCGCCGGCCCCGACGCACAGACCGTGGTCGGCGACGTGAGCGGTGACGACTGGGAGGCCGACCGGGTGGCGCTGGAGCAGCGCCGGGGCGGCTTCGCGGACCTGCTCGCCCGGCGCGGGCTCACCCTCCGGTCGGACCTGCTGCTGCCGTGGAGCCGGTGGATCACGCCGGAGTTCGAACCGCGCCGCTTCGACACGTACTTCTTCGTGGCCCTGCTGCCGGAGGGGCAGCGGACCCGTGACGTCTCCGGGGAGGCCGACCACACCCTGTGGGTCCGCCCGGCGGACGCCCTGGCCCGGGCGGAGGCCGGCGAGCTGACCATGCTCCCGCCCACCCTGGTGAGCCTGGCCCAGGTGGCGGCCGGCGGCGACCTGCCCGGCGTCGCGCGCGCGGCGGCGACCCGGGACGCGGCAACCCCGGTCACGCCCCGCCTCGACGTGCCCGAGACCGGCGAGCCCCGGTTCGTGCTGGGCTGACTGTGGTCGCCTCGTGCGCGGAGGCCGGCCCGGCTCAGGCCACGAAGATGCAGAACGGGTGACCGGACCGGTCCGCGAACACGTACAACGGCTCGTCGGGGTCGTCGGTCCGGTCGAACAGAAGCTCCGCGCCCAGGGCCTCCGCCCGCGCACGCTGCCTCTCCAGCTCGGACGCGTTCGAGACCGTGAAGTCGAGGTGCAACTGCATCGGCACGTCGTGCCGGGGCCAGGTGGTCCGGGGCAGGCGGTCGACAAGTTGGAAGGCGAGCTTGGCCGCTCCGTCGGAGTCCGTGAGCACGAGCCAGTCCCGGTCGTCGGCAGTCCCGTCCGTCGGTGGTTCGTCACCGGGCCGGTACCGCAGCCCGAGCAGCTGCCGGTAGAACTCGGCAAGCTCTCGCGGGTTCGTGCTGTCGAGCACGGTGTGCAGCAACCGGGGGTATTCGGACATGCCCGTCCTCCGCATCGACCGTAGGCGTTTCCCGACTCTAGAGCAGATCCTGGGGCGCTGCCGGGTTGCCACGGCCCGGGGGCGGGGAAGGGAAGGCCCCTTCCCCGCAGGGAGAGCGGGAGAAGGGGCCACCGCCTCGCGGCTCAGCCGAAGCGGCCGGTGATGTAGTCCTCGGTCTTCTTCACGCCGGGGTTGCTGAAGATCTTCTGCGTGTTGTCGTACTCGATGAGGCGGCCCGGGTCGCCGGTCTTCTCGATCGAGAAGAATGCGGTCCGGTCCGAGACGCGGGCGGCCTGCTGCATGTTGTGCGTGACGATGATGATGGTGAACTTGTCCTTGAGCTGGAACATCAGGTCCTCGATGGCCAGCGTGGAGATCGGGTCGAGCGCCGAGCAGGGCTCGTCCATCAGCACCACCTGCGGCTCGACGGCGATGGTCCGGGCGATGCAGAGCCGCTGCTGCTGACCGCCGGAGAGACCGGCGCCGGGCTTGCCCAGCCGGTCCTTCACCTCGTCCCAGAGGTTGGCCGAGCGGAGCGCCCGCTCGGCCGCCTCCTCCAGGATCGACTTCCTGCGTACGCCGTTGAGCCGCAGCCCGGCCACCACGTTCTCGAAGATGCTCATGGTGGGGAACGGGTTCGGCCGCTGGAAGACCATGCCGATCATGCGCCGAACGGCGGTGACGTCCACGTCCCGGTCGTAGATGTCCTGGTCGTCGATGGTGAGGCTGCCCTCGACCCGGGCGCCGGGGAGCACCTCGTGCATCCGGTTGATCGACCGCAGGAAGGTGGACTTGCCGCAGCCGGACGGGCCGATCAGGGCGGTCACCGTCTTCGGCTCGACCGTCAGGTTGATGTTCTCGATCGCCTTGAAGGCGCCGTAGTAGGCGGTGACGTTCGAGGCTTCGATGCGCTTGGCCATGGTGGTGGTACCTCCGGGGTTCATCGGCCGAGCCGGTTGCGACGGGCCAGCAGCTTCGCCGCGACGGTCAGGATCAGCACGAGGGCGACCAGGGTGAGTGCCGCCGTCCACGCCCGCGCCGGCGCGTACCGGGACGCGTCGCCGGCCTGCTGGTAGACGAAGAGGGCCAGCGACGACTGGTTGTTCTCGAACGGGTTGAAGTTGATCGCCGCGCCGCCGCCGGCGACGAGCAGCACCGGGGCGGTCTCGCCGGCCGCGCGGGCGATGGCGAGCATGACGCCGGTGACGATGCCCGGCAGGGCGGTCGGCAGTACGACCCGCAGGATGGTCTTCCACTTCGGCACGCCGAGGGCGTACGCCCCCTCGCGCAGCGGCGCCGGGACGAGACGCAGCATCTCCTCGGTGGAGCGGACCACGGTGGGCAGCATCAGCACGCTCAGCGCGAGCGCGGCGGCGAAGCCGGAGAAGCTGGGCCGCCCGTCGTTGAACCACGGCGAGACGATCAGCACCCAGAACGCCAGCACGAACAGGCCGGCGACGATCGACGGGATGCCCGTCATCACGTCGACGAAGAAGCGGATCGCGGCGGCGAACCGGCCCCGGCCGTACTCGACGATGTAGATCGCGCAGAGGATGCCGAGCGGGACGGTGATCAGGGCGGCGATGCCGACCTGCTGGAGCGTGCCGACGATCGCGTGGTACGCGCCGCCGTTCGGGTCCCGCGCGCCGATGTTGTTCATCGAGGTGAGGAAGAAGTCGGCGTCCAGCCGCTCGGCGCCCTTGCTGACCAGCGTCCAGACCACCGAGGCCAGCGGCAGGACGGCCAGCACGAACGCGGAGTGGATCAGCGCGCTCCAGGTGCGGTTGCGGGCCGACCGCCGCCCCTCCACCCTGTTGGCGGCGGCGAACAGGCCGGCCAGGTAGAGCAGCGCGGCGACCACCACGACCAGCACCGGGCCGCCGGTGCCGGTGCCGTACACGAACGCGGCGGCGACCAGCAGGGCGGCTGCCCCGATGGCCGGCGCGGCGTACCTCGGCAGGCGCCGGGCCCGCAGCGTGGGCGGCTGGGCCGGCGGACGGGTGCGGTGCGACGTGACGGTGGTTGTCATGCCGCCACTCCGCTCCGCTTCGTGGCGCCATGCGACGCACTGTGACGATGATTCGCTCGCTGACGCTCGCTCATGCGGCCGACTCCGTGAACTCCCGGCGGCGGTGGATGATCGCCCGCGCCGTGATGTTGACGATCAGCGTGATGGCGAAGAGCACGAGGCCCGAGGCGATCAGCGCGCCCCGTCCCGTGTCGTTCGCCTCGCCGAACGTGTTGGCGATGTTGGCGGCGATGGTGTTGCCGCCGCTCTCGATGAGGTTGAACGAGATGTTGAAGGTGATGCCGAGGGTCATCGCCAGGGCGATGGTCTCGCCGAGCGCCCGGCCCAGGCCGAGCATCACCGCGGCGACGATGCCGGGGCGGCCGTACGGCAGCACCGCGGTGCGGATCATCTCCCAGCGGGTGGCGCCGAGGGCGAGGGCCGCCTCCTCGTTGGCGGTCGGGGTCTGCGTGAACACCTCGCGGGAGAGCGAGGTGATGATCGGCAGCACCATGATCGCCAGGACCAGCGCGCCCAGCATGATGGACTTCCCGAACGGGCCGTCGCCGCCGAAGATCGGGATCCAACCGAAGTACGTGTTCAGCCAGGCGGAGAAGTCCCGCACCGGGTTGATGAAGACGTCGCGGCCCCAGAGGCCGAAGACCACGCTGGGCACCGCGGCCAGCAGGTCGATCAGGAAGCCCAGCGTGGTGCCGAGCCGGCGCGGCGCGTAGTGGGACAGGTAGAGCGCGATGCCCAGGGCCACCGGCACCGCGATGAGCAGGGCCAGCGCGGAGCTGAGCACGGTGCCGAAGGCGAGCGCCCCGATGCCGAACTTCGGCTCCGCGTCGTTCGGGAACCAGCCCTCGAAGCTCCAGAAGCTCTCGGTGTTGGCCCGTAGCGCCGGCACCGCCTTGGCGACGAGGAAGACCGCGATCGCCGCGATGACGACCAGGACGGCGGTGCCGGCGGCGAGGGTGAGGGCGCGGAAGGCCCGTTCGGCGCCGAACGCCCGGGCCCGGGGCAGCGCGCCGCCGCCGCCCAGGCCGGCTCCGCCCGGCGTACGGGTGCTGACTGGTGCCTCGGCCGGACGCGCCGAGGCACCGGCGGGCCGGTCGTGACCTTCGGTCACGCGCGTCCCGCCGGTGCCGGCGTGGGCCGAGCGGTGAGGGGTTTCACCCATCTGCTCGCTCGCTTCGGGTTGAGGTGGTGGTGTGGGTGTCGGTGCGGCGGCTCAGGCGAGGTTCTTGACCGCGGCCTCGACCTTGGCGCGGACCGTCTCGGGCAGCGGGGCGTAGCCCAGCTCGGTCAGGTCGGCCTGGCCCGCGGTGCTCGCGGCGTGGCCGAGGAAGCCCTTGACCAGCGGGAGCTTGTCGGCGGCGAGGCCCTTGGTGCAGACGATCTCGTAGGTCACCAGGACGATCGGGTAGGCCCCGGCCTCCTTGGTGTTGTAGTCGATCTTCATCTTGAGGTCGTCGCCCTGGCCGACCACCTCGGCGCCGGCGATGGTCTTACCGGCCGACTCGGCGGTCAGCTCGGCGAACTCGCCCGCGCCGTTGCCGACCTTCGCGGTCTTCAGGCCGCCGTTCTCGGCGTACGACCACTCGACGTAGCCGATGGTGCCGTCCTGGCCCTTGATCGCGCTGGCCACGCCGTCGGACTTCGCCGCGCCGGTGCCGCCCGGGGCCTTCCACTCCTTGGCCTTGCCGAAGGTCCAGTCGGCCGCGGCGGTCTTGGTGAGGAAGTCCGTGAAGTTGTCGGTGGTGCCGGAGGAGTCCGAGCGGTGCACCGCGTTGATGGTGGTCGACGGCAGCTTGGCGTCCGGGTTGTCGGCCTTGATCGCCGGGTCGTCCCACTTGGTCACCTTGCCGGCGAAGATCTTCGCCAGGGTGGCCGGCTTGAGCTGGAGGTTGTCCACGCCGCTGACGTTGTAGGCGATGGCGACCGGGCCGATCACCATCGGCAGGTTGATCGCGGCGCCGCCGACGCACTTGGCGTTGGCCTGCGGCTGCTCCTCCTCCTTGAGGGCGGAGTCCGAGCCGGCGAAGTCGGCGGTGCCGGCGATGAAGGCCTGGATGCCGGCGCCCGAGCCGGAGGGCTCGTAGTTGATCTTAGCTCCGGAGCACTTCTGCTGGTACGCCTTGATCCACTCGTCCATCGCGTTCTTCTGCGCCGACGAGCCCTGGGCGTTCAGCGTGCCGGTGGCGCAGTCGGCGGCGGCCGACCCGGAGGCGGAGGCGCTGCTCGCGGGCTCGTTGTTGTCCGAGCCGCATGCGCTGAGAGCGAGCGTCGCGGTAAGAGCGAGGCAGGCGAGGGTGCCGTGCCGCTGGAGCTTCACCTGAGAGGTTTCCCTTCACGTCTGACTTCGCCCCCGGATTTGGGCCCGGGGTACCGGCGCTCACCGGCTGACCCAAAAGTTAGGAGCGCCAGGTAGCCGGTTCGCCGGTCGGAAGTGAACGTGGAGTGAACAGGTGCGGCAGGGCAGGTGACCGCTCGCTGAGGGTGAGTTGTCCGTTAAGTGAACCCGGGTGCCGCTGTCGGAAGTATGGGGATTTTCCCGGGTCAGGCAGCGGTCGGGCAGCGCGGGCCCGGGTCGTCGTCGCGACCCGGGCCCGCGCCGACGTCAGGCCGACTGGTAGTTGACGTGCGCCGACCAGCGGGCGAAGCCGAGCCGCTCGTAGAGCGCCACCGCGGCGGCGTTCGACTCGTCGACGTAGAGCATGACCCGATCCAGGTCCCGCCGGTCCCGCAGGTACGCCAGGCCGGCCGCGGTCAACGCCCGGCCCAGCCCGCCGCGGTGGGCCGACGGGTCCACGCCGAGGACGTAGACCTCGCCGATCCGGGCCGAGCCGGGTCGCTCGTGGACCTTCGTCCAGTGGAAGCCGAGCAGCCGACCGGTGGAGTCGTCGACGGCGAGCAGGAAGCCCTCCGGGTCGAACCACGGCTCGGCGAGGCGTACCCGCAGGTCGGCGGGAGACCAGCGACCCTGTTCCGGGTGCTCGGCGAAGGCCCGCGCGTTGAGCGCCAGCCACTCCTCGTCGTCGGCGCCGGGCCGGAACGCGCGCAGCGTCACCCCGTCCGGCAACGGATGGTCGGGGATCGGGGCGGTCAGCGGCCGGCGCAGCTGCCAGAGCACCCGGGCCCGGCGCAGGCCCAGGTCGACGCCGAGCGCGGCGGCCGAGGGGTGGTCGCCGTGCGCCCAGACCCGCAGCGGGCCGTCGGCCGCCGCCAGGACGCCCCGGGCCAGCGCCCGGCCCGTCCCGCGCCGCCGGTACGCCGGGTGCACCACCAGTTCCACCCCGATCCCCGCGCCGGGGTCGGTGGTGTCCAGGTGCGCGTACCCGGTCAGTGTGCCGTCGTCCGCCCGGGTGGTCAGGTGCACCGCGGGCGCGTCCGGGTCGCGCAGCCGGAGCAGGACGTGCTCGTCGAACGGGTCGGCCCCGTCCGCGTCGCCGGCGACCCGTGCGAGGGTCGTCACGTCGGCGATCTCCGTGGGGCTGAGGCGGTCGGCCCGGGTCACCCGGGCGCTGCTCGCTTCGGGGTTGCTCATGACGTCACCGTAGTCCGGTCGATCCCCGGCACCGCCGCGCTCGTCGGCCGCCGGGGCGGTGCGGGGGTCGCCCGCGCCGGGCCGCCCGTGGTCGGGCCGTCCGCCGGCCGGCTCACGTCGCCCCGTCGGGCAGCGCCTCCACCTCGAACCGGCTGGTCAGCTCGGGCAGGATGCGGTGCAGGGCGTCCACGGTGCCCTGCCGGTCGCCGCCGGCGTCGTGCAGCAGCACGACCGAGCCGGGTACGACGCCCGCCACGACCGTCGCCGCGATCCGCCCGGCTCCCGGCACCTCCCAGTCCTCCGGGTCCACGGTCCAGTGCAGCGGCGTCATGCCGAGCTCGTGGGACACCGACACCACCTGGCCAGTCCACGCGCCGCCGGGCTGCCGGTAGTACGCGATCGGCACGTCGGGCACCGCCGCCCGGATCGCCTCGCTGGTGCGCAGCAGGTCCGCCCGGATGGCGGCCGGCGACCGCCGGCCGAGGTTGACGTCGTGGTTCCAGCTGTGGTTGCACAGGGTGTGCCCGTCGGCCACGATGGCCCGGATCAGGTCCGGGTGGCGCTGCGCGTTCTCGCCGACCACGCAGAAGGTGGCCCGCACCTGGTGCGCGCGGAGCAGGGCGAGCACCTGCGGCGTGTACAGCGGGTCCGGCCCGTCGTCGAAGGTCAGCGCGACCAGCGAGGTGCCGCTGGTGGTCTGCGTGCCGAACGGCCCGTCGGCCGGTCCCGGCGACGGCGTGCCGTCGGGGCTGGGGCCGCCGTCCTGCCCGGCCTCCGCGGGGCTGGTGCTCGGCTCACCCTGCGGGGTGTGGCGCGGAGCCTCCTCCGTGGGGGGCTGGTCGGCGTAGTGCGGGCCGGTGGCGCTGGTGGTCACGCTGGACCGGGACGTCGGCGGGTCGGGGACCAGGCTGCGCCCGAGGGCGTACGCGGAACCGAGCAGCGCGGCGACCACCAGCGTGACGAGACCGATGGTGCGCGCGGCCGAGGGATCCCGGATCAGTGGGCCCGTTCGTGTCGATCCGCCGCCGCCCCCGTGGTCGATGCGCACTCTGCCGCCCCCTTTTTGTCGCAAACCCGGCAGTCAGAATAGAACCGACGAGCTGCACAAAAGGGGCATATGCGAAACCGCCCGCGAAGGAACGGGAAAGTCAGACCGGCAGGGGCACGTGCTCGCTCTCCGGCAGGGACCGTGAGGGTGGTACGACGAACTTGTAACCCACCTGCCGCACCGTGCCGATCATCGACTCGTACTCGGAGCCGAGCTTGGCGCGCAGCCGCCGGACGTGCACGTCGACGGTGCGGGTGCCGCCGAAGTAGTCGTAGCCCCACACCTCGCGCAGGAGCTGGTCCCGGGTGAACACCCGGCCCGGGTGCTGGGCCAGGAACTTCAGCAGCTCGAACTCCTTGTAGGTGAGGTCGAGCGGCCGGCCCTTGAGCTTCGCGGCGTAGGTGTCGGGGTCGATCGTCAGCTCGCCGGCGCGGATCGAGCCGCCGGCCCCGGAGGTGGCGTTGCTCAGCCGCCCGACGGCGAGCCGCAGCCGGGCCTCCACCTCGGCCGGCCCGGCTGCGGCGAGGATGACGTCGTCGACGCCCCAGTCGGCGTTGAGCGCGATCAGGCCGGCCTCGGTGACCACCGCGACCAGCGGCACCCCGAGCCCGGTGGCGTGCAGCATCCGGCAGGTCGCCCGTGCCTCGCTCAGCTCGGAGCGGGCGTCGACCAGCACCGCGTCCGGACTGGGGCCGGCGACCAGGGTGCGGACGTCGCGTGGCGCGGTGCGGACCGAGTGCGGCAGCAGGTCGAGCGCCGGCAGCACTGCGGATGGTTCGCCTGCGCGCGCGGTCACCAGCAGCAGGATCTCCACGATCACCTCCGTCCCGGCGGCCGTCGGCCGCGCGCGACCAGCGCACTCCGTGGCGGGGTGTGACGCTGATGAACTTGCGTGGTCCCGGCGTCGCTGACGGGGCGGGTAACGGCTTGAGCGTAACCGATCGCCCCGGTCGCGCCTCCGCGTCCTTTCCCGTTTGCCCGGCTTGCCCCTGATCGTGCCCCAGGTTTTAACGTTGCCGAAACCGTGACCCCCGCGCCGGCCGGCGGGTCTGGCACGATCGGGGCGTGTTTCCCTCCAGCTCGCCCGAGACCGGCCGCGACCAGTGGCCCGACGGGCCCCGCCCCGGGCCGTCCGGCCCGTCCCGTGGCCAGCCGCCGGCGCCGCGCACCGGGCCGGCCCCCGACGACGGCGAGCGCCGGGAGCGCAGCGGCCCGCGTCGCGCCCGGCGGGCCGGTGAGCCCGCCCGCCGGCCCGACGACGAGCCGGACGACGAGCCGGACGAGGAACCGGTCGAGCCGGTCGAGGTGCGCCGCCCGCTCGCGCTGACCGTCGCCGGGTTCGCCGCGCTGCTCGGGGTGGGTCTGGTGCTCGGGGCGCAGACCTCCGGCCCGGGGCACCGGCTGCCCTTCGCGTTCGTCATCTTCGGCGTGCAGTTGCTCTTCGTGCTGGCCTGGACGATGGCCATGCGGCCGCCCGCGCTGCTGCTGGTGGCCGCGGTCAGCGTCGGCGCGGCGGTGGCGGCCGACACCGCGGCCGTGCAGACGGACGTCGCCGGCCTGGCGCCGCTGGGCTACGTCGCGGCGGGTGGCTTCGCCCTGGGGGTGCTCGGCCAGCTCGTCCGGCGGGTCGACCGGGTGCGGGTGACCGACTCCCTCGGCAGCACCCTGCTGATCGTGGTCGGCGTCGTCGCCTTCGCCACCCTGATCGTGCTCAGCCGGATCCCGGCGGGCACCCAGGCCATCACGGTGTGCCTCACCGCCAGCGCGGTCGCGCTCACCGTCGCCCGGCTGACCGACGCGTTCGCGCCGTGGCCGCGGCTGGCCCCCCAGGTGCCCCGGGGCGCGGCCGGCGTGGTCGCCGGCGCGATGGTCGGCACGCTGGTCAGCGCCCTCCTCGGCAGCTACCTGGTGACGCCCTTCACCCCGACCCGCGCCGCGATCATCGGGCTGGTCGCGGCGGTCACCGCCGTGCTGGCCGACCTCGCCGTCGGGTACGCCGAGGCGGGCCGGCAGATGGCGGGGGAGCCGCCGACCATGTGGGTGGCCCGGCACATGCAGGGGCCCCTCGGTGGCTTCGCCCTGGCCGCGCCGGCCGCGTACGCCATGTGCAAGCTCGTTCTCTGACGCGGCGATTGAGCTTTTCCCCGATCGGGTACCACCGGTGGGCCGCTCCGCGGCACCCTCGGCACTGACGACAGGAGGCGGCGTGGCGCACGACGACACGTACGAGGAGCGGCCCCGGCGACGCGGACGCAAGGTGCTCATCACCCTCGTCGTGCTGCTGCTGGTCCTGGGCGGCCTGATCGTGGTGGCCGACCGGATCGCCGTCGGGGTGGCCGAGCGGGCCATCGCCGACCAGGTCCGGCAGGAGATCGCCAAGCAGGGCGCACAGTCCTCGCCGCCGGAGGTGGAGGTCGGCGGGGTCCCGTTCCTCACCCAGGTGCTCGACGGCCGCTACGAGCGCATCTCCATCGCGCTGCGCGACGTGCAGGGCTCGGTGCGGGGCGACGCGGTCGCGCTGCCGAAGCTCGACGTGGACGCCCGCAACGTGCGCGCCTCGCTCGACACCATTCGTTCGGGGCAGGGTGACGTGGTCGCCGAGACGGTCGACGGGACGGGCACCATCAGCTACGACAGCCTCGCCAAGCTGCTCGACCGGCCGGGGCTGACCCTCGGCGAGCAGAACGGCCGGCTGGCCGTCACCGCCCCGGTCGACATCCTCGGCCAGCGGCTCACCGTGACCGGCACCGCCGAGATCACGGTCGGCAAGGAGGGGCAGGTGGCGCTGCGCTTCAACGACCTGAACGCCGACGGCCTGCCGAACCTGCCGCTGGCCCGGACGCTGCTGAACAACTACGCCCGCAGCATCTCCATCGACGTGCCCCTGCCCGAGTTGCCGTTCCAGCTCGCCGTCCGGGAGGTCCGGCCGCTGCCCGAGGGGCTGGCCGTCACCGCGGACGCCAGGAACGTGCCGATCAACTCGGCCGCCGGCTGATCCGACGGGCGCGGGGCGGGTGCCCGCCCCGGCGTCCCGGATGCTGGTCGGCCCGCTGGTGCCCCCGCCCCCGGCTGGTAGGCTCCCTGCTCATGGGGACGCTCCTCACCAAACGGCGCGCGGTCGACCTGTGCCGCGTGGCCACCTGCCTGTGTCGCCCCGTCATCTGACGGCGGGGCTGTCCTCGGCCGCCTAAGCGGCCATCGGCACGCAGGGGCTTTTTTTCGTCTCCGTGCTCTCTTTCCACGCCCGGCAGCGGCGCCGTCGCACGAACCCGTGATCCGTCCATACGGTGGATCCCGCGCGTGGTGCGATCGTCATGACTTTCGATGCCCCTCGTGCTGGTTCACCATTCATCCTCACCAGGGAGTGATCTGATGAGTCGCGACACCGCACTCGTCTCGGCCGAATGGGCCGAGAAGAACCTCGACGCCCCGGGCGTCGTCTTCGTCGAGGTCGACGAGGACACCTCGGCCTACGACACCGGCCACATCGCCGGCGCGATCAAGCTGGACTGGAAGACCGACCTCCAGGACCAGGTGCGCCGGGACTTCGTCAACAAGAGCCAGTTCGAGGCGCTGCTCTCCGAGCGGGGCATCAGCAACGACGACACCGTCATCCTCTACGGCGGCAACAACAACTGGTTCGCCGCGTACGCGTACTGGTACTTCAAGCTCTACGGCCACCGCGACGTGAAGCTGCTCGACGGCGGTCGCAAGAAGTGGGAGCTCGACGCCCGTCCGCTGGTCACCGACGCGGTGAGCCGCCCGGCGACGCAGTACGTGGCGCAGGAGCCGGACACCTCGATCCGGGCCTTCCGCGACGAGGTCGTGGCCGCCATCGGCACCAAGAACCTGGTCGACGTGCGCAGCCCCGACGAGTTCGCCGGCCGGCTGCTCGCCCCCGCCCACCTGCCGCAGGAGCAGGCGCAGCGGGCCGGGCACATCCCCACGGCGATCAGCGTGCCGTGGTCCAAGGCGGCCAACGAGGACGGCACCTTCAAGTCCGACGACGAGCTGCGCAAGATCTACGCCGACGCCGGGCTGGACGACGGCCGCGAGACCATCGCGTACTGCCGGATCGGCGAGCGTTCCTCGCACTCGTGGTTCGTGCTCCAGGAGCTGCTCGGCCACCGCAACGTGAAGAACTACGACGGATCCTGGACCGAGTACGGCTCGCTGGTCGGCGTGCCGGTCGCGCTCGGTGACGAGCCCGGGGAGGCCTGAGTCATGACCGCACCCACCGCTGCCGGCTGCGCAGCCCCCGACCAGGCCGCCCCGCTGCCCGCGAGCCTGGACCTGGAGAAGGAAACCGTGATCACCGGCGTCGTCCGGTCCGACGCGGGCGAGGCCGTCCCGGGCGCGTACGTCCGGCTGCTCGACTCGACCGGGGAGTTCACCGCCGAGGTGGTGACCTCGCCGGCCGGCCAGTTCCGGTTCTTCGCCGCGCCGGGTGCCTGGACCCTGCGGGCGCTCTCCCGGCACGGCAACGGCGACACCGCCGTGACCGCCGCGCGCGGCATCAACGAGGTCACCGTCACGGTCGCCTCCTGACCCCCCCACGCTCTGATCGGCCCGTGGCCCGTCCCCTTCACAGGTGGCGGGCCACGACCGTCTCCGGGCGCGGCCGACCGGCGTGACACGATGGCCCCCGTGAACGGCGTGGAAGCGGCGGGGCAGGCCCCGCCTACCGGTCCCGGTCGACCGGCGTCCCCCGGGCGGCGGTGGCGCTGGCTGCTCGCCGCCACGGTGGCGTGGGCGGTGCTGCTGGCGGCGCTGACCTGGACCTCGGTGCGCAACGACCCGCCGACGGTCCGGGAGCAGCGCACCCTGACCGAGGCCGGTTCCGTCGTCGACCGCGCGATCGGCGCGCTGGTCGCGGCGGCCGGCGACACCGCCGTGCTGACTCCGCCCGAGGTCGACCGGGGCTGCCGCGTCACCCCGTTCGCCGACGGCGCGGAGCTGTCGCGTGGGATGGACGTCTTCGTCGCGGCCGGCGGGGAGGCGACGCTGCTGGAGCGGGTCGCCGACCGGCTGCCGGCGGACTGGCGGGCCGGGGTCCGGGTCACCTCGGACGGCCCCCGGTTGCGCGGCGACGCGGGCGAGTTCGTCACCGTCTCCGGCGGGGTCGCGGGTGACGGCCGGGTCCGGCTGACCGTCGACACCGGCTGTCGGCCGGTGGGCGGCGGCTACGACGTACCCGCGGCCGATGCCGCCGGTGCGGAGGCGGACGCCCTCGGGGAGGCGCTCCGGGCCCTCGGGGCTCCGGCCGGTCAAGCTACCGAACGGGTGGTCACCGCGCCCTGCCCCGGCGGTGGCACCGCCCGCTCCGTGCGCTCCGTCGGCGTGCCGGCCCCCGCATCCCCGACCGCCGCACTGGCCCCCGTCACCCGCCTCCCGGTGCTGGACGACCCGCAGGCGTACGCCTACCGCCGTGGCCCGGTCACCGTCGTCGCCGACCTCTCGGGCGACCATGTCGTCGTCTCGGTCAACACCGGCTGCCCCGCCTGAGGAGTGCGTCAGCGGCTGCGCGGGTGGTCGTGCGGGGTGCGGCTGCGGCCCAGGGCGTCGACCCGGCCCCAGCGGCCGGGGATGTCGAGCAGCTCGATCCGCCCCATCCCCTCGGGCACGGCGGGGTCGATGATCAGGTGGTCGCCCTGCGGTTCCAGCCCCAGCATCACCCGGAGCAGCAGCAGCGGCGTGCCGGCCGACCATGCCTGTGGGCTGCACGCGGTGGGGTACTCCACCGGGTAGTCGGTGACGGCCCGGTCGTAGCCGGCGAAGGCCTCCGGCAGCCGCCCGTCGAAGTACCGGGACGCGGCCAGCATCGCGTCGCAGATCTGCCCGGCCTCCTTGCGGAAACCGTACCGCCACAGCCCCCAGGCGATGATCGAGTTGTCGAACGGCCAGACCGTCCCGACGTGGTAGCCGACGGGGTTGTACCGCCCCTGGTCGTCGGCGAGGGTCCGGACGCCCCAACCGGAGTAGAGCCGCGGCCCCAGCAGGTGCTCGGCGATCCGACCGGCCCGCGACTCGTCGACGATGCCGCTCCACAGCAGGTGCCCGATGTTGGAGGTGAGGGCGTCCACCTGCCGGCCGTCGGCGTCCAGGGCGAGCGCGTAGTACTCCCGCTCCGGGATCCAGAAGTCCCGGTTGAACCGCATCTTCAGCTCGGCCGCCTCCCGCTCCAGCCGGTCGGCGTACGCGGGGTCGCCCCAGAACTCGCGGGCCAGTCGGGCCCCGCGGATCTTCGCGTCGTACGCGTAGCCCTGGAGTTCGCAGGTGGCGCGGGGGAAGCCGGGGAACCGGCCGTCGCGGTACGAGATCGCGTCCCAGGAGTCCTTCCAGCACTGGTTCGCCAACCCGCTGTCCGGGTTGCGGGTCTGGTACCAGAGGTGGCCGGTGCCGAGCAGGTCCCCGTACGTGTCGATCCAGGCGAGGGCGGCCCGGGCCTGGGCCTCCAGGCCCCGTACCAGCTTGTCGTTGCCGGTCCACCGCTCGTACTCGTCGAGCAGGATGACGAACAGCGGCGTCGAGTCGGCCGAGCCGTAGTACGGCGAGTGGGGCTGTTCCTCGAAGCCCGCCGTCTCGCCGTAGCGCAGCTCGTGCAGGATCTTGCCCGGCTCCTCGTCCCGGAAGTCGTCGATCCGGTGCCCCTGGAGGCCGGCCAGCATCATGAGGGTCGGCGGGATCAGCTCCGGCAGGAAGGGCACCAACTGGAGCGAGGTGATGATGCTGTCCCGGCCGAACAGGGTCATGAACCACGGCAGGCCGGCGGCCACCAGACGTACGCCGAGGGTGATCGACTCGTAGCGCAGCGCCGCCAGGTCGTTGAGGCTCTGCCGGTACGCCCCGGCCAGCGGCTGGCAGTCGCAGCCGAGCTTCGGCGCCCGGGCGACGAGTTCGTCCTGCTCGGCCCGGATCGCGTCCGGGCCGCGACTGCCTCCGTACTGCGGCAGGTTGGCCCGGATGTCCTCGCCCCGCGCGCCGTAGACGACGGTCGACACGTGCAGCCGGGTCGTCCACTCGCCGCGCGGGCCGACCCGGACCCGGTAGGTCATGCCGGAGACCTCGATGTGCGCGGGCGCGCTGGTGCTGATGACCGTCTCGCGGTGGAACCGCTCCCGGCGGTAGGCCAGGCGCAGCTCGTTGTCGCCGACGGTGGCGGTGGTGTGGCCCTGCTTGTGCCGGACGTGCTTGATCTCGAACAGGTCCGCGAAGTCGGCGGCCATGTCGAGGTGGACGACGAACTCCATCTCCTCCCCGGAGTGGTTCAGCAGCGTCAGTTCCTCCTCGAAGCTGCCGCCGATGGCCCGGCTCCGGATCATCGAGACCTTCGCGTCCAGGTAGTGCGTCGGCTCGCCGGGGACGAGGAAGAACCGGGTGCGGAAGGACTCCGCGGTGTCGACGGAGAGGGCGTGCAGCCGTTCGCCGTCGAGGGTCAGCAGCCACGTCGAGAGGTGCCGGGTGTCGAACGAGAAGAGCCCGGTCGGGAAGTCGAGGGACGGCTCGATGTCGCCGCGGTTGTCGCTGACCAGGAAGGTGTTGCCGTCCAGGATGCTGACCAGCTGCTTCACCGCAGTCGCCCGGCCTGTTCACGGGCGACGGTGCGGGGGTCCCGGGTGCCGGGCGGGTCGGGGAAGAACCGGTGGAACAGCAGGAAGAGCACGACGTCGCCGCTGAAGCTGCTCTCGTTGCGCAGCACCGACGAGATCGCCTGGGCCCGGCCGGTGACGAGCCGGTCGAACAGGTCCGCGCTGGTGTACCAGATCGCGTCGGCGGGGCCCCGGTTGCGGCTCACCTCGACCTCGCCCGGACGGAGGTGGACCAGCCAGTGCACCGTCTGGCCGTCCTCCGCGAGGTCGATCTGCATCGTCCCGCTGACCGGGCTCACCAGCACCTCGGGGGCGCGCGCCGGCAGTGATTCGAAGAACCGCTCCGTCGCCTCGGTCACACCCGAATCGTAGGCATTTGCCCGACCTGTCGGGCCGGTATCGGTGGGCGGCGGTCAGTAGACCAGGGCCTGGGCCCCCTCGGCCGTCGCCTCCTCGACGAAGACCGCGGCGCCGGCGATGCGGACGCCCGGCAGCACGTCGTCCGGCCCGATGTCCCGCCGGGCGGCGCACTGCGTGCAGGCGGTCACCGTGCCGGTGGTCAGGATCACGTGCAGCAGCTCGGCGAGCGGGGCCGAGTGCGGCAGCTCGAACTCCTGCGCGCGGCCGGGCAGCGCGAACCAGGTCGACTCACCGGTCAGCCAGAGCGACACGTGCAGGCCGGCGGCGGCTGCGGTGGCGGCGACGGTGAATGCCTGGGCGCACCGCTCCGGGGCGTCCGCGCCGGCGGTGGCCTTGACGACGAGAGTGCGGGCCATGGGGCCCAGCATAGGATGGTCACGATGGTTACCGAGATCGGGTTCGTCAGCCTGCTGGTCGCCGGCCTGGGCGCGCTCGCCGGTGGCCTGGTCTACCTGGCCGTACGCATATCGAGAGGACGCTGGTGAGCGCGAGGAGTGAGCCGGGTCTGCGAGCCCCGCAGTCGCGAACGAAGGTGGCCCGGCGAGCCGTCGTGGCCACCGACGGAGAGGCGGAGTGAACCGGTGAGCGACGAGAACCCCCTGCAGCCACCGCCGTGGCTGAACGCGCCGCCGGTCGACCCGTACCCCTACGAGGAGAGCCACGACCTGCGTGTCGGTCCGAAGCTGCACCCCACGCTGGACGGCCTGCTGCCGTACGTCGGGGTGTGGCGTGGCCGGGGGCGGGGCGGCTTCCCCACCATCGAGGACTTCGACTTCGCGCAGGAGATCCGGATCAGCCACGACGGCCGGCCGTTCCTGTTCTACGAGTCCCGCGCCTGGATCCTCGACGAGCAAAGCCGCCCGGTCCGCCCGGCGGGTCGCGAGGTCGGCTGGTGGCGGCCGGTGATGGACGGCGACCGGGCCACCGACGAGCTGGAAGCGCTGATGACGGTGCCCACCGGGGTGATGGAGCTGCACATCGGCAAGCGCAAGGGCACGCAGATCGAGTTCGTCACCGACGCGGTGGTTCGCACGGCGACCGCCAAGGAGGTCACCGCCGGTCACCGCCTCTTCGGCATCGTCGAGGGCGCCCTGCTCTACGCCCAGGAGATGGCGGCCGTGGGCCATCCCCTCTCCCCCCACCTCTCCGCCCGCCTCACCCGGGTGGCCGGCTGACCCTCCCCGGGGTCACGGGCGGGGAAAGCCCAGGAGCGCCTGGAGGGCGGGGGTACGCGCGCAGCGGCGCAGCGGGACGGCGTCCAGGGTGCGGATCTCCGCGAGGCCACGGACGGACGAGCTGAGCCAGACGCCGTCGGCGGTACGCAGCTCGGCCGGGGTGACCAGGCGCTCCTCGGCGCGCAGGCCCAGCTCGTGGGCGTGCGCGAGGAGCCAGCCGGCGGTCACGCCCGGCAGGATGCCGGTCTCGGCGGCGGGCACGGTGCAGAGGGTGTCGCCGGTCAGCCAGACCAGGCTGGCCGTGGGCCCCTCCAGCGCGTACCCGTCGGAGGAGACCCAGAGCGCGTCGTCCACGCCGGCACGGGCGATCCAGCGGCGGGCGGCGGTGCTCACCGCGTACGAGGTGGACTTGACGCCGACGGGCAGCCAGTCGAGTTCGGCGCGGGCCCGCGCCGCGACGCCGAGCGGCAGGGTCGCCACGGTGATCCCGTCCCGGCGCGCCGCCCGGGCCGCCGCCGGCACCTCGCCCAGCGTGGCGTAGCCGGTGGGTGGGCCGCCGCCCTCCGGGCCCCGGGTGCAGACCAGCCGCAGTGCCCCCTCCACCTCGGCGGGCCAGCCGGCGCGCACGGCGTCCAGCAGCTCGTCCAGCACGTCGGCGGCGGGCAGCGCCAGCTCGACGGCCGCCGCCGCCCGGGCGAGCCGGGCCAGGTGCGCGTCGCGCAGCCACGGCCGCCCGTCGCGCAGGTGCATCGTCTCGAAGAGCCCGTCGCCGTGCAGCACGCCCCGGTCGTCGCCGCGCAGCACCGGCTCCCCGGGCGGCACCAGCCCGCGCCCCGGCACGGCGATCCTCGACGCCACCATGGCAGCCGAGCCTAGCGGCGGACCGGTCGACAGCGGCGGCGCGCGTGGCGGGCGAACTATGATCGGACGGTGTCCGAATCCTCCCTCGCGGAAATGCTCCGCGCCCGTGGGCTCCGGCTGACGGCGCAACGGCAGTTGATCCTCCAGGCCGTGCTGGAGTTGGGGCACGCCACCCCGGAGCAGGTGCACACAGCCGTCCGGGAGGTGGCCGCGGGGGTCAACATCACCACCATCTACCGCACGCTGGAGCTGCTGGAACGGCTCGGCCTGGTCACCCACACCCATCTCTCGCACGGCTCGCCGACCTACCACGCGGCCGGCGAGGACCAGCACGTCCACCTTGTCTGCCGGGACTGCGGCGCGATCGACGAGATCGATCCGGAGCTGCTGCGCCCGCTGGCCGAGCAGTTGGCGAGCCAGCGCGGGTTCCGGGTGGACATCGGCCACGTCTCGTTCTTCGGCGTCTGCGTCCGCTGCGAGAACGGGGACCGGAAATGATCGACATAGCGGGTGCGGTGAGCGTCGAGAGCATCGACGAGGCCAGCCGGGACCAGCCCGAGCCGGCGCACGCGGCGGCCGGCGTGCGGGGCGTGGCGGCGCACTACGGCGACCCGATGCGCGAGCAGCGCACCCTCGACACGGCGGTCGGCCTGGTCGACCGGTCGCACCGGGGCGTCGTCGCGGTGCCGGGCGAGGAGCGGATCGGGTGGCTGCACACCCTCACCAGCCAGCACCTGGCGCAGCTCGGCGCCGGCCAGGGCACCGAGCTGCTGGTGCTCTCCCCGCACGGGCACGTCGAGCAGCACGCCATGGTCGCCGAGGACGGCGTCACCACCTGGCTCGACACCGAGCCGGGCGCCACCGCGGGCCTGCTGGCGTACCTGGAGCGGATGCGGTTCTTCAGCAAGGTCGAGCCGCGCGACGTGACGCCCGAGCACGCGCTGCTCTCCCTGGTCGGGCCGGAGGCGCCCGCCGCGGTGGAGACGCTCGGCGTGACCGGGCTGGCCGTGCCCGACGTGGTCGCGGTGCCGGGCCCGAAGTTCCGCTCCGGCGAGCTGCCGCCACGGCCGACCGCGCTGTACGACGTGCGCCCGCTGCCCGTGGGCGGCTGGGCCCGCCGGGGCCCGCTCGGCGTCGACCTGCTGGTGCCCCGGGCCGCGATGGAGCAGGTGGTCACCGAGCTGCGGGGCAACGGGGTGCCGGTCGCCGGGCTGTGGGCGTACGAGGCGGTGCGGGTGGCCGCCCGGCGGGCCCGGGTCGGGGTGGACACCGACCACCGGACGATCCCGGCCGAGGTGGGCCTGGTCGCCCCGGCCGTGCATCTGGACAAGGGCTGCTACCGGGGCCAGGAGACCGTGGCCCGGGTGCACAACATGGGCCGGCCGCCGCGTCGGCTCGTACTGCTGCACCTGGACGGGGTGACCACCGACCAGCCGCCGGTCGCCGGCACGCCGGTGACCCTCGACGGCCGGGCGGTCGGCTTCGTCGGCACGGCCGTGCACCACCACGAGCTGGGCCAGGTCGCCCTGGCCGTGGTCAAGCGCAACGTCGCCGACGACGCCCGCCTCCTCATCGGCGAGACCGCCGCCGCGATCGATCCGGCCTGACAGCCCGTGGGCGAAAGAATCTCTGCTCCGTGGCGCTGAGGCCGGAAAAGTTCCGGTCGACTGGCTCGCCGGCCTCGGTCTAGGATCCGGGCATGACGACAGGGACGTTGATCACGGTTGCCCCCACCGGCGCGGAGTCGGCCAAGGCCGAGGTGCCGGCCCTGCCGGTGACGCTCGACGAGCTGCTGCTGACCGCCAAGGAGTGCGAGGCGCTCGGCGCCGCCGTGATCCACGTCCACATCCGCGACGACGAGGCGAAGCCCACCCTGGACCAGGGGCGGCTGCGGGAGACCGTGGCGGCGCTGCGGGAGGGCACGGACCTGATCGTGCAGCTCTCCTCGGGCGGCGCGGTGACCGACCCGGAGTCCGACCGGCTCGCCGTGCTCGACGCCGGGCCGGACATGGCCTCCTGCACGATGGGCACGCTCAACTTCGGCGACGACGTCTTCCTCAACCGCTGGGAGTTCATCGTCGACCTGCACACCCGGATGCAGGAGCGCGGCATCGTGCCCGAGTACGAGATCTTCGACCTCGGCCACCTGACGGCGCTGCAACGGCTGCTCGGCAAGTACGGCCTGCCGGCCGGCGGGCACGTGCACGTCGACTTCGTGATGGGCGTGCCGGGCGGCATGCCGGGCACCACGGCCACGCTGGTCGCCGCCCACCAGGCGCTGCGCGACCTGCCCGAGGGCACCACCTTCTCGGCCACCGGCATCGGCCGCAGCACCATCCCGGTCATGCTGGCCTCGCTCTCGGCCGGCGGGCACCTGCGGGTCGGCATGGAGGACACGGTGACCTACGCCAAGGGCCGCCCGGTGGAGTCCAACATGCAGCTCGTCGCCCGGGCGGTCGGCTTCGCCCAGCTCGCCCAGCGGCCGCCGCTGACCACCGCCGAGGCGCGCGGTCTGCTCGGCGTGCCCGCCGCCGGCCGGTAAGCGGCGGCCCGGGCCGCGCTGCTGTACACCGGGTCGTCGACGGCCTGCTCACCCGCCCGCCGGGCCCGGTCGGCGGTGCCGGTACCGTCCACCCTGTGGGAAAGACGTACGAGGGCGGCGCGCCGCTCGCCGAGGTGGTCCGGTCAGGGTTCGTCGAGGGCGTGCACCGGGGTTCGGTGGTGGTGCTCGACGCCGCCGGTGCGACGGTGGCCGGCGCCGGGGACGTGACCTCCCCGGTCTTCCCGCGCTCGTCGAACAAGCCGATGCAGGCGGTCGGGATGCTCCGCGCCGGGCTGGCGCTGGCCGACCCCGCCGACGTGGCGCTGGTCTCGGCCAGCCACGCCGGTGAGGACTTCCACCTGGCCCGGATCGGGGCGCTGCTGGCCCGCGCCGGGCTGGACGAGTCGGCCCTGCACTGCCCGCCGGACCTGCCCGTGGGCGACGAGGCCCGGGCGGCCGTGCTGCGGGCCGGCGGCGGACCCACCCGTACGCAGATGAACTGCTCCGGCAAGCACAGCGGGATGCTGCTGACCTGCCTGGCCGCCGGCTGGCCGCTCGACGGGTACTGGCGTCCGGAGCACCCGTTGCAGCAGCGGCTGCGGGACGCGGTGGAGGAGTTCACCGGCGAGTCGGCTGCGGCCGTCGGGGTGGACGGCTGCGGTGCCCCGGTGCTCGCCGTGTCGCTGACCGGGCTCGCCGGGGCGTACCTCCGGCTCGTCTCGGCGGAGCCCGGTTCCGTGCCGCGGACGGTGGCCGACGCCATGCGCGCCCACCCGGACCTGGTCGGCGGCACGCGGGCCGAAGACAGCCGGCTCATGCGCGGGGTGCCCGGGCTGCTCGCCAAGGTGGGTGCCGAGGGGGTCATCGCCGTGGCAGTGCCCGAAGTCGGCGCGGTCGCCCTCAAGATCGACGACGGCGCGGGCCGCGCCCGGATGCCGGTGCTGGTCTCCGCCCTGCGCCGCCTGGGGCTGGACGCGCCGGTGCTGACCGAGTACGCCGAGCTGCCGCTCTTCGGCGGCGGCCTGCCGGTCGGCGCTGTCCGGCCCCTCTGGTAGCCACCCTCGCCCGGCGCCCGGCGGCACCGGTGAGTGCCCGTTCGGCCGGGGCGCCGGGCGGCCCGGGTCAGGGGAGGAAATCGAGCAGGGCGGCGTTGACCGGGGCGGGGCGTTCCAGCGGCAGCAGGTGGCCGGCGTCGGGCACGTCGGGCAGGCGGGTCGCGTCGGGCGCCTCGGCGGCGATCCGGTCGGCGAGCCGGCTGATGTCGGGCAGGTCCGCGCCGCCGGCACCGACCAGGACGGGCATCCGCAGCTCGTGGAGGCGGCCGATCGCGGGCGGGTCGAGTTCGGCGACGTCGACCGCGCTGAGTGCCAGCTCGGCGGCGAGCGCCCGCTGGTCCATCTCGCGGGCGAAGGCCAGCAGTTCCGGGTCGACGTCGGCGGGCTCGCGGCCCGGGCCGACCACCCAGAAGCGCACCTCGCCGGCGGCGCTGGCGGCGAAGTCCTCCGGGTCGACCTCCCCGACCAGGCTGTCCCAGAGGTCATTCGCCTCCTCCGACCATTCGTGGCCCGAGGCGGCGGTGCCGAGGAGGGCGAGCGCGGTTACCCGCTCCGGGTGGGCCAGCGCGGTGTCGATCGCCACGGCGCCGCCGAACGAGCAGCCGACCAGGGCGGCCCGGGGGATGCCGAGCGCGTCGAGCAGCCCGGCCACGTCGTCGTGGTGGGCGAACGGGGTCGGCGGCAGCTCGGAGTCCCCGTAGCCGCGCAGGTCGAGGGCGATCACGCGGTGCCGCGCGGCCAGCGGGCCGATCTGCTCCCGCCACATCCGGCGGTCGGCGATGCCGGCGTGCAGCAGGACGACGGGTGTGCCGCTGCCGGTGTCGTCGTACGCGAGCAGGGCGCCGTTCACCTCGATCTTGGTCACTGCGGAAAGGTACGCACCGGGCGACCCGGGACGCAACCACGCGGAGAAGAAGGCTTGCGGCGATCGGCTGGTGAAGCTGCGGCTGAGTCTCCTGCTCGCCGTCCAGACCGGTGCCGCCGCCGCGCTCGCCTGGTGGATCGCCAACGATCTGCTCGACAATCCCCAGCCGGTCTTCGCGCCGGCCGTCGCGGTGGGCACGGTGGCCAGTGCCGTCGGCCACCGCCTCCGTCGCACGCTGTTCCTGGTGGCCGGGGTGGCGGTGGGGATCACCGTGGGCGACCTGCTCGTCGCCGCCGTCGGCAGTGGCCACGTGCAGATCGGGGTGATCGTCGCCGTCTCCATCCTGCTGGCCGTGGTCCTCAGCGGCGGCGAGGGCGGCTTCATCGCTCAGGCCGGCGGTAGCGCGATGGTCGTCGCCGTGCTGGCTCCCGCCTCCACCGACCTGGCCCTGCCGCGCTTCATCGACGGGATCGTCGGAGGCGGGGTCGGTCCTCGTGTCGCTGATCGTCTTGCCGTTGCACCCGATCCATCGGCTGAAGAAGGCCGCGGAGCCACTGTTGGCGCTGCTCGCACGGGAGATCGCCAACGCCGCCGACGCGCTGGCCGCCAGGGACGCCCGGCTGGCGAAGGTGTCGCTCGACCGGCTGCGCGACGCGGATCTGACCGACGTCGAGATGATCCTCGGCGCGGCCGACGAGGTCGTGCGGATCTCGCCGATACGGTGGCACAACCGCTCCGCGTTGCAGGGCTGGCAGCGTGGTGCCGGCCTGATGATGCGGTCGCTCGTGCAGAGTCGTCCGCTCATGGTGGCCCTGGAGACGGCGATCCGCCACGACGAGCCACTACCCGACACCCTCCAGCGTGCGCTCCGCGACCTGTCCACAGCCGTCGGCCATGTGCAGCACAGTTTCGCTCCCAGCCGCCGCCAGCCCACCGGTTCCCGGCGCGCCGCGCTCAGCGCCATCCGGCTCGCCCACGGCGCCCTGACCAGCGGACTGCGTCTGAACGGTACGAACGTCGCCGCCCAAATCAAGATCATTGCCGTGAACACCCTCCGCGCGACCGGCCTGAGCAAGGCCGACGCCGAGGAGCTCGAACGCGAGGTCGCGCCCGATCCCGCTGCGGGGGCCCGGAGCGGGGGCGGCGCGACCACCGGCGACGAGGGCACGCACGCCACGGTGGCGGGCCCGGACGAACGGGACTCCTGACCCCTGGAGGCGGGTGCGGATGAGACTTCGCTAACTCTGGTTAGCACTTTGCTTGCAGGAGCTAGCAGGGCGCGTTAGCGTCGGGCCATGGCCACTGGTAAGGACCTTCCCGACGTCGGCGGGTTCATTCGCGACCTGCGCCGCAACGCGAAGATCTCGCTCCGACAGCTCGCCGAGCAGGCGGGGGTCAGCAACCCGTACCTCAGTCAGATCGAGCGCGGCCTGCGCAAGCCGAGCGCCGAGGTGCTCCAGCAGCTCGCCAGCGCGCTGCGCGTCTCCACCCCGGCGATGTACCTGCGGGCCGGGCTGCTCGACGACAAGGAGGGCCAGGGCGTGCTGGCGGCCATCTCCGTCGATCCCGACCTGACGATGGCGCAGAAGCAGTCGCTCACCCAGATCTACGAGACGTTCCGCCGGGAGAACGCGCGGCTCGCCGAGGCGACCGCGGCGGCCACCGGCGCGACGCCCACCGCCGGGTCCGACGCCACCCCCGGCGCGGGCACGCCGGATCCCGTCGAGGCGGCACCCGACCTGGCCAACCTCGCCGCAACGGGCCCCACCACACCGGAGGGCACCCCGACCGAGGCCGTTCTGGAGTCGGTCGCCGTCACCGAGGCCGGCCCCGCCCCCGCTCCGACCGACACCCCCGAGAAGAAGGCCGCCCGCGACGCGGCCGAAGAGGAGAAGTGATGACCCAGCCGAAGACCAGCCGCATCCCGGCCCCGATCTACGCCGCCGCGGGCGCGGGCGAGCTCGCCCTCCAGCAGCTGCGCAAGCTCCCCGCCGTGGTGACCGACCTCGGCACCAAGGTCGTCGCCGACCTGGGCGGCAAGGCCGTCGTCACCGGCGTCGAGCTGCGCCAGAAGGCCAACGACACGCTGCGCACGGCGAACCTGACCGCCGGCAGCCTGCGCGAGAAGGCAGTCCCGACCGAGCTGGACCTGAAGCGCCTCCGCGAGGCCGCCGACCTGAACAAACTGCGCGAGGCCGCCGACCTGGAGCGGCTGCGCGAGGTCGCGGACCTGGACAAGCTGCGTGCGGTGGCGATCCGCAACGCCGCCGTGGTGGTCGCCGGCGCCCAGGCCGCGCAGGAGCGGGCGCAGGCCGCGTACGTCGCGCTGGTCGCCCGGGGTGAGCGGGTCGTCGGGGCCGGCGTGCTGGAGGCCGCCGAGACCGTGAACGCCGACATCGAGGCGACCGAGGCCGAGACCGAGCCGGCCACCGCGCGGTCCGTCACCGCCGACGTGCCGACCCAGGCCGTCACCGAAGAGGTGCCGACCCCGGCCGACGTGGCCGAGGTGCTGGAGGCCAAGCCGGCCGCCGCGAAGAAGGCGACGACCCGGGCCACCAAGGCCGCCGCCAAGCCGGCGGCCACCCCGTCGGCGAAGCTGCCCCGGGCCACCAAGCGGACCCGCCCGGCCGCCGAGTAGTCCGTTTCGCCGGTGACCCCGGATGCGTCCTGTCGGACGTATCCGGGGTCACCGGCATAAGCTTGCCGGCATGGCCTACGCCGCGCCGCTTTTCGCCTTCGATGTTCGCTACGTGGTCGAGCTGATCCTGCTCGTCTTCGCGTTGATCGTGCAGGGCATCGCCCTGGTGCACGCCATCACCCAGCGTTCCGACGCCTTCTCCGCCATCGGCACCCTGCCCAAGGGCGGCTGGATCGGCATCCTCGCCGTCTGCCTGGTGCTGACCCTGCTCGGCTTCGGCCCGATCAGTCTCTTCGGGCTCATCGGCATCGCCGCCGGCCTGATCTACCTGCTCGACGTCCGGGTGGGGCTGCGTGACCTGAGCGACGGCAAAGGGTTCTGGTGAGGGGTTTCCGCTGGCCTCCGCCGCCGGACGGCGGGCCCCGCACCTGGGGGCCGGGCCCGGGCGCCCCGCGTACCGGCCGACCGGCCCTGCCGGAGCCGGACACCGAGCTGGTCGCCACGCCGCACGGCGTACGCCTGGAGCAGCTCGTCACCGGCACGGGTGACCCGGTCACGGTGTTCGCCCACGGGCTGGGCAACGGCATCGCCACCACCCGGCCGTTCGGCAGCGGCGTGACGGGCCGCAAGCTGTTCTTCCAGTTCCGCGGGCACGGCCGCTCCGACGCGCCGCCCGGCCCGTGGAGCTACCTGGAACTCGCCCGCGACCTGCGCGCGGTCGCCGACCTCGGCGGCGCCACCCGGGCCTTCGGCGCCAGCCTCGGCGCGGGCGCGCTCTGCCGGCTGCTCGCCGAGAGCCCCGAACGCTTCGAGCGACTCGTCGTCTTCCTGCCCGCGGCGCTCGACCGTCCGCGCGGCGAGGTCGCGCGGGCCCGGCTGACCGCGCTGTTCGAGGCCGTGGAGAGCGGCGACGCCTCCGCCGTGGCCGACGTGGTCCAGGCCGAGCTGCCGTCCGCCGTACGCAACACCCCGGCCGGCTGGGCCTACCTGCGCCAGCGCCTCGACCAGCTCCTGCGCGACGGGCTCGCCCCGGGGTTGGCGAGCCTGCCCGAGCAGGCGCCCCTGGACGACGCCGGCTCGCTGGCCGCGGTCGCCGCGCCGGCCCTGGTGATCGGCTGCGTCGGCGACGACCTGCACCCGGTCGAGGTCGCCGAGCAGCTCGCGGCCGCGCTGCCCCGGGCCACCCTGCACGTGTACGACCGGCCCGGCGTCCTCTGGACGGAACGCGCCGACCTGCGAAGCCGGATATCCGCCTTCCTCAACGAGTAACGTGCCCTGACATGGGCGTCACACACCACGGTCGTACGCACCGGCTGGACCTCGCCGATCCGACGCTGCGGGAGTGGGAGTGCACGGTGCTGCACGCCGATCCCGAGCAGGGCGTCGTGCTGGACCGGTCGGCGTTCTATCCGGGCGGCGGCGGGCAGCCGCCGGACCACGGCGTGCTGCTCTGGCAGGGGGTGCAGACCCGGATCGTCGGCACCCGTAAGGGCGACGACCTCTGGCTGATCCCGGCCGAGGGCGACCCGCTGCCGCCGGCGGGAACGGCGGTCACCGGTGCGGTCGAGGACGACCGGCGCACCCGGCTGATGCGGACCCACTCCGGGCTGCACGTGCTCTGCGGGGTGGTGTTCCGCGACTTCGGCGCGCTCGTCACGGGCGGCAACATGGAGCCGGGCGAGGCCAGGATGGACTTCAACCTGCCCGAGGTGCCGTCGGACTTCAAGAGCCGCATCGAGGAGCTGGTCAACGCCGAGGTGGCCGCCGACCGGGCGGTGGCCGTGCGGGTGCTGCCCCGGGCGGAGGCGCTCTCCCTGCCCGACATCATCCGTACCCAGTCGAACCTGATCCCGCCGGAGGAGCAGGAGGTGCGGATCGTCGACATCGTCGGGCTGGACGTCCAGGCCGACGGCGGCACGCACGTCGCCTCCACGGCGCAGATCGGCAAGGTGCAGGTGGTCAAGGTGGAGAGCAAGGGGCGGGCCAACCGTCGGGTCCGCGTACGGCTGGCCGACTGAACCGGGTGGCTCCCGGCGCCGGTCGTCGGCGCCGGGAGCCGGGCCGTCACACGAGATCGAGGCGTTCCCGCTCGATCGGGTAGCCCGCCCGGGCGAAGGCGGCGGCCATCGGGTGGTTCGTCTGGTCGGTGGCCGCCACGATCTCGGTCACTCCCGCCTCGACGAGCAGGTGGGTGGCCTCGACCAGCAGGTCGTACGCGTAGCCGTGCCCGCGCTGCTCGGGCACCACGCCGACGAAGCCGACGACCGGATCGCTGTGGTTGCGGGCCGGCACGGTGACGCCGACCAGTTCACCGGCCGGCGTCCAGGCCAGCCGCCACCAGTCGCGCGGGCTCGGCAGCCAGCGCAACAGGTCGAGCTCCTCCCGCGCCGCCGCCTCCGGCCCGTGCTCGGCGGCGGCGTGGCGGGTGTGGGCGTCGAGGCTTCCCTCGCCGACGCGGCGCAGCACGTCGAGGATCACGGCGTCGTCGGGTTCCGGGCGGAACTCCAACCGGCCGGGCCGGGCGGGCAGCCCGTGCTCCCGCGTCCACCGGTACCGGTACCGCGCGACCAGCGGGGACATGCCGGCGGCGGTCGCCGCGTCGATGCGGGCCTGCGCCTCCGCCCGGACGGCCGGGTCGTCCCGCCAGCCGGGTGGCAGCGAGAGGGAGTACTCGGCCCGCAGCGGCGCGGCGCGCAGCAGCCGGACCGCGGCCTCGTGGTCGGTGAAGTCGAGCCAGTCGAGGGCCAACGGAGACTCGTCGTCCGGCCCACCCCACCAGGCGGCGCGGGCCACCACGGTGCCGGCGCGCAGGGCGACCCAGCTCCACTCGGGACGGTACTGACCGTCGGCGGCCATGTCGGAATAGTTGTCGCCGAAGGCGGCGCGCCCCACCAGCCTGGTGTGGGGCAGGGAGTCGAACAGTGCTTCCTCGCCCGCGGTGAGCGGGCGGATGACCAGGTCGGTCATGAGGTCCTTCCGGGTTTCGTGCCCCCGGCTCAGAACCGTGGTGCCCTCGTGGTCGGGCGGGAGCACAGCGATGTCGTGGACACGGCGCTCACCTCCCTTTCCTCGACGAGGGCGTGCCGGAACCCTAACAGGGGACCGTGGCGGCCGGGCAACGGGTTTACTCGGCGCGGCGGGCGCGCAGCGAGCGGACCTTCTGCCGGTTGCCGCAGCGCTCCATCGCGCACCAGCGTCGCCGGCCGGGGCGCGAGGTGTCCACGAAGACGAGGTAGCAGTCGTGCGTGGCGCACTCGCGGATGCGGTCGCGGTACGGGCCGGTGAACAGGTCCACCGCGTCCCGGGCGATGCTGGCCAACGCCTGTCCGCCGGTGGCCGGCAGCGCCCAGGCGTGCGTCCCGTCGGGGGCGAGTTGCGGCGCCAGCGGCACGCCGGCCGCCGCCCGGTTGAGGGTGGCGAGGTCGTCGGGGGTCGCGTCGAAGGTGGCCGGGTCGCCGGCCGGCGGCCGGGCCCCGGTGCGCACGCAGACCAGCCGCCACAGCGCGTCCCGTAGCCGGCGGGCGGCCACCAGTTCGTCGGCGGCCACCTCGACCCTGGCCGGGTCGAGGCGCAGCCGGGACAGCGCCAGCCAGTCGGCGAGGTCGCGGGGCCGGTGCAGCACCTCGTAGCGGGCCAGCGCGCCCGGGCCGCCGGTGGTGAGGAGTTCCAGGCAGAGCGCACCGGGGTCGAAGAGGTAGCGGGTCCCTTCGGGGCTGGTCAGGGTGAGTCCGCTTGCGCCGTCGGTCATGTAACCACTATAACTGGTTACATCGGCGGTCGTGAGCGCGGTCGCCGGACACCGAGGAGGACGCCATGGCCGTGGAGTGGAAGCTCGTCGTCGACTGCGCCGACCCGAACGCGCAGGCCCGCTTCTGGGCGGCGGCCCTCGGCTACGAGACCGAGGACAACAGCGGGCTGATCGAGCGCCTGCTCGGCGGCGGCGCGATCGGGCCGGAGGCGTACCTCGACATCGACGGGCGCAAGGCGTGGCGGCAGTTGGCCGCCGTCCGGCACCCCGACGACCCGGTCGACCCGGCCAGCGGCACCGGGCTGGGCCGCCGGCTGCTGTTCCACCAGGTGCCCGAGCGCAAGCAGGTCAAGAACCGGCTCCACGTCGACCTGCACGTCGGCCCCGCCGAGCGGGAGGCGACGGTGAAGCGGTTGGAGGGGCTCGGCGCCACCGTGCTGCGCGAGGTGGCCGACTTCGGCAGCGTGCACACCACCATGGCCGACCCGGAGGGCAACGAGTTCGACGTGCAGTGAGCCACCCTCGCGCGGCCCACCAGGATCGGCCCGGGGGAGGTCAGGGCGTGGAGGGAGCCGGTGGCAGGTGGGCGGCGCGCACGTCGAGCAGCCAGCGCTCCACGGTCGCCTCGTCCGGGCGGTCCGGCAGCGGGGTGCGGACGCGGTCGAAGTCCCGTTCCGCCTCGGCGATCAGCGTCCGGGCCTCGTCCAACGCGCCGCCGGCCACCCGCTCGCCGAAGCTGCGGAACCACTCCGGGTCGGCGAGCCGGATCTCCAGCACGCCGGTGGCGTAGAGCAGCCGGCCCTGGTGCACCAGCCGGGCCAGGTGCCGGGCGTGCTTGGCGGTGCGCCGCCGGGTGTCGGCGGAGAACGTGCCGTCGCCCCGGGACGCCAGCTTGCGGAACTGCTGGCCGGCGTAACCCAGGTAGGCGTCGCGGACGCGGGGCGCGCTGAGGAACGCCGAGCGGATGGCGACCAACCGGTCGCCGAACTCCGTACGGACCTCGTAGCAGTCCTCCGGCAACCAGGCCAGCTCGGTGGCGGTCGGGTTGCCGCTCATCGCCAGGCGGCACCACTTTGCCGCCTCGTGCAGGGTGACGTCGGGGTCGGTGGTCACCACCGACTCGCGGGGCGGGCGCAGGCCGTGGAACGCGACGGTGGGCGCGGCGAAGACGCCGATCCGGTCGACGTCGGAGCCCGGCCCGGCCAGCCCGTACGCGACCGAGCCGACGATCCCGGAGAGCAGCAGGTGCATGCCGGCGAGCATGACGGACGACACGGCTTCGCGAAACCGGACTTCGGCTGTCAGGTATCGCTGACAGGCTCGCCGCATGACGAAACCGCTGACAGGAAAGATCGCGCTCGTCGCCGGGGCGACCCGGGGCGCCGGCCGGCAGATCGCGGTCCAGCTCGGCGCCGCCGGCGCCACGGTCTACGCCACCGGCCGCAGCAGCCGGGCCGGCCGCTCCGAGATGGACCGCCCGGAGACCATCGAGGAGACCGCCGAACTGGTCACCGCCGCCGGCGGCACCGGCATCGCGGTCCGGGTCGACCACCTCGTACCCGAGCAGGTCCGCGACCTGGTCGCCCGGATCGACGCCGAGCAGGGCCGGCTCGACGTGCTGGTCAACGACATCTGGGGCGGCGACCCCCTGACCACCTGGGAGAAGCCGGTCTGGGAGCAACCGCTGGAGGCCGGCTTCCGCAGCCTGCGTCTGGCGATCGACACGCACATCGTCACCGCCCACTTCGCCCTGCCGCTGATGATCCGCCGTCCCGGCGGCCTGGTGGTGGAGGTCGGCGACGGCACGCGGGAGCACAACGAGGCCAACTACCGCCTCTCGGTCTTCTACGACCTGGCCAAGGTCTCCGTGAACCGGCTCGCCTTCAGCTGGGCGCACGAGCTGAAGCCGCACGGCTGCACCGCCGTCGCGCTCACCCCGGGTTGGCTGCGGTCCGAGGCGATGCTGGAGCACTACGGCGTCACCGAGGAGAACTGGCGCGACGGCGCCGCCAAGGAACCGCACTTCGTCATGTCGGAGACGCCGGCCTTCGTCGGGCGCGCGGTGGCCGCCCTGGCCGCCGACCCGGACCGGGCCCGCTGGAACGGCGAGTCGCTCGACAGCGGAGGGCTGGCGCAGGTGTACGGCTTCACCGACCTGGACGGCACCCGGCCGCACTGGGCGCGCTACAACACGGAGGTGGTGGAGCCCGGCCTGCCGGCCGACGACAGCGGCTACCGCTGACCCGGCTGAAAGTCCGGGCCCGGCTCGGGGCCGGCGTAGCGGCGGGCCGTCCGCTCGGCCGCCTCGGCCAGCCGCGCCCGCAGCTCCGGCGGGTCGAGCACCTCCACCTCCGGGCCCAGCCCGAGCAACTGGTGGTACGCGACGTCGACGGACTCGACGGGCAGCCGGGTCACCACCCAGCCCTGCCCGTCGGGGCCGCCGGCGGCGGCGACGGCCTCGTCGTACGCGAAGGGGGCGTCCGCCACGTGCCGGAGCTGGCGCAGGCCGGCGGGGCTGAGCCGGACGGTGGCCCACTCGCGCAGCACGCCCCGGTGGAACGCCTCGGCCTGTTCCCGCCAGTACCCGGCCAGGTCGAAGCCCTCGTCCCGGTCGAAGGTCTCCGGGGCCACCCGCACGCCGGTGACCCGGTCCACCCGGTAGGTGCGCACGTCGTCGCCGACGCGGCCCACCAGATACCAGACGCCGTTCTTGAGCACCAGCCCGTACGGCCGCACGGTGCGCGTCACCTCGCGGTCACCGCGCCGGTAGCGCAGCTCGACCACCCGGTCCCGCCAGACCGCGCCGGCCAGCTCGGTCAGCCACGGCGGCGGTCCCACCTCCCGGAACCAGCCCGGCACGTCCAGGTGGAACCGCTGCCCGGTGCGGGCCGGGGCGTCGCGGAGCGTGGGCGGCAGCGCGGCCAGCACCTTCAGCTCGGCCGAGGCGACGGCGTCGGCGAGCCCCATGTCGCCCGCCGGCCCGGGCAGCCCGGCCAGGAAGAGCGCCTCCGCCTCGTCCCGGGTCAGCCCGGTCAGCCGGGTCCGGTAGCCGCCGAGCAGCCGGTAGCCGCCGGTGCGGCCCCGGTCGGCGTAGACGGGCACCCCGGCGGCGGAGAGCGCCAGCACGTCCCGGTAGACGGTCCGCTCGGAGACCTCCAGCTCCCGGGCCAGCTCCGCCGCGGTCATCGTCTCCCGCGCCTGGAGCAGCAGGACCAACGAGATCAACCGGGCCGCCCGCACCCGTCCATCCTGCCGTGCCCGCTCGGCCGTCCCCAGCCGGTGGCCCGCCTCCTCCGGCGTCGCCCGGTCACGCCCACGGCTGCGCAGTGGGATTGTCACGGATCCGGCTTGACCCTCACGGTGCGTGAGGCCGGAGGGTAGGTGCATGAGTGACTACTACGACGCTTTCGAGATGAGTCCCGTGCCCACTCCCGGCCCGGACGCGGTCGCGCCGGAGCCGTTCCGGGGCATCTACGGAATGCCGGCGTTCGTGACGATCCCCACGACCGACCTGGCGGCGTCGGTGGACTTCTGGACTCGTGGTCTCGGGTTCTTCGAGCTGTTCAGCATCCCCGGCACGCTCGTGCACCTGCGCCGGTGGGCGTTCCAGGACGTGCTCCTCCGCTCGGCGGAGAGCGTGCCGGCGCAGACACCGGCGATGAGCTTCAGTTTCTCGGGCGTGCTCAGCCAGATCGACTCCCTCGTCGAGGCATGTCGTGCGTTGCGTCCGGACTCGGTCGACGGCCCACGGGACACCCCCTGGAACACCCGCGACGTGGAGGTGATCACCCCCGAGAACGCACGGATCATCTTCACCGCGGCGAAGCCCTTCGACCCGGCCAGCCAGGAGGCGCGGAACCTTGAAGCCATCGGGATCACCCCACCGGGCGCCGGTCGCGGCGACAATGAGGAGCATGCCTGACGCCACCGACGCGGACGGCCTGACCGTCGGCCAGGTCTCGACGCGTCTGGGCGTGACGGTCCGCGCGCTGCACCACTGGGACGACATCGGTCTGGCGCGACCGTCGCTGCGTACGACCGGCGGATACCGGCTCTACACCGCCGGCGATCTGGAACGCCTGCACCGCATCGTCGTCTACCGGGAACTCGGCCTCGGCCTGGACGGGATCCGGGCCATCCTGGACGACTCGGCGGCGGACGTGCCCGGCGCACTGCGCGCGCAGCGCACCCAGATCGCCCAACGGATCGAGCGTCTCCAGCAGCTCGGCGCCGGCCTGGACCGGATGATCGTCGCCCACGAACGCGGCCTGCTGCTGACCGCCGAGCAGCAGGCCGCGATCTTCGGCCCCCGGTGGGACCCGGACTCGCCCGCCCGGGCCCGTCAGCGCTACGGGGACACGACGCAGTGGCAGCAGTACGCCGAACGCTCCGCCCTCCGCAGCCCGGAGGAGTGGCAGGCCGTCGCCGACGCGGTCGCCGACCTCGACCGTGCCCTCGCGGACGCGATGGACGCCGGTGTCACCCCTGGCAGCCCGCGCGCCAACCAACTCGTCGAGCGGCACCGCACGGTGTTCGCCTCGTACTTTCCCCTCACCAGGCAGATGCAGGTCTGTCTCGGCCGCATGTACGAGGCCGACCCCGGGTTCACCGCCCACTACGACGGCATCCGCGCCGGACTCACCACGTGGTTCCGGCAGAGCATCGACGCCAACGCACGCGCCCACGGCATCGACCCCGACACCGCCACCTGGCAGTAGCGCGCGGGTCCGGAGCCCGCACTCGTGGGGTACAACTAGGCTCTGCGGTCGTGAACGCACCCCGCATCGCCGCGCCCGTGACCGGTGCCGCCGGCCGGTTCTTCACCGGCGTGGGCCTGCTCCTGCGCGGCCTCGGCCTCTACGTCCGCAATCCCGGGCTGATGCTGCTCGGCGTCATTCCGGCGTTGATCTCGGGCGCGATCTTCGTGACCGCGTTCGCCACCCTGGCGTACTTCGTCGACGACCTGGCCGCGCTGGTCACCCCGTTCGCCGACGACTGGTCGACCACCTCGCGCAGCCTCGTCCGCGTGGTCGCCGGGCTGGCCTTCCTCGGCCTCGGCGGCCTGCTCGCGGTGGTCAGCTTCACCGCCGTCACCCTGGTCATCGGCGACCCGTTCTACGAGAAGATCTCCGAACGGGTCGAGGAGCGCCTCGGCGGCACCCCCAACGCGGTCGACGTGCCGTTCTGGCCGTCGCTGCGGCGCAGCATCGCCGACTCGCTGCGGCTGGTGGGCCTGTCGATCCTCTTCGGCATCCCGCTCTTCGCCGCGGGCTTCATCCCGGTGGTCGGCCAGACCGTGGTGCCGGTGATCGGGGCGGCGGTCGGCGGCTGGCTGCTCGCCGTGGAACTCGTCGGGGCCCCCTTCTACCGGCGCGGCATGCGGTTGCCGGACCGGCGGTCCATCCTCAAGGCGGACCGGCCGACCACGCTCGGCTTCGGGGTGGCGGTCTTCGTCTGCTTCCTGATTCCGCTCGGCGCGGTGATCGTCATGCCGGCCGCCGTCGCCGGGGCGACCCTGCTGGCCCGCCGCTCCCTCGGCCAGTCCATCACGGAGGAGCGAGCCGTGCCTGCGCCGCCAGGGCCCGGCCACGCGGCCGGCTGACCGGGACCCGTCAGGACAGGCCGCCGGCCGGGACCCGTCAGGAAAGGTCGCGCAGGCAGGACCAGCTCGAGCCGACCGGGCGGTAGCCGAGCCGGACGTTGACCGCCAGCATCGGCGCGTTCGCCTCGTCGTTCGAGGTGTAGGCGATGCGTACCCCGCCGGCGGCGGCGCGGTGCAGTGCCGCCGTCTTGACCAGGCGCGCGAGCCCACGCCCCCGGTGCGCCGGCACCGTGCCGGTGTAGTCCGACCACATCCGGTCGCCGTCGCGCTGGACGAGGCTGAAGGACACCACCTCGCCGCCGATTTCCGCCACCGTGCTGGCCACGTGGTCCAGGCCCGGGCTGTCCCAGATCTCGGAGCGCCAGCTCTCGTAGCTGATCGCGTCGGCGGGCACGTCCTCCGGCTCGTCGGCCGCCGCCGCCACCTCGGCCAGGTAGACCCGACGCGGCTCGACGTCGGTCAGCGCAAGCAGCCGTACGCCCGGCGGCGGCTCCGGCATCGGCGGGGCCGGCCGCAGGTCCAGCGCCGAGTAGCGCAGCTCCCGGCTCGGCGTGAAGCCGTGCCGGCGGGCGAACGGCAGCGACTCCGGCAGCGCCCAGGTGCGGATCCGGCGCGCCCCGATGTCGCGCAGGTGCCCGAGCGCGGCGGTCAGCAACGCGGTGCCGGCGCCCCGGCCCCGGTGCTCGGGATGGACGTGCAGGGTGGAGATCTCGCCGACGTCCGGCTCCGAGGTCCGGTCGTTGCGGTACGCCGACACCCAGCCGACCACGGCGTCGTCGACCTCGGCGACGTACGCGGTCCAGTCCTCGCCGGGCGGGGGCTGGGCGATCATCTGCCGGGTCGACTCGACGCCGCGCACCAGGTAGGGGTGCACGATCGCACGCATCGCCACCACGGCGGACGCGTCGTCGGGGCGGGCGGTCCGGAGCCGCACGTCAGTTCTCCTCGCGTACGGCGGCGACGGCCTCCACCTCGACGAGCTGGTCGGGGTAGCCCAGCACGGCCACCCCGAGCAGGGTGCCGGGCGGCTCGTGGGCGCCGAACGCGTCCCGGACCACCTCCCACACGGCCACCAGGTCGGCCTGGCGGGACGACGCCACGTACACGGTGGTCTTGACGACGTCGGTGAGCCGGGCCCCGGCCGCCGCGAGGGCGGTCTCCAGGTTGGTCATCACCTGCCGGGCCTGCCCGACCGGGTCGCCGGGCGCGACGGTTCGCCCCTCGGCGTCGAGCGGGCAGGCGCCGGCGGTGAACACCAGCCGGGCGGGCGGCTCGACCGTGGCCGCGTACGCGTACTCGGCGACGTCGGAGAGAGCGGGCACGCGGATCAGCCGGGTCGGTGGGGTCACGGCGGCGACGCTACCGCCGGACCCCCACGCGGCTCGACCGGTTATCCGGGCAGCCGGTCAGGCCGACTCGCGGACGATCAGCTCGGTGGGGAGCACCACGGGCTCGATGGCCTCGCCGGCGGCCAGCCGCAGCAGCAGCCGGGTCATCTGCCGGCCCAGCTGCACGATCGGCTGGCGGACGGTGGTCAGTGGCGGCTCGGTGTACGCGGCCGTCTCGATGTCGTCGAAGCCGATCACCGCCACGTCGTCGGGCACCCGCCGACCCGCCTCGCGCAGCGTCCGCAGGGCGGCGTGCGCCATCAGGTCGGAGGCGGCGAAGACGGCGTCCAGGTCGGGGTGCTCGGCGAGGAGCTGCCGCATCGCCGTCGCCCCGGACTCGCGGGTGAAGTCGCCGGTCGCCACCAGCTCCGGCAGGCCGGCCTCGGCAACCGTGTTCCGGTAGCCGGCGAGCCGCTCGATGCCGGCCACCATGTCCTGCGGGCCGGCGATGGTGGCGATCCGGCGGCGCCCGCTGTCGAGCAGGTGCCGCACCGCCGTGGCCACCCCGCCGACGTGGTCGACGTCGACGTAGGGCACGTCGGCGCCGTCGAGCGGGCGACCGCTGCACACGACGGGGATGCCCAGCCGGGCGAGCCGGCCGGGCAGCGGGTCCTCGCCGTGCAGCGAGGCGAAGAGCACCCCGTCGACGTGCCGGCCGGTGGTGTAGCGCTCGACCCGGTCGTGCCCGGCGGGCGAGCCGGCCAGCATCAGCACGAGCTGCTTGTCGGCCGCCTCCAGCTCCTGCGCCGCGCCCCGGATGATTCCGGGGAAGACCTGGTCGTCGGAGAAGACCCGGGTGGCGGCCTCCGGCAGCACCAGGGCGATCGAGTCGGTCCGCTGGGTGACCAGGCTGCGGGCGGCCAGGTTCGGCACGTACCCCAGCTCGGCCACCGCCCGGCGGACCGCGTCCCGGATGGGCTCGGCGACCGTCGTGGAGCCGTTCACCACCCGGGACACGGTTGCCCGCGAGACGCCCGCCCGCCGGGCCACCGCTTCCAGCGTCGGCCGCTGCGCCGTCGTCATCCCCGTTACCACCCTCGTCACAGCCCGTTCCGGGAGATCACCTCCTGGTACCACCGGGCGCTGGACTTCGGTGTGCGTCGCTGCGTCAGATAGTCGACGTGGATGATCCCGAACCGTCGACGGTAGCCCTCGGCCCACTCGAAGTTGTCCAGCAACGACCATACGAGATAGCCCCGGAGGTCCACTCCCCGGGAGATCGCCTCGTGCACGGCGCGCAGGTGCCCGTCGAGGTAGGCGATGCGGTCCGCGTCCACCACCCGCCCGGCGCCGTCGGCGTCGGCCTTGTCGGGGAACGCGGCGCCGTTCTCGGTGACCATCAGCGGCACGCCGGGGTAGTCCGTGGCGATGCGTTCCAGCAGCCGGGTCAGCCCGGCCGGTTCGATCATCCACCCCATGTCGGTCAGCGGCCCGGTCGGCGGGAGGAACTCCACCGCGCCCTCGGTGCCCGGCCAGGCGCTGCCGCCCGCGCCGTCCGGCCGGCCGGCGACGTAGGTGGGGGCGTAGTAGTTGATGCCGAGCAGGTCGATCGGGGCGGCGATCAGCTTCTCGTCGCCGTCGCGGACGAACGTCGGCTCGACGATGCGGGCCACGTGTTCCAGCACGTCGTCCGGGTAGGCCGCCCGCAGCAGGGGGTCGAGGAAGATCCGGTTGTGCAGGCCGTCGACCAGGCGCACCGCCGCCGCGTCCGCGGCGCTGTCCGGGTCGGCCGCGCGCACGTCGGCCGGGTTGACCGTGATCCCGACGGTCTGCGCGCCGGCCGCGCGCAGCGCGCGGGCCGCCAGGCCGTGCCCGAGCAGCAGATGGTGTACGGCGGTGAAGGCCGCCCCCGGGTCCTGCTCGCCGGGGGCGTGCACCCCGTTGCCGTAGCCGAGGTAGGCCGAGCACCACGGCTCGTTGAGCGTGGTCCAGGTGCGGATCCGGTCGCCGAGCCGGGTGTGCACCGCCGTGGCGTACGTGGCGAAGTGCTCGGCGGTCTCGCGGTTGGTCCAGCCGCCCCGGTCCTGGAGGGCCTGCGGCAGGTCCCAGTGGTAGAGCGTGACGATCGGGTCGATGCCCCGGGCCAGCAGCGCGTCGGTCAGCCGGTCGTAGAAGTCCAGGCCGCGCGGGTTGACCGGGCCGGTGCCGTCCGGCTGGATCCGGGGCCAGGCCACCGAGAAGCGGTACGCCCGCAGCCCCAGCTCCGCCATCAGCGCCACGTCGTCGGCGTACCGGTGGTAGTGGTCGCAGGCCACGTCGCCGGTGTGGCCGTGGTGGACCTTGCCCGGCGTACGGCTGAAGGTGTCCCAGATCGACGGGCCACGACCGTCGTCGGTGGCCGCGCCCTCGATCTGGTACGCGGCGGTGGCCGCACCCCAGACGAACTCGTCGGGGAATCGCAGAGTGCTCACGCCTTGACCGCACCTTCCATGATGCCGCCGATGATCTGGCGGCCGAACAGGACGAAGACCAGCAACAGCGGGAGGGTCGCGATGGCCGTTCCCGTGAACACCTGGGACATGTCCGTGTAGTAGCCGTCGGACAGGGTGCGCAGGGCCAGTTGCACGGTGGGGTTCTCCGGGTCGTTGAGGACAGCGTACGGCCAGAGGAAGTCGTTCCAGGTCGTCATGAACGTGAGCAGCCCCAGCACGGCGGCGGCCGGGCGCAGCGCCGGCAGCACGACGTTCCAGTAGATCCGCGCGGTGTTGCAGCCGTCCACCCGGGCCGCCTCGATCAGCTCGTTGCTGACCGCCTGGCCCGCGTACTGCCGCATCATGAACACCCCGAAGCCGGTGACCAGGGCCGGCACGATCACCGCCGGCAGCCGGTCGTTCCAGTTCAGCTTCGTCATCAGCAGGTAGAGCGGGATGACGCCGAGCTGGGTGGGCACCATCATCGTCGCGATGATCACCATGAGCAGCGCGTTGCGCCCCCGGAACCGCAGCTTGGCGAAGGCGAACCCGGCCAGCGTGGAGAAGAAGACCACCGAGACGGTGACCGTGGTCGCCACGATCGCCGAGTTGACCAGGCCGGCGACGAAGTACGCGTCGGTGTTGTCCAGCAGGCGGGACACGTTCGCGCCGAAGTTGCCGCCGGGGGTGACCGGGGGCGGCAGCTGGCCCATCGCGTCGTTGGAGCGGCTCGCCACCACGAACATCCAGTAGATCGGGAAGATCGACATGACCCCGGCGGCGATCAGCGCGGCGTAGGTGAGCCGGCTGGCGGACCAGAGGCGGTTCATCGCGCTCCCTCCTTCGACTTCGCGTCCGCCTTCGGGGGCTTCGTGCCGCCGAGCCGGCGCAGGAGCAGCACGTTGATCGCCGCGACGACCGCGATCAGCGCGAAGAGCAGCCACGCCACCGCCGAGCCGTACCCGAAGTTGTAGTGGGGCGCGAAGGCGTTCTCGAACATGTACATGGTCACGGTCTGCGACTCCCGTAGCGTCCCGCCCCGGATCGGGTTGGTGCCGGAGTGGAACAGCCGGGGCTCGGTGAAGAGCTGGAGCCCGCCGATGGTGGAGATGATGACGGTGAAGATGATCGTCGGCTTGAGCAGCGGCACGGTGATCGACCAGAACTGGCGGGCCCGGCCGGCCCCGTCGATGGCGGCCGACTCGTAGAGGTCGCGCGGGATGGCCTGCATCGCGGCCAGGAAGATCAGCGCGTTGTAGCCGGTCCACCGCCAGTCGACCATGGTGGAGATGGCCACCCAGGACGCGAACCGGTTGGACTTCCACTCGATCGCGTCGATCCCGACCAGGTCGAGCAGCCAGTTGACCATGCCGAACTCGCGGCCGAAGAGCACACCGAAGACGATCGCGACCGCCGCCGTCGACGTGATGTTCGGGATCAGCACCGCCATCCGGAACGTCGTCCGGGCCCGCAGCTGCCGGTTGAGCAGGTTGGCCAGCCAGAGCGCGGCCAGCAGCTGCGGGACGGTGGAGATGACGAAGATGCCGAGGGTGTTGACCACGGCGTGCCAGAAGTCGGCGTCCTCCAGCAGCCGGCTGTAGTTCTCCAGCCCGACGAACGGGTGGTTGCTGCCGAGCAGGTCCCAGTCGTGCAGGGAGACCCAGAAGGTGTAGATCAGCGGGTACGCCCCGAACACCCCGAAGAGCACGAAGAACGGGGCGATGAACAGGTAGGGCGAGTACTTCGTGTCGAGGCGGCTGAACCGCATCGTCGGTGGACGCCGACCGGTGCGGGGCGCCGGTGCGACCGGCGGGCGCGGGTCGAGCTGGACGGTCATGCCCGGACCACTCCTTTCCCGGGTGCGGGCGGGACCGGCGCCCCCGGCGCCCTCCCGCCCGCATCCCCGGCTCGGGCTACTTGGCGGCGGCCTTCTTCGCGTTGTTGACCGCGTCCGTCCAGCCCTGATCGGGCTTGCGCTGACCCAGCTCCACCGTCCGGACGGCGTTCTCGACCTCGGTGCGGACGGCCTGGTTCTTCGGCCCCATGTAGACGGGCTTCAGCGTCTTGGCGCCCTCGCCGAAGATCTGCCCGACGGGGGCGTCGGAGAAGTACGCGTTCTTGGCGTCGACGATCGCGGGGTCGGCCAGCGCCTGCGGCGAGGAGGGCAGCGGGCCCTTGGCCTTGAACGCCCCGATCTGGCCCTTGGCGCTGGTCAGGAACTTCGCCAGCTCGATGGCCTCGGCGCGGTGCTTGCTCTGCGTCGGCACGGCGAGCCAGGACCCGCCCCAGTTGCCGCCGTCGCCGGGCACCCGGGCGATGTCCCACTTGCCCTTGGCCTCGACGCCGGCGTTGCCCTCGATGACGCCCGTCATCCAGGCCGGGCAGGCGATTGTGGCGAACTTGGCCTGCTTGAAGGCCGACACCCACTCCTCGGACCAGGAGCCGTACTTGCCGGAGAGGCCGGAGTCGATGATGTCCATCGTGGTGTCCCAGGCCTGCCGGACCGCCGGGTTGCTGTCCACCACCAGGTTTCCGCTGGTGTCGTAGTAGTGGTAGCCCTGCGCGTTGCCGGCCGTCTGGAGCACGATCGTGTTGAAGATGTTGGTCGCGGCGTCCAGGAACGCGGCGCCGGTGTTCTTCGCCTTGAACTGCTCACCGACCTTGATGTACTCCTGCCAGGTCGGCCAGAGCTTCGACACCGCCTCGCGGTCGGTGGGCAGGCCGGCCTTGGCGAACAGGTCCTTGCGGTAGCACATGGCCATGCCGCCGACGTCGGTGCCCAGGCCGATCAGCTTGCCGTCCTGGGTCATCCCGCCCTTCCACTTCCACTCCAGGAAGTTGCCCTGGAGCTCGGCCCCGCCGTGGTCGAGCAGGTTGACGAAGTTGTCGGGGTTGGCCTTGTACTCGACCATCAACCCCTCTTCGATGGCGACGACGTCGCCCGCGCCCTTGCCGGCGGCGAGCCACTGGGTCAGCTTCGGCGAGTAGTCGTCGAGGTTGGTGCCCGTGCCACGCTCGACGATCTTCACGTTCGGGTGGCTGGCCATGTATTCCTTGTAGAGCTCTTCGTAGCCGAACTGGCTGAACACGTCCACGGTCAACGTGATCTTGCCGTCCTCGGCGGGTTCGTCGCCGGCGCAGCCGGCGGTGGCGAACAGCGCGGTGGCGGCGACGAGGGCCACCGCCGCCAGGCGGCGGCGCGGAAAGACACCCATATCGGTCGGACCCCTCTCAGGTCGTCTGAGGTGGTGAGGCAGGTGGTGGAGCAGAGCTGAGAGAGCGCTCTCACGACAGGGTGGTGGTTGGTCCCGCCCGGTGTCAAGAGAGCGCTCTCTGCCGGTTACCGGTGGGGCTGGACGCGAAGAGAGTGGCCGCCTGTGCCGGGCGGCCACTCTCTTCGTACGTGCGGTGGGATCGCGCGGAGCCCTCGGGGCCCGGCTCCGCGCGGCGGTGAATCAGCCGACGCGGAGGCCCTCCAGCAGGGTGCGGTCGCCGGCCACGTCCAGCGTGTCGAGGCCGACCCGGCCCCAGAGCGCCAGCAGCAGGTCGCTCGCGGTGCCGCTGACCTGCGCCCGGGCGTGGTGGTCGTCGTGGTCGAAGATGGTGGCCGTGTCGAGCAGGGCCACGCCCTCGCCGCGCAGCCGCAGGAACCACTCCTGCCCGGCGTCGACGGCGGAGATCTGCACCACCCCGCGCCACTGGCCGGCGGTGCGGCGCCGGCCGGCAGGCAGCCAGGTGTCCAGGATCTCGCTCACCCCGTCAGCGGCGAGCTTCGCCTCGATCGGCTCGCCCGCCGCGATGGCGAGTTGGGCGTCCCACCGGTGCACCGCGGTCTCGTGCGCCATCCGGCGCGGCCAGAAGCCCGCCCGCTTCGGCTGCGGCGCCCAGTTCCACGCCGGGGCCTCCGGGTCGAGGCCGTCGAAGAGGGTCATCAGCTGGTCGTACGCCTGCTGCCAGAGCTGGAGCGGGGCGACGCCCGGCTCCGGCTCGACCGGCTTCGACCCGCCGGGCGACGGGGTGGCCGCGCCCGTGCCCGCGAACGAGTGCACCCAGCGGTAGATCGAGGTGAGGTGCAGTGTCAGGTCGGCGACGGTCCAGCCGGGACAGGACAGCACCGGTGTCTCCGGCGGCGCCTCGGCCACGGCTGCGGCGAACGCCGGGCCCTCCGCCCGGAGCGCTCCCAGCCAGAAGTCCTTCGTTGCGTGCAGTCTGCTCATCGCCATCCTCCCGGGGGTGACCGGGCCACCAGTGGGCGCCGCGGCTACCCCTCAGCCTAGGGTGAAAGGCGTGTCAGACGTCTACGCCCAGCCGACAACCGGAACCGAACCCGCCACGACGTGCGACCTGGCGCGATACACCACTTTACGCCTGGGTGGCCCGGCCGGCCGCGTCGTCGCCGGCAACGACGCCGACGGGATCGTGCGGGCCGTGCGGGAGGCGGCCGGCCGAGACGAGCAGGTCCTGCTCCTCGCCGGGGGCAGCAACGTCGTGATCGGGGACGCAGGCTTCCCCGGCACCGTCGTCCTGGTGCGCTCCCGGGGCCTGCGGGTGGTCGCCGAGGACGCCGACACCGTCACCGTACGCGTCGAGGCCGGCGAACCCTGGGACGAGCTGGTCGCCACCACCGTCGCCAACGGCTGGTCCGGGCTGGAGTGCCTCTCCGGCATTCCCGGCTCGACCGGCGCCACCCCGATCCAGAACGTCGGCGCGTACGGCCAGGAGGTCGCCGAGACCATCACCGGCGTCGTGGTCCACGACCGGGTCGACGGGACCGTCGGGCGGATCGCCGCCGCCGACTGCGGCTTCGCGTACCGGTCCAGCATCTTCAAGTACAGCGACCGGTGGGTGGTGCTCTCCGTCGACTTCCGGCTCGCCCGCTCGCCGCTGTCCGGCCCCGTGCGCTACGCGGAACTGGCCCGGGCGCTCGGCGTGCAGGTGGGGGACCGGGTGCCGCTGGCCGACGCCCGCGCCACCGTCCTGCGGCTGCGCGCCGGCAAGGGCATGGTGCTCGACGCGGCCGACCCGGACACCCGCTCGGTCGGCTCGTTCTTCACCAACCCGGTGCTCGACGTCGCCGCGTACGAGCTGCTGCGGGAGTGCGCCGCCGACATCGGCGAGCCGCCCGCCTGGCCCGGCGCGGGTGACGTGGTGAAGGTCAGCGCCGCCTGGCTGATCGACAAGGCCGGCTTCGGCAAGGGCCACCCGGGGCCGGAGGGTGTCGCCATCTCCAGCAAGCACACCCTCGCCCTGACCAACCGCAGCGGCACCGCCAGCACCGCGTCCCTGGTCGAGCTGGCCCGGGAAATCCGCGACGGCGTCCACGACCGCTTCGGCGTCACCCTCCACCCCGAACCGATCCTCATCAACTGCACCATCTGACCCCGCCTCCCCGCCGACGAGGTCAGGTGGGGGCGATCGCGGGCCAGGGGAGGGTGAGTTCGCCGTGGCGCCAGCGGCGGGGGCCGTCCAGGATCGGCCAGCCCGTCTCGCGGATCGCGGAGACCGCGCGCAGCCAGCGTTGGCGCGGGCCGTACGGGGCGTAGCCGGCGGCGGCGTGCCAGGCGTCGTCGAGCGCGCGGATCAGGTCGTGGATCCGCTCGCCGGGCACGTTGCGGTGGATCAGCGCCTTGGGCAGCCGTTCGGCCAGCTCCGCCGGGGTGTCCAGAGTGGTGAGCTTCGCGGCGAGGGTGAGCGTACGGGGGCCGTCGGCGTCGACCAGCAGCCAGCCGCCGAGCCGCCCCAACTCGTCGCAGGTGCCCTCGACCAGCAGCCCGCCCGGGGCCAGCCCGGCGGTCATGGTGCGCCAGGCGTCGGCGACCTCGCGCTCGTCGTACTGGCGCAGGACGTTGAACGCGCGGACCAGGGCGGGCCGCAGCCCGGCCAGCTCGAACCCGCCCCGGGCGAAGGTGAGCCGGGGCGGGTCGGCGGACGGCTGGGCGGCGGCGACGCGTACCGGATCGATCTCCAGCCCGACGACCCGCACGTCGGGGCGGACCGCGGTGGCGAGCCGGGCGCGCAGCTCGACGGCGGTCACCGGGCTGGCGCCGTAGCCGAGGTCCACCACCAGCGGGTCGGCCGCCTCGCGCAGCGCCTCGCCGCAGGTCTCGACGATCCAGTTGTCCACCCGGCGGAGCCGGTTCGGGTTCGTCGTCCCCCGGGTCACCACGCCGAGTGGCCGGCGCCGCGCCGTGCCCGCCATCTCCGCGACCGTCCGGGCCGGCTCAGCCGACCCGGTGCACCTTGTGCTGGGCGGCCTGCGCCAGCGGGCGTACGACGAGGCGGTCCACGTTGACGTGCTGCGGGCGCGTCGCGCACCAGGCGATGCAGTCGGCGACGTCCTCGGCGACCAGCGGCTCGGCGACCCCGGCGTAGACGGCCGCCGCCCGCTCGGCGTCGCCCGCGAAGCGGACCAGCCCGAACTCGTCCGTCCGGACCATGCCGGGGTCGATCTCGATCACGCGCACCGGTCGGCCGCACAGTTCCAGCCGCAGCGTGCCGGCGATCGCCGTCTGCGCGTGCTTCGCGGCGGCGTAGCCGCCTCCGCCCTCGTACACGGTGAAGCCGGCGGTCGAGGAGACGACCACGATGGTGCCGGCCCCGGACGCCTCCAGCGCGGGCAGCAGCGCCTGGGTGACGCGCAGCGTGCCGAGCACGTTCACGTCGTACATCCACTGCCAGTCGCCGACCGACCCGGACTCGACCGGGTCCAGGCCGCGCGCGCCGCCGGCGTTGTTGACCAGGAGGGCGACCGGACCCAGGGCCGCCGCCGCCCCGGCCAGGCCGGCCACCGACTCGTCGGAGGTGACGTCGCAGGCCACGGCGGTGGCCGCGCCCCCCGCAGCCTCGATCTCGGCCACCAGGGCGGCCAACCGGTCGGTACGCCGCGCGGCGGCGAGGACGTGGAATCCCTCGGCGGCGAGCCGGCGGGCGGTGGCCGCACCGATCCCGCTGGACGCTCCGGTGACGACGGCGACAGAGGTCATCCGGCCATTCTCCCCCGGGCCCCCGGGCGGGTGCCGGGGGGAGCGGTGATGAGGTCCGTCACGCCCGGGCGCCGTCCCGGCGCATTAGGGGTGCCCGATGGGGAAGATGACATCGGCCGGGGACGTTGTCCGAAGGGCGCCGGGCGTGCGGACGGCATAAACCGTGACAAAGGGAGCGGACGTGGCGGAGTTGCACACCGGTGTGGGTCGTCAGCGCGGTGCGCGCCCGTGGCCCCGCCCCCGGCGGATCGCGACGCTCTCGGTACACACCTCGCCCCTGCACCAGCCGGGCACCGGCGACGCCGGCGGCATGAACGTCTACATTCTGGAGGTCGCCCGGCGGCTGGCCGAGGCGGGCGTCGAGGTGGAGATCTTCACCCGGGCCACCTCCGGCGATCTCCCCCCGGTGGTCGAGACGGCGCCCGGGGTGCACGTCCGGCACGTCACCTCCGGCCCCCTCGAAGGGCTCACCAAGGAGGAGCTGCCGGGGCAGCTCTGCGCCTTCACCGCCGGCGTGCTGCGCGCCGAGGCGTCCCGGCCCCCGGGCCACTACGACCTGATCCACTCCCACTACTGGCTCTCCGGCCAGGTCGGCTGGCTGGCCAAGGAGCGCTGGGGCGTGCCGCTGGTGCACACCGCGCACACGCTGGCGAAGGTCAAGAACGCCCAGCTCGCCGCCGGGGACCGGCCCGAGCCGAAGGCCCGCGTCATCGGCGAGGAACAGGTGGTCACCGAGGCCGACCGGCTGGTCGCGAACACGGCGGTCGAGGCCCGTGACCTGATCGACCGGTACGACGCCGACCCGGCCCGCGTCGCCGTGGTCGAGCCCGGCGTGGACCTGGACCGGTTCCGCCCGGCCCCGGGGAACCGCGACCGGGTCGCCGTCGAGGCCCGCCGCCGGCTCGGGCTGCCCGCCACCGGGTACGTGGTGGCCTTCGTCGGCCGCATCCAGCCGCTGAAGGCCCCGGACGTGCTCATCCGCGCGGTGGCCGCGCTGCGCGAGCGCGACCCGGTGCTCGCCGACGAGGTGACCGTGGTGATCTGCGGGGGCCCCAGCGGCAGCGGCCTGGACCGGCCGACCGCCCTCATGGAGCTGGCCGGCACGCTCGGCGTCGCCGACCGGGTGTGCTTCCTGCCCCCGCAGACCGGAGACGACCTGCCCGCCCTGTACCGGGCCGCCGACCTGGTCGCGGTGCCGTCGTACAACGAGTCCTTCGGCCTGGTCGCGCTGGAGGCGCAGGCCTGCGGTACGCCGGTGGTGGCCGCCGCCGTCGGCGGCCTGGTGACCGCCGTGCGGGACCAGGTCAGCGGCGTGCTGATCGACGGCCACGACCCGGCCGACTGGGCCCGTACGCTCGGGCGCCTGCTGCCGGACCGGCTCCACCGCGCCGACCTGGCCCGGGGCGCCGCCCGGCACGCCCGCAACTTCTCCTGGCACCGCACCGCCTCCGGGCTGCTCACCGTCTACGGCGAGGCGATCGCCGCGCATCGGGCCCGGCTCGCCTCCGAGCTGGCCTGCGGCCCGGCGATGTCCTGCTCCTGGTGACCGTTCGCGCGCCAACCACCACCTGCCGTCGCGCCATACCGCCGGCCCGCTGTTGTCCCGGCCGCCGGCCCGCTGTCGTGCCGGCCTCCGGTCCTCGTCGTGCCAACCTTCGGTCCTCGTCGTGCCGGCCTCCGGTCCTCGTCGTGCCGGTCGTCGTCGTCCGGTGCCGGGGCGGTGCCGGCCGTAGAGTGGATCCGATGAGCGGGAAGAGTGATCTTGCGGCCCTGATCGAGTCGGTCTGCGACGAGCGGGAGCTGGCCTGGGAGTCGACCGGCCCGGGCTCGTACGCGGTCACGCTGCCGGGGACCCACAAGCTGAAGACGATCTGCAACCTCATCGTCGGTGAGCACGCGCTGCGGATCGAGGCGTTCGTGATGCGCCAGCCGGACGAGCGGCGCGAGGAGCTGTGGGCTTGGCTGTTGCAGCGCAACGCCCGCATGTACGGCGTGTCGTTCTCCGTCGACGCGGTCGGCGACGTCTACCTGACCGGTCGCGTCAACCCGGCCGGAATCGACGCCGACGAGCTGGACCGGCTGCTGGGCGCGGTGCTGACGTACGCCGACGAGTCCTTCGACACGATGCTGGAGATCGGCTTCGGCAGCTCGATCCGGCGGGAGTGGGAGTGGCGGGTCAAGCGGGGCGAGTCCACCGCCAACCTCGCGGCGTTCGCTCACCTCTTCGAGCCGTCCCCGGGCGCGGCCGGGCCGTCGGGCGCGGCCGGGCCGTCGGGCGCGACCGGGTAGTTGGGGCGCCGTCGGGTAGTTGGGGCCGTCGGGCGCGGCCGAGCAGTCAGGGTGCGGTCGGGCGTCGGGTGCGGCCGGGCCGTCGGGTGTCGCCGGGCCGTCGGGTGTCGCCGGGCCGTCGGGTGCGGCCGAGCCGTCGGGTGCGGCCGGGCCGACCGGGGGTGCCGCGGACGACGCCTCGGGCATGAGTGCCCCTCTCGGAGGTTCGGACCGGTCCTGACGGGTATGCCGCACCGCGCGGTGCGGCACTGGGACCCGCCGCGCGCCGAGGACCAACTGTCTAGGAGCGTGAGCGTCCCATGGCTCAGCGGAACAGCTCAGGTCGCGGCGGGACTGCGACCAGGACGAAACGGCAGCCGGGCAACCAGACCCCGAACACCCCGACGATCTCCGAGTCCGAGATCTCCCGGATGAAGGTGGACGAGATCCGGGGACAGCTGCGCAAGCGCGGAGTCTCCGGTATCTCCGCCCTGCGCAAGCCGGATCTGGTGAAGACCCTGGCGAAGACCCTGCGGGCGGAGCGTCCCTCGGGCGGTGCCGCACGTCGCAGCACCGGGCCCGCCGGTCGGGCGACGGGGACGCGGGCGTCCGCCGGACGGGCCGCCGCCACGAAGAAGGCGGCGTCGGGCCGGGCGGCGAACAAGGCCGCCCCGGGCCGGGCGCAGGCCGCGAACAAGGCCGCCCCGGCGAAGAAGGCGGCGGCGAAGAAGACGGCGGCGGCGAAGGCTCCAGCGGCGAAGAAGACAGCGGCGGCGAAGAAGGCCCCGGCCAGGAAGGCCGCCGCGAAGGCGGCCCCGGCGAAGAAGACCACGTCGGCGGCCCGGAAGTCCACGGCGCCCCGCGCGTCGGCGCGGGCGGGCACGGCGACCGGCGGTACGGCGACCGGCGTCCGGACCGGGCGGAGCACCTCGCGGTCAGTACGTTCCTCGCAGCTCATCTCGTCCACCGCCGACCGCCCGGAGCGCCCCGGCCGCAGCCTGGTGACCACCAACCACGACGTGATCCGGAACTGGGCGCGGGAGCGCGGCGCCAAGCCGGCCACGATCGCGGGCACCGAGCGGGAGGGGCGGGCCGGCGTGCTCACCTTCAACATGCCCGGTTACCGCGAGAGCAGCCGGGTACGCGAGATCACCTGGGACGAGTGGTTCCGGACCTTCGACGAGCGGAAGCTGAACCTGATTTACCAGGAGCAGCTCCGCGACGGCCGGCCGAGCAACTTCTTCCGTACGGAATCGCCCGATCGTGAGGACGCCTGACGTGTTTGGGGGAATGGCCCACGGGTAAGCGCTGTTGGCCAACACCGAGGCCCGAGGTGGCGGCAGTTCCGGTGGGACCCGGAGCTGTGACCGGCGAGACAGCCCAACCAGGTTGTCTTCGTAATCCCGGGCGAACTAACTTTATTGCACCGCGCCACGCTTGGAACCGTTCGGGGGAGCGGTGGATCGATCAGATCCGTGCACCGAGTGAGGCGCAGGGGACGGGTGGAACAACACCGTTGGGGGACGGTGGCCACCTGTTTGGACCGGCGGCGCGAGCGGGCGACGCCTACGGGGGTGGGCTTCGCCCGCCGCCGCCGGTCATACGGTGCGGACGCCCATCGCGATCACGAGTCGCGATGGGCGTTCTGCTGTCCCCCTCAACCACCCCACCCCACCCCCGCCCCGCACCCTGTGCCTGGGCGCTGCCCGACCGCCGCCGCCCGTCAGGCCTCCTCTCCCGGGCCCACCCGCCCGCCTGCCTCCCTCGGCCGCTCACGGCCTCCGTTGACCATGGGGTTGACGGCGATGCCGATCTCTCCGGGCGCCGCCAATCCCATGATCACCGCACCGGGGCCGGGGACGAGGTCGGGGTGGGGGGAGGTGGGAGGGGGGTGGAGAGTTGGCGGAGGGCGGCGACGCGGCGTTCGCGGGGTGGGCCGGCGAGCAGGTGGCAGCCGGCGGCCAGCAGTCCGAGCCCGCCGACGATGAGCCAGTGCCGGTCCCCGAGGTACTGCAGGCTGACCCCGCCCAGGGTGGGTGCCACGAACGACGCCGCCGGGAAGGCCAGGTAGAACACCGACTGATAGCGGGCCCGCAGCTCGAGCGGGGCGAGGTCGGCGTTGATCTGCGCGTTGGGCGGCGCGGCGAGCATCTGGCCGACCGTCCAGACCACCGCCGCGGCCAGATAGACGACCACGTCGTCGGCGAACGCGAGGGTGGCGAAGCCGAGCGCCAGAAGCGCGGTGGAGACGGCCAGGACGCGGTCCTTGCGGTGCCGTTCGATCAGCCGCGGCACGAAGAGCTGCCCGAGCACGATCAGGACTCCGCCGAGCGCCACCACCGCGCCGTACGCCGACGGGCGCAGGCCGTCCGACCGCATCGCGAGGGGCATGATCGTCGACGTCTGCATGGTCAGTACGGCCAACACGAAGGTCAGGCCCACGAAGGTGAGGAAGGTGCGGTCGGTCAGCGCCGTGTGCAGCCCCGGCTGCCTCGGCCGCCCCGCCCGCCCCAGCCCCGCCCGCCCCTTGCCCCGTCGCCCTGTCGGCCGCACCGACCCTGCCGGCAGCCCCCGTCCCGCCTCCGTCAACCGCCCCCGGCCCGCCTCCGCCTGCCGCCCGACCTGCGCCTGCCGTCCGACCTCCGTCTGCCGCGCGACCTCCGCTGGCCGCCCCTGTCCCGCCTCCGCCTGCCGTCCGACCTCCGCCCGCCGCGGCGCCGCTCCGCCGCCGCCGACCGGTGCCGGCCGAAGATCTTGGACACTTGCCGTCCGGTCGGAACGGGAAGTGTCCAAGATCGGTGCAGGCGTGGCGGCGCGGCGGGGGAGCGTCTCCGGGACCTTCCAGGCGATGACCGCCGCCGCGAGGACGGTGGCGGCGGCGTCCACCAGGAAGAGCGCGACGAAGCTCGCCTCGGCGAGCAGGCCGGCCAGCAGCGAGGCGACGGCCATGCCCAGGTTGAACGCCCAGAACTGGAGGTTGAAGGCCCGGGAGCGCCGCCGTTCGGGCACCACGTCGACGATCGCCGCCACGAAGGCGGGGCTGGGCATCGAGTGCGCCACCCCGACCAGCGCGGCGAGCGCCGCGATCATCACCAGGTGCCGGCTGAAGGCCAGCCCGACCATCAGCGCGGCGGTGGCCAGGTGGGCGGCGAGCAGGGTGGACCGCCGGCCCCACCGGTCGGCCAGCACCCCGCCGAGCAGCACGCCACCCGCCCCGCCCAGCCCGTACGCCCCGACGACCGTCCCGGTGAGCGCCTCGCTCACGCCCCGCGCCTCGGTCAGATAGAGCGACAGGAAGAGCATCGCGAAGGCGCCGGCCCGGTTGATCAGCAGGCCGGCCCAGAGGTACCAGAAGGTGGCGGGGAGCCCGCCCGCGGTGTCGTCCAGCCAGCGGCGCAGGGCCCGCACCCGTCCTCCCGACAGTTCTGTTTCCTAACCGAAGCGCCCTCGACCGTAGGAAGCGGAGGGCTGCCGCGCCAGGGTGTCGCTGGTCACCGCGCTCCCGTCGGCTCCGTCGCCCGCCCCTTGCCCTTGTCCGGCAGGCCGTCGCCCCACGCCGGACCGCCCGGCTCGGCGGGGGCCGCCCGCTCCGGGTTCTTCTCCGGCAGGCCGTCGCCCGGCACCGGACCGAGCGGCTCGGCGGGGGCCGTCGCCGCCGCCTCGGCCGCCTGCGGGGCGGGCGGCCGGATCGCCACCACCGGCACGACGGGACCGGTGGCCGCCCGCAGCAGCGTGGCCCGCCGCTCCCGGGTCGGGCCGGAGATCAGGTGGGCGAGCGCCATCAGCCCGCCGATGGCGGCGCAGCCGAACCAGAGCTGGGCGTTGCCGGCCTGCTCCCGGACCAGGCCGCCGAGCACCGGCGCGACCGCGGCGGCGCCCTGCCAGGAGAGCGAGAAGACGCCCTGGTAGCGGCCGCGCAGCTCGGCGGGGGAGAGCTCGGCGATCAGGGTGGCGTTGGACGGCGAGTTGAGCATCTCGCCGACCGTCCAGATCAGCACGGTCAGGCCGTAGAACCAGGCGGTGTCGGCGAAGGCGGTGAGCCCGAACCCGACGCCCATCACCACCGACGCCAGGGCGAGCACGTGCGACCGGCTCCGGCCCCTGATCAGCCGGGGTACGAAGAGCTGGCCGACCACGATCAGCACCCCGTTGAGCGCGATCACGGAGCCGTAGGTGGTGGGGCTGAGGCCGGAGTCGCCCATCGCGATCGGCAGCATCGAGATGTGCTGGAGGAAGACCAGCGCGGCGAACAGGTTGAGCGTCACGAAGCCGAGGAAGACCCGGTCGCGCAGGATGGTGCGCAGCGCCCCGACCGGAGCGCCGGCGCCCTTGTGGCCGCCCCCGCCCGCGGGGGCCCGCCGGGTCTCGCCGACCTTGGCGAAGATGATCAGCGCGGTGATCACGGTGGTGGTCGCGTCGACCACGAAGAGCAGCAGGAAGCCGGCCTCGGCGGCGAGGCCGGCGAGGATCGCCGCGCTGGCGAAGCCGAGGTTGATCGCCCAGTAGTTCAGCGAGAAGGCCCGCAGCCGGTCCTTCTCCGGCACCACGTCGATCACCATCGCGCCGAACGCGGGCCGGGCGGCCTCGGCGAACATGCCGAGCAGCAGGGCGCCGAGCGCCACGGCCCACAGTTCCCGGGCGAAGCCGAGGGCGAGCATCATGGCCGCCGCGCCGAGGTGCGCGGTGAGCAGGGTCGGCCGGCGGCCCCAGCGGTCGCTCAGCGTGCCGCCGGCGGTGGTGCCGAGCGCGCCGCCGACGCCCCACAGGCCGAGCACCAGCCCCGCCTGCGACGCGGAGAAGCCGCGCTCCTGCGTCAGGTAGATGGCCAGGAAGACCAGGACGAACGAGCCGAGCCGGTTGATCAGGGTGCCCGCCCACAGGTACCAGAAGGTGACCGGCAGGCCGCCGGTGGTGTCCCGGAACCAACCCCGCATCGTCCGCACGCCGGCGCCCCCGCCTCGTAATGACCGCCCTGATTATTGCGCCTTACAACCTAGTGCCGGGCCGGATGTCCGGGCAGCGCTTTTTCCACGTGGTGGTCGTCACGACCACCGCCCGCGCGTCGCCTGGGGACGTGCGGCAGGATGATCGGCATGACTGCTAGCGAGGGGCCCACCGTCGGGACGCTGGTCCTGCTGCGGCACGGCGAGAGCGACTGGAACGCCAAGAACCTCTTCACCGGCTGGGTCGACGTCGACCTGACCGAGAAGGGCGAGAACGAGGCGCGCCGCGGCGGCGAACTGCTGCGCGAGCACGACCTGCTGCCGGACGTGGTGCACACCAGCGTGATGCGCCGCGCGATCCGCACCGCCGAGCTGGCGCTCAACGCCGCCGACCGGCACTGGATCGCCGTGCGCCGGTCGTGGCGGCTCAACGAGCGGCACTACGGTGCCCTCCAGGGCAAGAACAAGAAGCAGACCCTGGAGGAGTACGGCGAGGAGCAGTTCATGCTCTGGCGCCGCTCGTACGACACCCCGCCGCCGCCGATCGCGGACGACGACGAGTTCTCGCAGGTCGGCGATCCGCGTTACGCGCTGCTGCCGAGCGAGCTGATGCCCCGCACCGAGTGCCTCAAGGACGTCGTCGGGCGGATGCTGCCGTACTGGTACGACTCGATCGTGCCGGACATCCTGGCCGGCCGTACGGTGCTGGTGGCCGCGCACGGCAACTCGTTGCGTGCCCTGGTCAAGCACCTGGACCAGATCTCGGACGAGGCGATCGCCAAGCTGAACATCCCCACGGGCATCCCGCTGCGCTACGACCTGGACCCGCAGCTGCGCCCGCTCACGCTGGGCGGCACGTACCTGGACCCGGCCGCCGCCAAGGCGGCCGCCGCCGCCGTGGCCAACCAGGGTCGCTGACCCCCGAGCACGAGGAAGGGTCCCTCCCGGCGCGCCGCCCGGGGAGGGACCCTTCCGTGCGTCTCAGCTCGCCGAGGGCGTGGTCTGCCCGGTGATCAGGTAGACCACGTGTTCGCCGGCGTTGACGGCGTGGTCGGCGAAGCGCTCGTAGAAGCGGCCGAGCAGGGTGGCGTCGATGGCGGTCTCCACCCCGTACGGCCAGTCCTCGCCGAGCAGCAGCCCGAACAGGCTCCGGTGCAGGTCGTCCATGGCGTCGTCGTCGCCGTCGAGTTCGGCGGCGAGGTCGGCGTCGGGCTTGGCGAGCACCGAGCCGATCTTGATGGCCATCCGGTCGGCGATGGCGGCCATGTCGGTGAAGGTCGGCCGCAGCTCCGCCGGAACGGCCGGCGAGGGGTGCCGGCGCAGGGCGGTCTTGGCGACGTGGTCGGCCAGGTCGCCCATCCGCTCCAGGTCGGCCGCGACGTGCAGCGCGGTGATCATCGCGCGCAGGTCGGAGGCGACCGGGGCCTGCCGGGCGAGCAGGTCGCAGACCCGCTCCTCGACGTGCCGGTAGAGCTCGTCGATCTCGGCGTCCCGCTCGATCACCGTCTCGGCCGCCCGGCGGTCCGCGGTGAGCAGGGCGTGGGTGGCCTGCCGCATCGCGGCCCGGACCCCTTCCGCCATGTCCACCAGCAGTTGGCTGACGATCTGCAGGTCAGCCCGGAACTCGTCGCGCATTGTCACGTCCTGTGGTCGGTGGTCGCCGGCCCGGGGGTCGGCGGGGAGCAGGTGTGCCGCCCACGGTAGGTCGGGCGGGCGGACCCGAGGTGAACCTCGGTGAACGACGCCGGACGCGGGAGTGAACTTTGCCGGAAGCGAAGGTGATTCATCCCATTTGTAGGGGTTCCCAGGTTAACAATGACCCTACGATCGCCGGGTGGAATGGGCGGTGGCGGTCGCGGTGGCCGTGGGGCTGGCGGTCGGACTGATCGCCGGGGTGCTGCTGCCCCGGTTCGTCCCGGCGCCGGGCGGGCGCGCCACGCGGGCGGGGAGCCGGTCCGGCTTCCCCAACACCTGGGGGAGGCTCCCGATAGCCGAGGATCCGCAGTCCGGCATCGGCCGCCGGACCATCGACTCCCTACGGGCCGGCGTGGTCGTGCTCGATCCCGACGACCTTCCCGTCCTGGTCAACCCGGCCGCCCGCGCGATGGGGCTGCTCCGCACCGGCCCCACCCAGGGCTCGATCGCCGCCCACCCGCTGATCCGTACGCTCGCCGGGCAGGTGCGGCGCACCGGCGTGCGGCGCGAGATCGAGCTGGACCTGCCGCGGGGTCGCGACAACGCCGGGGTGAACCCGCTCGGGGTGCACCTGCGGGCGATGGGGATCGGGGCGGGCTTCATCGCCGTCGAGGCCTCGGACGTGACCGAGTCGCACCGCCTGGCCCGGGTCCGCCGCGACTTCGTCGCCAACGTGAGCCACGAGCTGAAGACCCCCATCGGGGCCCTGCAACTCCTCGCCGAGGCGCTGCTGGACGCCACCGAGCCGGCCGGGGTGGGCGCGCCCGACCTCTCCGAGGACCTCGTCGCCGCCCGTCGGTTCGCCGAGCGCATCCAGCACGAGTCGACCCGGCTGGGCCGCCTGGTGCAGGAGCTGCTGGAGCTGACCCGGCTCCAGGGCGCCGAGCCGCAGCCGCCCCCGGAGCCGGTCGCGATCGACTGGGTGATCGCCGAGGTGATCGACCGGACCCGCACCTCCGCCGCCGCCCGCCGGATCGAGGTGACCGTCGACGCCGAGCGGGGCCTGACCGTCCACGGCAGCGACACCCAGCTCGCCACGGCCGTGTCCAACCTGGTGGAGAACGCCGTCAACTACTCGGGCGAGGACACCACCGTCCGGATCACCGCCCGCGCCACCGACGAACACGTGGAGATCTCCGTCGCCGACCAGGGCATCGGGATCGCCCCGACCGACGTCGACCGGATCTTCGAGCGGTTCTACCGGGCCGACCAGGCCCGGTCCCGGTCGACCGGCGGCACCGGCCTCGGGTTGGCCATCGTCAAACACATCGCCGGCAACCATGGCGGAAGGGTGCAGGTGTCGAGCACTCTTGGTGGTGGATCGACGTTCACCCTCCGGCTGCCCACCCGTCCCCCCGACGAGGCCCTGGCGACACCGCCGTCCGCTGGGATCGAGGCCGGTCCGGCCGAGCTCCGGCAGGCCTGACAGCACATGGAAAGGAAGTCCCGTTGAGCCGCGTTCTGGTGGTCGAGGACGAGGAGTCGTTCTCCGACGCCCTGTCGTACATGCTCCGCAAGGAGGGTTTCGAGGTGTCCGTCGCCGCGACGGGAACCTCCGCCCTCACCGAGTTCGACCGGACCGGCGCCGACATCGTGCTGCTCGACCTGATGCTGCCCGAGATGTCCGGCACCGAGGTGTGCCGGCAGCTGCGGCAGCGCTCGCACGTGCCGATCATCATGGTCACCGCCCGGGACAGTGAGATCGACAAGGTCGTCGGCCTGGAGATCGGCGCCGACGACTACGTGACCAAGCCGTACTCGCCCCGGGAGCTGGTCGCCCGCATCCGCGCGGTGCTGCGGCGGCAGAGCGCCGAGGCCGCCGAGTCGGGCGGGCCGACGCTGGCCGCCGGTCCGGTCCGGATGGACATCGAGCGGCACGTGGTGACCGTCGACGGCGCCCCCGTCCAGCTCCCGCTCAAGGAGTTCGAGCTGCTGGAGCTGCTGCTGCGCAACGCCGGCCGGGTGCTCACCCGGGGCCAGCTCATCGACCGGGTCTGGGGGGCCGACTACGTCGGCGACACCAAGACCCTCGACGTGCACGTCAAGCGGCTGCGCTCCAAGGTCGAGCCGGAGCCGTCCGCGCCGCGCTTCATCGTCACCGTGCGGGGTCTGGGCTACAAGTTCGAGCCCTGATCGGCGCACGCACGACGGGGCCCGCGCCGCGCGCGGGCCCCGTCGTCGTCGGTCGGTCAGGCGCCGTCGGCGGGGTGCGGGGCGACCATGCCCTGCCGCCTGCGCGCCCCGCACACCTCGGCCAGCTTCGCGTACGCGGGGGCGCCGACGAGCGCGGTCAGCTCCGGGCCGTAGGAGACGTACATCGGCTCGCTGCCGACGTGCGCGTCGGTGGAGGAGGTGCACCACCAGTCCAGGTCGTGCCCGCCGGCGCCCCAGCCCCGCCGGTCGAACTCGGAGAGCGTGGAGACCAGCACCTTCGTGTTGTCCGGCCGCTTGACCCACTCCTGGTCGCGGCGGATCGGCAGCTGCCAGCAGACGTCGGGCTTGTATTCCAGCGGGTGCACCCCGTCGCGCAGCGCCTGCGCGTGCAGGGCGCAGCCGCCGCCGGCCGGGAAGTCGGCGTCGTTGAGGAAGACGCACGGCCCGTCCGCCTCCTGGGTGGCGGTGCGGCGGGCGGAGTTCTTGCCGTCGATGGTGTCGTTCTCGGTCCAGTTCTTGAACCCGCGCCGGAAGTGCTGCCACGTCGACGGGGTCAGCCGCTTGACCGCGGCCCGGACCCGCTGCTCGTCCTCGGAGTCGGTGAAGAACGCGCCGTGCGAGCAGCAGCCGTCGGCGGCCCGACCGGCGACGATGCCGTGGCAGCCCCGGCCGAAGATGCACGTCCAACGGGAGAGCAGCCACGTCAGGTCGGCCCGGATGAGGTGGTTGTCGTCCGCCGGGTCGGCGAACTCGATCCACTCCCGGGGAAAGTCCAGGGGCACCTCGCGGCTGCGGGGGTCGTCCGGGTCGTCCACCAGCACACGGAGTTCGATCTGGCCTGTCACCCGGCCCAGCGTACGCCCGGTGCCCCCACCGGTCCGCCGAGCCGCGCAAACCGAGTGGCCCTAGTGTCTTCAGCATGCGACTGGGTGTCCTCGACGTCGGTTCCAACACGGTGCACCTGCTGGTGGTCGACGCCCATCACGGGGCGCACCCCTGGCCGGCGCACTCGGAGAAGGTCGTGCTGCGGCTGGCCGAGCAGATCGGCCCGGACGGCGCGCTCACCGAGGCCGGCGCCGACGGCCTGGTCAAGGCGGTCGGCATGGCAAAGGCGGCGGCCGTGGGGCTGGGCGCCGACGACCTGATCGCGTTCGCCACCTCCGCCGTGCGCGACGCCACCAACGCCGCCGAGGTGCTGGCGCGGGTGCGCGACGAGACCGACGTGCGCCTGGAGGTGCTGCCGGGTGCGGACGAGGCGCGGCTGACCTTCCTCGCGGTGCGGCGCTGGTTCGGCTGGTCGGCGGGCCGGCTGCTGGTGCTGGACATCGGCGGCGGCTCGCTGGAGCTGGCGGCCGGCATCGACGAGGACCCGGCCGTCGCGGTCTCCCTGCCGCTCGGCGCCGGCCGGCTCACCCGCGACCGGCTCCGGGTGGCCCCCGACAGCGCGGCGCCGCCGCCGGCCGAGGCGGTCGACGAGCTGCGGGCGTACGTCGACGGGCTGCTGGAACCGGCCGTCGCGCAGCTGACCGCGGTGGGCTGGGAGCGGCCGGTGGCCACCTCGAAGACGTTCCGGACGCTGGCCCGGCTGGCCGGCGCGGCGCCCTCCGGTGCCGGACTGTGGGCGCCCCGCCGGCTCACCCGCGCCGGGCTGCGGCAGGTGCTCGCCTTCATCCGGCACATCCCGCCGGCCCAGCTCGTCGAGCTGGAGGGGGTCAGCGCCGGCCGGGCCCACCAACTGCTCGCCGGGGCGGTCGTCGCCGAGGCCGTGCTGCGCCAGCTGGACGTGGACGCGCTGGACATCTGCCCCTGGGCGCTGCGCGAGGGCGTGATCCTGCGTCGGCTGGACCAGCTCGGCCCGGTGGGAGCGTGAGGAGTGAGCTTGCGAGCCCCGCAGTCGCGAACGAAGGGCGGACCGGTGTGATTCGCGCGGTTTGCGGTCTCTCGTCACGAGGTGTCGATCGACCCCGGCTACCCTCGATGGTGTGACTTCCCGCGTCCCCGTGCTCCTGTCCACGTCCTCGGTCTTCCCTGAGCGGACCGCGGCGGCGTTCCAGTTGGCCGCCGCGCTCGGCTACGACGGCGTCGAGGTGATGGTCTGGACCGACGCCGTCAGCCAGGACGCCGGCGCGCTGCGCGGGCTCGCCGAGCACTACGGCGTCCCGGTGCTCTCCGTCCACGCGCCCTGCCTGCTGGTCACGCAGCGGGTGTGGAGCCCCGACCCGTGGGAGCGGCTGCGCCGCTCCGCGGAGCTGGCGGCGACGCTCGGGGCGCCCACCGTGGTGGTGCACCCGCCGTTCACCTGGCAGCGCGACTACGCGCGCAACTTCGCCGACGGGCTCGCCGCCATCGCCGCCGACTACCCCGACCTGCGCTTCCCGGTCGAGAACATGTACCCGGTCCGGATGGCGGGGCGGCAGTTCGTGCCGTACGTCCCGGGCTGGGACCCGACCGAGACGGGGTACGCCTCCTACACGCTCGACCTGTCGCACTGCGCCGCCTCGCACACCGACTCGCTGGCGATGGCCGACCGGATGGGCGCCAACCTGGCCCACGTGCACCTCGGCGACGGCACCGGCGAGGGCCGCGACGAGCACCTGGTGCCGGGGCGCGGCACCCAGCCCTGCGGCGAGCTGCTCTCCTCGCTCGCCGGGCGCGGGTTCACCGGCTCGGTCGCCGTGGAGGTCACCACCCGGGGCGCGAAGAGCCGCGCCGTGCGGGAGGCCGACCTGAGGGAGTCGTTGGCGTTCGCCCGCCAGCACCTCGGCACCCCGTCCCCGGTCGACGCCTGAACCCACGCCGAGCCCGGCCGACGGCCGGAGAGGTGACCGCGCCGTCCCCGGTCGACGGCCGGCGGGCCGCCGAGGCGAGCCCGGCCGACGCCGGAGCGTCGGCCGGGCCGGGCGTCAGACGACCGTGCTGAGCGATTCCTTGCTGCTCACGCCGGCCTGCTCGCCGATGGCCGCGCGCTTGCGGGCGCGGTGGGCGGCCACGTGCGAGCGGGTGGCGCAGCGTTCCGAGCAGAACCGCCGGCAGCAGTTGGACGACGTGTCCAGGTAGACGTTGCCGCAGCGCTCGTCGGCACACACCCCGAACCGGGCGCTGCCGTACTCGCAGAGCCAGACCGACAGCCCCCAGGCGGCGCCGGCCAGGTATTCGGCGCTCACCGAGGCGCCCCTGCTGGTCACGTGCATGTGCCAGTCGCTGGAGTCGTGCCCGGAGATGCGGGGCTGCACCGGGAACGCCTCCAGCAGCGCGTTGAGCTCGGTCACCGCCTGGGCGTCCCGCCCGGATGTGCCGTACTCGAAGACGTCGCGCAGTCGCTTCTGCGCCCGCCGGAAGGTGGCGAGGTCGCGCTCCGCCACCTCGTCGCGCATCCACGCGTTGTCGTCGGGAAAGAGGGCCCGGAGGTCGTCGAGGTCGTCCAGGCGGGCGTTGACGAGGTCAACGCCGGTCCGGGCGTACGCGTCGAAGTTCACGCCCACAACCGTAGACGACTCAGGGGATGCGTGGCGCGTCGATGTAGTGCGGCAGGAACCGCGCGTAGCCGTCGGTGATGAGGCTCGTGCTCTCCCGCACCCCCACCCCGGCCGACTCGCCGTCGACGATCCAGCTGCCCAGCACCATCCGGTTGCCGGCGAACTCGGGCAGCGCCCGGAACTCCTGGTAGCACCAGCCCTCGTCGCCGTAGATCCCCGGGTTGGTGATCTCGGTGTCGCCGGTGACGATCCGCACCGAGCCGCCCTCGCGGCCGAGCAGCGGCTTGGCCACGTACTCCGGCATGCCGCGCGGCGAGTCGAGGTACGCCGGCAGCAGCAGCTCGTGGCCGGGGTACAGCTCCCAGAGCACGGCGAGCAGCGCCTTGTTCGACAGCAGCAGCTTCCACGCCGGCTCGATCCAGGTCGTCGGGGTGCCCGGCTCCAGCGCCAGCGGCCCGTACGGCTCGGCGAGCATCCACTCCCAGGGGTAGAGCTTGAAGCAGGTGGTGACCGGCTGGTCGGTCGCGTCGACGAAGCGGCGGCCGTCCCAGCCGAGCCGCTGGATCGGCTGGAGCGTGACCTCCAGCCCGGCCTGGCGGGCGGTCTCGGCGAGGTAGCCGGCGGTCATGTGGTCCTCGCCGGACTCCTCCTCGTTCGACCAGACCACGTGCACCCGGCGGTCGTGCAGCCCCGCGCCGATCTTCGCCCAGGCGCCGACAAGGCGCTCGTGCAGGCTGTTCCACTGGTCCAGCTCCGGCCGGGTGTGCTCCAGCCAGTACCACTGGATGATGCTCGCCTCGACCAGCGCGGTGGGGGTGTCGGCGTTGTACTCCAGCAGCTTCGGCGGCCAGCTGCCGTCGTAGGCGAGGTCGAAGCGCCCGTAGAGGGTGGGCGGCGCCTCGCGCAGCGACCGGGCCACGGCCTCGGCCGCCCAGGCCGGGATGCCGAACTCGGCGTAGCGGTGGCGCGCGACGACGTGTTCGGCGGCGGCGACCGACATCCGGTGCAGCTCCTCGGTCGCCTCCTCCAGCCGCAGCACCTCGTCCAGCTCGAACGCGTACGCGGCGGTCTCGTCCCAGTACGACATGATGCCGCCGTCGGGCAGCTCGGTGTCGACGTACACCAGGCCCTGCAAGCGGATCGTGGCGTCCCAGTCCGGGCGGGGGGTGACCGTCTCGCGGCGCACCTCAGCCGCCGCAGGAGGCGAGGTGGGTGCCGAAGCCGCCGCGGTCGGGCACCGCCGCGGCGGCCGGCTCCGGCGCGGTGCGCCCGGTGGTCACCGTGGGCGCCCGCAGCGCAAGGGCCACCGTCTCGCCGCCGCCCACGGGGCCGAGGGCGCAGTCGTCATCGTCGTCGTCCGAGGACATGTTGCAGCCGGAGAGGGTGAGCGCGAGGACGGTGAGCGCGCCGAGCTGCACGGAGGCCGACCGGAGCCGGCGACGGGGGCGATGTTCCACGTCATCGTTGTAACCGATGGGGTCCACCGCCGTCCGCCCCCGGGCGATGCCTGTGACGGTGTTGGAACCTGGCGACCGAGGCTGCCCCCGCTGCCCCGCGCGGGGCCACCGGCGGGCGTTACGCTCGGCCCATGCTCCGTACCGTCATCCTCGCCGCCTCCCGGTCACCCCAGGTCGAGCGGCTCGTCGCGACGGCCCCGTTCACCCGGGACCTCGTCCGCCGGTTCGTCGCCGGCGCCAAGACCGACGACGCGTTGCGCGCGACCCGCGAACTCGTCGACGACGGTCTCGCGGTCACCCTCGACAACCTCGGCGAGGACACCGTCACCCCCGAGCAGGCCACCGCCACCCGCGACGAGTACGTCGGGCTGCTGAAGCTGCTCTCCGGCGCGGGGCTCACCCCGGCCGCCGAGGTGAGCGTCAAGCTGTCGGCGCTCGGCCAGATGTTCGACGAGCAGCTCGCCTACGACAACGCGCGGGCGATCTGCGCCGCCGCCGAGGAGGCGGGCACCACGGTCACCCTGGACATGGAGGACCACACCACCACCGACTCGACGCTGGACATCCTCGCCAAGCTGCGCAAGGACCACCCGTCGACCGGCGCCGTGCTCCAGGCGTACCTGCGGCGCACCGAGTCGGACTGCCGCGAGCTGGCCACGGCCGGCTCCCGGGTGCGGCTGTGCAAGGGCGCTTACAAGGAGCCGGAGTCGGTGGCCTACCAGTCCGCGCGCGAGGTGGACAAGTCCTACGTGCGCTGCATGAACATCCTCATGTCCGGCGACGGCTACCCGATGCTGGCCACCCACGACCCCCGCCTGATCGCCATCGGGGAGGACCGGGCCCGCTGGTTCGACCGCGGCCCCGAGCGGTTCGAGTTCCAGATGCTGTACGGCATCCGCCCGGAGGAGCAGGCCCGGCTGGCCGGCGAGGGCTACACCGTGCGGGTCTACCTGCCCTACGGCGAGGACTGGTACGGCTACCTGATGCGCCGGCTCGCCGAGCGCCCGGCCAACCTCATGTTCTTCGGCCGGGCCGTGATGTCGAAGAAGTGAGTCGGTCGTTCGACCAGCCCCGGGTGCTCAGCACCAGGCGGTAGCCGTCCGGATCGGCCACCGTCACCCCCCAGCGGTCCCAGTACGGGCCGGCGGAGACCCTCGTCCCGCCGGCCCGTTCCAGTTCCCGGACCAGCTCGTCGTCGACGGGGCCGTCGAGGTAGAGCACCAGCAGGTCCGCAGGCGACGGCGCGACGGCGAGCTGTTCCCCGCCGACGAGTTCCAGGTGCCAGTGCTCGCCCGGCCAGCCGACCATGAGCAGGTCGTGCTCGCCCGGCACCTTGGCGGCGGCGCGCCAGAGCACGTCGAGGCCGAGCCCACCGACCCAGAAGCGTTCGGCGGCCGCCAGGTCGCGGCTCGGTCGGGCGATGCGCAGGTGCGGGGCGGTGGCGCGGGTGAGTGGCATGAGCGGATCGTGCGACCTGAAGCCGGCGTGAGGTCAACCCCTTGACCGCGTTGGCTAATTGCCTTAGCTTTCTGGTTATGGCAGTTAGCTACGTGGAGCGCGCCAGCGGACGCATCGCCTACGAGGTGCACGGGCGGGGGCCGCTCGTGGTCCTCTCGCACGGCATGGGGGAGAACCGTGGCTCCTTCCGCCACCTGGTTCCGCTGCTCGTCGCGGCCGGGCACCAGGTGGCGTCGGTGGACGTCCGGGGGCACGGCTCGTCCACCGCCGGCTGGCCGTCGTACGCCCCGGCGGAGGTCGGTGCCGACCTGCTCGCGGTGGTCCGCGACCTCGGCGGCGGGCCGGCCACCCTGGTGGGCAGCTCGTCCAGCGCGGCGGCCGTGGTGTTCGCCGCCGCCGACGGTCCCGCGCTGGTCGACGGCATCGTCCAGGTCGCCCCGTTCGTCGAGGAGCCGAAGCTCAACCCGGTCACGCGGGTGGTCCAGACCGCCGTGCTGCGCAGCCCCCGGATCTTCGGGCTGTTCCACCGCACGCTCTTCCCGTGCGACCGGCCGGCCGACGACGCGGCGTACCGCAGGGCGATGGTCGCCAACCTGCGCGAGCCCGGCCGGATGGCGGCGATGCGCGGCGTGCTCGCGCCGGCCGAGCCGCACTGGACAGCCCGCGCCCGCGAGGTCCGGCAGCCGGTGCTGGTGCTGATGGGCACGAGGGACCCGGACTTCCCCGACCCGGGCGCCGGGGCGCGGGCGGCCCGCCGGCTGTTCGCCACCGCCGAGGCGCGGATGATCGACGACTCCGGCCACTACCCCCACGCCGACCAGCCGGCCCGCACCGCCGCCCAGCTCACCGAGTTCCTGGCGGTCACCGGTGCCTAGGGCCGGGCTGACCCAGGGCAGCGTGGTGCGCGAGGCGGCCCGGCTCGCCGACGAGGTCGGCGCCGACCAGCTCACCCTCGCCGCGCTGGCCGGCCGGCTCGGCGTCGCGCTGCCCAGCCTCTACAAGCACGTCCGGGGGGCAGACGCGCTCGCCCAGAAGCTCTCCGCGCTGGCCACCGCCGAACTCGCCGACGAACTGACCGCCGCCGTCGCCGGCCGGGCCGGCGGGGAGGCGCTGCGGGCCGTCGCCGCCGCCTACCGGGCGTACGCCCACCGGCACCCCGGTCGCTACCCGGCCACCCAACGGGTGCCGGACCCGACCGACCCGGAACACGTCATCGCTGGCGAGCGGGCCGTCGGGGCGATCCGGGCCACCCTGCGGGGCTACGGGCTCGACGGCGACGACGCCCTCGACGCGACCCGGATGCTGCGCAGCACCCTGCACGGATTCGTCTCGCTGGAGGCGGCCGGCGGGTTCGGGCTGCCCCGCGCCGTCGACGCCTCCTTCGACAACCTGGTCGCCGCGCTGGACGTCGCGTTCCGGTCCTGGCCCCGGCGGTAAGGCCGGTGAAGGCCCTGGGACTGCTGCTGCTCTTCCTGCTGGAACTGGCCGTGCTGGCCGTCGGCGGCTGGTGGGGCTGGACCCTGGACGCGGCGACGCCCGTCCGGGTGGGCGCCGCCGGCGCCGTGCCGCTGCTGCTCGCCGCGCTCTGGGGCGTCCTCGGCTCGCCGAAGGCCCGCGTGCCGCTGCCGGCGGCGGGCAAGCACGCGTTCCAGGCCGCCTGGTTCGTGGCGGGTGGCGGGATGCTCGCCCTGCGCGGGCTGCCGCTGGCCGGGGTTGCGCTGGTCGTGGCGTGGGCGGTCACCGTCACCCTGCTCCGCCTGACGGGCCGCCCCGCCTGAACACCCGGGGGCTGCCGGGCGGCGTGGCTCGCCGGGCCGTGGTCGCCGGGGCGGCCCGATGGTCGTACCCTTCGGCGGGTGACTGACGGGCAGCCCGGAACGGACGGCCGACCGGTGACGGACGGCACGCCGGCCACCGCGACAGCAAGGGCCGAGCCGCCTGACCGGGCCGAGCCCGCTGACGGCGCCGAGCCCACTGACCGCGCGGAGCCCACTGTCGAGGCTGAGCCGGCTGACGGCGCTGAGTCGGCTGTCGAGGCTGAGCCCGCTGACCGCGCGGAGCCCACTGTCGAGGCCGAGCCGGCTGATGGCGCCGAACCCACTGTCGAGGCCGATCCCGTTGACCGGGCGGAGCCCACTGTCGAGGCCGAGCCGGCTGACGAGGCCGAGCCAGCCGATGAGGTCGAGCCCGCCGAGAGAGCCGAGCCCGCCGCGCCGCTCGCGCCGGCGGTTGTGGGCGCGCCGCTCGTGCCGTCCGTTGTGAGTGCGCCGGCCGTACCGACTGCTGCTGCCGGCGGGCCGGCGGCTCCCGGCGTGCCGGGTGTCGCGGCGGCCGGGCCCGGGCCCGGCGGGCCCGTTCCGGCAGCGGTGGGCCCCGAGCGGCCGTCGCGGCGGCTCCGGCCGCTCGGGGTGGCGCTGGCGGTGGTCGTGCTGCTGCTGGCCTGCGGCCTGCCCGCGGCGCTGGTGGCTGGCCTAATGCGTGCCGGTGACCCGCCGGCCCCGGGGGCGTCCGCCGCGCCGGCCGACGACCCCGCCACCGCGGCCGCCCGCCGGCTCGGCGAGCGTATGACGGCGGAGCTGGCCCGGCAGTCCGCCGCCCTGCTCGGCGGCGACCGCGCCGGGTTCCTGGCGGTCGCGGAGCCGGTCGCGCATCCGGACCTGCGCCGCCGGTACGCCGCGCTGCGCGCGCTGCGCGTGACCGCCTGGCAGGCCGGCGCCAACGGCCTGCCCACCCCGGTGGCGGGCCGGCCCGGCGAGTGGCGGTTGCTGGTCGAGTTCCGCTACTGCTTCGTCACGCCGGACTGCCGCACCAGCCGGGTGCTGACCGGCACCCGTTGGCGGGAGGGGGAGCGGCCCCGGCTGCTCGCCGTGGAGCCGTCCCGGTCCGCCGAGACCGGCACCCGGCCCTGGGAGGTCAGCGAGCTGGCCGTGGCCGTCGGTCGGCGTACGCTCGTGGCCACCACTCCCGCCCGGCGCAAGGAACTGCCCGGCCTGCTGGCCCAGGCGGAGGCCGCCGCCCGGGTCGCCGACACGTACGCCGTGGACGGCCGCGCGCCGGACCGGTACCGGATCTTCTACGCGGGCCGGGGCGAGTGGCAGCGCTGGTACGGCGGCGGCCGGCCGAAGTGGACCGGCGGGTACGCGGTCACGGTCGGCGGCGGCCACCACGAGGTGGTGCTCAACGCCGACGGGCTCGTCGCCGGTGGGGTGGACGACCTGCTCCGGCACGAGCTGACCCACGCCGCCTCCCTGCCCGAGCGGGGCTACCCGGGCAAGGGCACCTGGTGGCTGGTGGAGGGGCTGGCCGAGTACGCGGGCGCCGACGGCGAGCCGATCGACCGATACGCCGGGCTGGACGAGGTGCGGCGCCTGCTCGGCGGCGGCTGGGACGGCCGGCTCGACAGCCTCAGCCCGGCCGACGACGCCCCGGCCGACCGGGTCAGCGGCAGCTACGGGGTCTCCTACCTGGCGGTCCGGCACCTGGTCGACCGGTTCGGCCCGGAGCGGCTGCTCGCCTTCTTCGCGGCCGTGGTGCACGAGCGCACGCCGGTGGACCAGGCGGCCGAGCGGGTCCTCGGCGAACCCTGGTCCGCCCTGCACGACGAGTGCGTCGGGTACGTCCGGGCCGTGGTCAGCTGACGCGCCGGGCGGCGCGGTGGGTCCCGCTGGCGCCGGCCCGGGCAGCCCCCGGCATTCATGATCGACCGCTGTCGGGCCGCGTCGGGCGACCTGACACACTGGTGCCCGCTCCCAGCGCGGAGCCCCGGTCCGCGTCCGGAAGCGGCCCGGGGCACCCGCCCGGTGGCTCCGGTGGCGCCGCCGGAGCCACCGGGCGCCTTCCGCGCGGCGGCCCGGCGCCGAACCGTCGGGGCGTCCAGGGGCGTCGGGCAGCGGTCTCGACCGCCCCGGACCGGGCGGAGTTCCGGATGAGGACCGATCGGACGCCGGGCGCAACAGGTTCGACAACGAACCGACCGGTCGGGTGGACACCGGCGAGAATCATGATCAGTTGTACGAAGGGATCGCGCCGGTCACAGCCGTCCCGCTACCGTACTGGTAACACGCGCGTCGCCGGTCCGGGCGGGACGAACCCGTCCGGTGGCACGCGCCGGGCATGGGATTGGTCGGTGAGCCATGGCCGGGTCGCAGTCCGACGGACGGCTGTCGGAGGTCAAGTTCCTCACCGTCGCCGAGGTGGCGACGGTGATGCGGGTGTCGAAGATGACGGTCTACCGCCTGGTGCACAGCGGTGAGCTCACCGCGGTCCGGGTCGGCCGGTCGTTCCGGGTGCCCGAACACGCGGTGCACGAATACCTGCGGGGCGCCTTTCAGGAGACCGCCTGACCCTCCCGCGGGCCGTCGTCCGAGCACGACGTAACGGGCATCGACGGGGGCGCGTTGGTCCTGCTGACGCTCTCCGGCTACCCTGGACCCCGACCGTGACCGCAGGTGCGCCCTGCCGCTTACCCCGCTGGCCCGGTCCGTTGTCCGCAAGCGGTCGCCGACGCCACACCGTGGCGTCATCCGGTCGCCCCGCACGTTGCATCGAAAGGCTTTCGTATGGGCTCGGTGGTCAAGAAGCGCCGCAAGCGCATGGCTAAGAAGAAGCACCGCAAGCTGCTGCGCAAGACCCGCGTCCAGCGTCGCCGTCTCGGCAAGTGACCGGGGCCGGGTCCCGACCCGGCTCCCGTCGTCACTTGCCAACTGTCGACCCTCGGAGGCTCAGGTGATCACGCCGCGGATTTCCCGGTTCGATCCCTCCTGCCGGGGAAGGTGCGCGACATGACCCCCGGTGGCACCCCAGGTGCCCCGGGGGTCGTCGTCGTCACCGGGGTCAGCCGCTACCTCGGCGCGCACGTCGCCGCCCGGCTCGCGGCCGACCCCCGCATCGAGCGGGTCATCGGCGTGGACCAGCCCGAGCCCGGCGCCGAGTTCTCCGACCTGCTCGACCGGGTCGAGCGCGTCCGCATCGACGCCGGCTCGCTCGGCGGCCTCCTCGCCGACCTCGACGTCGACGCGGTGGTCCACCTCGCCCTGGTCACCTCGCCGGACCCGCAGCACGGCGGGCGCGCGGCGATGAAGGACCAGAACGTCATTGGCACGATGCAGCTCCTCGCCGCCTGCCAGCGCGCCCCCCGCCTGCGCAAGCTCGTGGTGCGCTCCTCGACGGCCGCCTACGGGGCGTCGTTCCGCGACCCGGCCGTCTTCACCGAGGAGACCGAGCCGCGCGAGGTGCCACGCGGTGGGTTCGGCCGCGACATCCTCGACATCGAGGGGTACGTCCGCGGCTTCCGCCGCCGCCGGCCCGACGTCACCGCGACCGTGCTGCGCTTCGCGCCTTTCATCGGCTCGACCGCCGACACCACCCTCACCCGCTACTTCTCCCGGCCGGTGGTGCCCACCGTCTTCGGGCGGGACCCCCGATTGCAGTTCCTGCACTTCGACGACGCGCTGGAGGTGCTGCACCGGTCGATCGTGGAGGACCACCCGGGGACGTACAACGTGGCCGGGCCGGGCGTGCTCTCCCTGTCGCAGGCGATCCGCCGGGCCGGCCGGGTGGCCGTGCCGGTGCTGGAGCCCGGCCTCTCCAGTGCCGCCGCGATCGCCCGCAACCTCGGCTTCGGCCGCTACGGCCTGGACCAGGTCGACCTCTTCGTGCACGGCCGGGTCGTCGACACCAGCCGGCTGGAGCGGGAGTACGGCTTCACGCCCCGCTCCACCGCCGCCGCCTTCGACGACTTCATCCGCGCCCACTACGGCGGTGTCGTGGTGAACCGGGACCAGCTGGCCGTCGCGGAGCAGCTCGTGCTGGACGGGATCCGGCAGGTCCGGGCGGCCGTGCGGGAGGGCTCGTGAACGGGCCGGAGGAGCGGCGCGACGGCCGCTACGACGTACCGCTGACCGTGGTTGCGCCGGACGCGGAGCCCGCGCGGGCGAACGGACACCACCCCGGCACGCCCGACGAGCCCGACACGTCCGCCACCGACGAGGCGGTCGCGGGCGACGTGCCGGCCACCGTCGACGAGCCCGACCCCGGGGCCACCGGCGAGCCGGCCACCGTGGCGGGCGGGGCGCCGGGCGGCACGGGACCCAACGGGCCGGCGGTGCCGGACCGGCCCGGCGACCACTGGGACCGCAAGGTCGCCAGGGGCCTGGCGTTCCTGCGTCGTCGGCTCTCCGGCGACTACGAGGTCGACGAGTTCGGCTTCGATCCCGAGATCACCGAGGCGGTCTTCCACCCGCTGCTGCGGATGCTCTACCGGGACTGGTTCCGCACCGAGGTCACCGGCCTGGAGCACGTGCCCGCCGAGGGCGCCGGTCTGGTGGTGGGCAACCACTCCGGCACCGTGGCGCTGGACGCGCTGATCCTCTCGGCCGCGCTGCACGACCAGCACCCGGCCCGCCGCTACCTGCGGCTGCTCGGCGCCGACCTGGTCTTCCGGATGCCGGTGGTCTCCGAGCTCGCCCGCAAGACCGGCGGGACGGTCGCCTGCAACCCGGACGCCGAGCGGCTGCTCGGCAACGGCGAGCTGGTCGGCGTCTTCCCCGAGGGCTTCAAGGGCATCGGCAAGCTCTACTCCGAGCGCTACAAGCTGCAACGCTTCGGCCGGGGCGGGTTCGTCTCGGCGGCGCTGCGCACCGGCACGCCGATCGTGCCGGTCGCCATCGTCGGCGGCGAGGAGATCTATCCGATGCTCGCCGACATCAAGCCCCTGGCGCGGCTGCTCAAGCTGCCCTACTTCCCGGTCACGCCGACCTTCCCCCTGCTGGGGCCGCTCGGCATGGTGCCGCTGCCGAGCAAGTGGCTGATCGAGTTCTGCCCGCCGATCCCCACCGCGCACCTGATCGACTCCGCCGACGACCCGCTGGTCGTGTTCAACCTCGCGGACCAGGTGCGGGAGACCATCCAGCAGACCCTGCACCAGTTGCTGGAGCGGCGCCCCGACCCGTTCGGCCCCTAGGTCCCGTCTCGCGGATCCCGGTCGTCGGGGACGGCGCGTAGCCGGACGCTGCCCGTACTGGTCGCAGCGCTGCTGCCCCGGCGCCTGCCCGGCACACCTCGATCCGGACCTTGGTGTGGCTGCTCTCACTGCCGGGCGGCCGTGGAGGCAGCCCGTGACACAGTTGGTTCGCATACGCCCAGCCTGCGGGCGTGCCGAGCGAGGTGGGCCGACCGAGAGGCGCCACCGGTGGCGGAAGGACTGAGACGGTGACCGCAGACGACGCCGGACGGGCGGCTCGCGACGAGGCCGCCCGAGCCGAGTACCAACGTCTTCGGGAGCGCGGGGAGGCGTGGCGTCTGATGCGCACCGTCGACGGGGAGTTGACCCTGTACCGGCCGGAGGAGGTCGGCTTCGTCGGGGGCGGACCAGGCGTCATGGTGCGTACCGTGGGCGGGCTGCGAGTCCTCGCCGTCGTGTTCACCGCGTTCACCGTGATCCTGGCGCTGACGTTGCCCATCTCGTGGGCGCAGGGCCGGCCCTTCTGGGGAGCCGTCCCGCTGGCGCTGGTTTCGGCTGCGTTCACCTGGTACGCCGTGGCCATCATCCGCAAGGAGAGGCGGGCGGTCGAGCTGCGGCGCCAGCGCGGCGTTCCGGCCCCGGCCCGCTACCCGTACTGAGGCGGGTCGAGGCGTCCGCACCGGGTCGGCCCGGACACGGCCCGCTCAGCCGTCGCGGCGGCGACGGTGCAGCGCCAGCCCGGCGCCGACCGCCCCGGCGATCAGGCCGGCCGCCGCGGTGGACGGTACGGCGATCTTGACGGCGCGGCGGCCGGTGCGGAAGTCGCGGACGTCCCAGCCGCGCTGCCGGGCCTCCTTGAACAGGGCCGCGTCCGGGTTCACCGCCACGCCCCGGCCCACCATGGAGAGCATCGGCAGGTCGTTGCACGAGTCGCTGTAGGCGGTGCAACGGCGCAGGTCCAGCCCTTCGACGGCGGCGAGCTGGGTGACCGCCTCCGCCTTGGCCGGGCCGTGCATCAGGTCGCCGACCAGCCGGCCGGTGTACGCGCCGTCGACGATCTCGGCGACCGTGCCGACCGCGCCGGTCAGGCCCAGCCGTGCGGCGATCACCCGGCCGATCTCCACCGGCGCGGCGCTGACCAGCCAGACCCGCTCGCCGGCGTCCAGGTGACGCTGGGCGAGCTGGCGGGTGCCGGCCCAGATCCGGGGCGCCATCAGCTCGTCGAAGATCTCCTCCGCGAGGCGCTCCACGTCGTCCACCCGCCAGCCCTCGACGAAGGCGAGGGCGGCCTCCTTGGCCTGCGACATGTCGCCGGCGTGCTCGGTGGCGAGCAGCCGGAACCGCAGCTGCTGCCAGGCGAACCGGGCCAGGTCCGTGGTGGTGAAGTAGTCGCGCGCGGCGAGGCCCCGGGCGAACCAGTAGATCGACGCGCCCCGCATCATCGTGTTGTCGACGTCGAAGAAGGCCGCCGCGGTCGGATCGGGTTCCGGGGGAGCGAGGGGCGCGAAGTCGGTCTCCGCCCAGCCGGCGGTGTGACCGTGGGCGTCGGTGCTGACGGTCACCTTGCGGCTGCGGGCCACGCGACCTCCCTCCGCTGGACCGGCGCGACGTGTGCTTCCGCGAGGGTAGCCGGGTGCGCGTGGCGGACGGCCGCCCACGGGGAGAAGTGTGGCGCGGACGTCTCGGCCGGTTCGGCCGAGACCGGGTCAGCGGTCGCCGGGGCAGGCGGCCGGGGCCGGGCCGAGGGCGTCGCTGCCGACGGGCGCGGACCGGCCGCAGGCGATCGCCGCCCGCAGCGCGTCGGAGCGCTTGCGGGCCGCGTCGAGCAGGGCGAGCGAGCGGCGGGTCCGGTCGCGCTCGGCCCGGCTGGCGTCGTCGAGGAGCCCGCCGACCGCCCGGCGCTGGCCGGTGAGGAAGGAGTTGACCGCGTCCAGGGCCGCCGGGTCCGAGCGCTGCGTCGCGGCGGTGGTCAGCAGGCGTACGCCCTGGCGGGTGTCGGCGTCCATGTCGTCCAGCACCGCGCTGAAGCCGTCCTCGTCCCCGCGCAGCGCGGCCGCCTCGGCGAGCCGGGTACGGGCGAAGTCCAGGAACAGCTGGCCCCGGCTGACGTCCGAGCTGGCCAGCGCGAGCTGGGCGCGTTCGGTGGAGCGCTTCATGCCGTACAGCGCGTCACCGGGTACGGCGTTCTCGCTGGCGGCCGAGATCCCCGAGAGGGCGACGGCGCCGGCCGCGACGCCGACCAGGATGGCGCCCCGGGCGCGGGCCCGGCGGGCGGTCACCGCCGGCAGCAGCCGGTTGCGGCCGGCGTCGGCGGCGGAGCGCCGGGACGACGGCTCGGCGGTGACGGCGGCCGGGGCACCGATGCCCTCGCGCTCGGCCGTGGCCAGCAGCATGGCCCGCAGTCCCGTCCGGAACTCCGGGTCCACCTCCACGGCGGGCGGGGCGGCGGGCAGCCGCTGACCCACCGCGACGAGCGCGGCCAACTGGTCGTCGGCCCGGGAACGGACGTGGTGTCGCCGGCCCCCGTTGGCCTCGTCGAGAAGCTGCGCGAAGCGCTCCGCGCGCCGACGGGAGAAGAGGTTGCTGTCCACCGCGGGCACCTCCTCTCGCTGGTCGCGGCCGGTCGGCCGCTGTCTTCGACAGCGACCGGTGACGGCGTGACACCACGGACGAAGGTCGTGGCCGGCCGCGCTGCCGGGCCTCGGGGGCCCGGGGGATGCCGGGGCCACCACCGGTCGCACCCGGAGAAACGGTCCGCACCGGACATGGGTTACGGGGCCGGCGGAGGCGAAATCACGCAAAGTGATCGCTGTCACGGGGGTGCGACGGCACGGAGCTGCGCGTACATCGATCGATGCACGGCGTTCCTTCGGCCGGGACTACGGTTGGAAGCCGTCGGGCAGCAGCCGGGCCAGGGCGCGTACCGCGCGGTACTGGAGCGCCTTGATCGCGCCCTCGTTCTTGCCCATCGTGCGGGCCGTCTCGGCCACAGAGAAGCCCTGCAGGAAGCGGAGCACGATGCACTCCTGCTGCTCCGGGTTGAGCTGCTTGACGGCGCTGAGCAGGGCCACGTTGGTGATGTGCTCGACGACCGCCGCCTCCGGGCTGCCCTCCGGGCCCCGGTCCTCGCGGTCGGCGTCCAGCACGTCCCCGGTGGTGACCTCCAGCCGGTAGCGGCCGGACTTGAAGTGGTCCGCCACCAGGTTCCGGGCGATGGTGACCAGCCAGGCGCCCAGGTCGCGCCCCTGCCAGGTGAAGCTGCCGATCCGCTTGAGGGCGCGCAGGAAGGTGTCGGAGGTGAGGTCCTCGGCGAGTTGCCGGTTGCCCACCCGGAAGTAGACGAACCGGAACACGGTGTCGACGTACCGGTCGTAGATCAGCCCGAACGCCTCGGACTCGCCGGCCTGGGCCCGCTCGACCAGCCCCCAGACCTCGGTGGCGGGGTCGGACGGGTCCGGACGGCTGGGGAAGCCCGTCGAGGTGTTGACCGGCGCGGCGGCGGCCGGCACCGCCGGGATGACCGCCGTCTCCGCGCCCGACTCGTCGGGCGCCTTGGCCGGCTCCGTGGTGCGGCGGCCCTGCGCCGGCATGGTGGGCCGGGCGGGGACGGCGACCCGACCGCCGGCCGGCTTGGCGTTGCCGCCCGGTGTCGCGGAGCGCGGCGGTGGTTCGTTCTGGTGTGGCCGGCTGCGGGTCCGGCTCGACGTGCCCTCCCCCCGGACGGCGAGGCTGCCCGTGTCGTCCAGCGGATTCCGGGCGGCGGGCCGTTCGTTGAGCGGCCCGCGGATTGCCGGGTTGGTCAGGCCGGCCGGCCGTTCCGCGTATCCGAAGGTGGTCACCGCGCCGCCTCCGTCCCGCCGGCCGACCACGCCGGTCGGCGCGTCGCCGTCGTGGCCCGGCCGGCAGGGCCGGGCAGGGCTGGCTCGGGGTGTGCCGACGGGCGGCAGATCCCCTTGAGGTGCTGGTCCAATGCGCTCACAGGCACGGGGGCCTCCTCGGGCTGAGGGGTGTCGACTCACGGCAAATGGGGTGAGCCGACCCGAGTGATGATAGGGCCAACGTCACCCACGCGTGGCAAGTCCGTTACACAGGGCGGAAGTATTTCCCGTCGCGTCGCACACCTGGCGGACCGGTTGTCCGTCGTGTGCGGTTGACTTTCGGATTGCCGCGTGGTCGCGAATGAAATTCCAGGTCAGCGCGCGCTTCGCGGGGTCGGGCGGGCCGGCGGCGCGGGTGTCGACCCAGGACCGTCCGGCGGGCCCGGCGCGTCCCGGCGTGTCCTGTGGACGGGACCGGTTCCGTCCCGCCCGCGACCATCGGTCGTCCTGTCGACGGGACTTGTACGGGCCGCCGTTCCCGCCGGCCGGGGTGTCCGGTCGGCCTCCGGCGGGCATGGCCCGCAGGCCCCGCGCTGTGCCAGACTCAGCCACCGTGCAGGACGCAACCGACAGCTCCGCCTCGACCCTCGTCGAGCGGCTTCACCGGGCGGCCGCCGCCCACGGCGACCGACCCGCGCTGCACTGGCGCGAGCGGACCATGACCTGGTCCGAACTGGACGCCTCGGTGACGGCCACCGCCCACGCCCTGGCGGCCCTGACCGGGGCGCGACCCGCCGGGCCCGGCCCGACGCCGGGGACCGCCGACCCGCACCCGCCCCGGATCGCCGTCGCGCTCGGCAACTCGCCGGACTTCGTGGTGAGCTGCCTGGCCGCGCTGCGCGCCGGGCTGGTCGCGGTGCCGGTCAACCCCGGCCTCACCGCCCCCGAGCTGCGGCACGTGCTGGCCGACTCCGGCGCCTCGGTGCTGATCGGCACCGAGCGGGTGCGCGACCTGGTCGCCGACGCCGCCGGGGACCTGCCCGCGCTCGTCGCCGTGCACACCGCGCCGCCGGTGGCCGACGCCGGTCACCCGTTCCCCGACCGGGGCGGCGAAGACCTGGCGCTGCTGCTCTACACGTCCGGCACCGAGGGACGCCCGAAGGGCGCGATGCTGACGCACCGGGCGCTGGCGGCCAACCACGAGCAGGTCGGCCGCATCGACCCGTCCGTCGTCGGCCCGGACGACACCGTGCTGCTGGCGCTACCGCTGTTCCACGCGTACGGGCTGAACGCGGGGCTGGGCGCGGTCGTCCACCATGGCGCTACCGGGGTGCTGGTCGACGACCTCGGTGCCGACGCGGGGCTGGCCGTGATCGCCCGGCACCGGGTCACCGTGCTGGTCGGCGTACCGTCGATGGTGGCCGCCTGGTCCACGGCGGACGCCGCCGCCCTCGCCGCGGCGACGACGTCGGTCCGGGTCGTGGTCTGCGGCGCGGCGCCGCTGGAGCCGGCCGTCGCGGCGCGCTTCGCCGAGGTCGCCGGTCGCCCGGTGCACGTCGGGTACGGCCTGACCGAGACCGCGCCGGTGCTGACCTCCACCCTGGTCGGCGGGGAGCCGAAGGCCGGCTCCATCGGCCGGCCGCTGCCCGGCGTCGAGCTGCGTCTGGTCGGGACGGACGGGGTCGACCTGTGGCGCGACGGCGTGGCCGAGCCGGACGACGACGCCGACGAGCTCGACCTCTCCGACGGCACGCCGGGCACCGATCCGGGCCAGGTCGTGGTGCGCGGGGCGAACGTCTTCTCCGGCTACTGGCCGGACGGCCGGGGCGGCCCGGACGCCGACGGCTGGTGGGCCACCGGCGACGTGGCGTACGCCGACTCCGACGGCGGCCTCTTCCTGGTGGACCGGATCGGCGAGCTGATCCTGGTCAACGGGTTCAACGTGTACCCGCACGAGGTCGAGCTGGTGCTCTCCGCGCACCCGGGGGTGGCCGAGTCGGCGGTACTGGGTGTGCCGCACCCGCGGACCGGCGAGACTGTCCGGGCGTACGTGGTGCCGGCACCGGGGCGTCCGGTGACCGGTGAGGAGTTGCTCGCCCACTGCGCCCGCAACCTGGCCCGGTTCAAGTGCCCGACCGCCGTCGAGTTCGTCGACGAGTTGCCGCACTCGGTCATCGGCAAGGTACGCAAGACCCTGCTCCGGACGGCGTCGTCCCCGACGGCCCCGGTGCCGTCCCCGGCGGCGTCGCCGGAGACCCGCCCGCCGGCCCCGGCCGGCGCCAGCACGACGGAGGAGACCGATGCGTGAGCCCCGACTCACCCTGATCACCCGCCCCGGCTGCCACCTCTGCGACGAGGCGAAACTGGCGCTGGACCGGGTGGTGGCGGTCACCGGGGACCGGTGGACCGAGAAGGACGTCACCGACGACATCGAGCTGGAACGCGAGTACGGCGACCGGCTGCCCGTGGTGCTGCTCGACGGCAAGGAGCACGGCTACTGGCGGGTGGAGGAGGAGCGGCTGCTGCGGGACCTGACCACGCCGCAGCTGTGACATCAGGCGTTAGGGTGCTCCGATGACCCCTGCGCGCAACCACCTGGTGTGGGACTGGAACGGCACCCTGCTCAACGACCTGAGCCTGGTGGTCGATTGCACCAACGCCGCCTTCGCCAGCGTCGGCGGGCCCGCCGTGACCGCCGACGAGCACCGGGTGCGGTTCCGCCGGCCGATCGCCGACTACTACGCGGAGGTGCTCGGCCGGGCGGTCGACGACGACGCGTTCGGCCGGCTGGACCGGATCTTCCACGACGCGTACCGCACCGGGCTGACGACCTGTGCGCTGGCGCACGACGCCACCGACGCGATGGCGGCCTGGCCGGGCAGCCAGTCCCTGCTGTCCATGTGGTTCCACGAGGAACTGGTGCCGACCGTGCACACGTACGGCCTCACCGGGCGCTTCGTCCGGGTGGACGGGCTGCGGGCGAGCGTCGGCGGGGACCGCAAGGCCGAGTCCCTCCGGCGGCACCTGACGGAACTGGGCGTGGACGGCCGGGACGTGGTGCTGATCGGGGACTCCGTCGACGACGCCGACGCCGCCGTGTCGGTCGGGGGCCGCGCCGTCCTCTACACCGGCGGGTTCACCGACGCGGCACGGCTGCGCGCCTCCGGCCACCCGGTCGCCGACACCCTCAGCGAGGCGGTGAGCCTGGCGGCCACGCTGCCCTGACCGGTCGGGGCGGGCGCGGTGCGGGTCGGCGGGGTCGGCAGGTGGCGTCGGGTCCGGGTCGGGACGGAGGCACCGGCGTCGGCCGCGGGGCGTCGCGCCGGGCGTCCGGTCAGTTGCGCAGGTAGGCCAGCACGGCCAGGACCCGCCGGTGCTGCTCCGTGTCGGGCGGGAGCTGGAGCTTGGTGAAGATGTTCCGGACGTGCTTCTCGACGGCGCCGTCGGTGACCACCAGGGTCCGGGCGATCGCCGTGTTGGAGCGGCCCTCGGCCATCAGCGCGAGCACCTCCCGTTCGCGCGGGGTCAGCTCGCGCAGCGGGTCGTCGCGCCGACGCCGGGCGAAGAGCTGGCCGACCACCTCGGGGTCGAGCACCGTCCCGCCGCCGGCCACCCGGTCCAGCGCGTCGAGGAACTCGTCGATCGCGGCCACCCGGTCCTTGAGCAGGTAGCCGATGCCGCCCCCGCCGCCGCCGGTGGTGGCGAGCAGGTCGTCGGCGTACGACACCTCGACGTACTGGGAGAGGACCAGGATCGGGGTGCGGGGCACCAGCCGGCGGGCCTCCACCGCCGCGCGGAGCCCCTCGTCGGTGTGCGAGGGCGGCATCCGGACGTCGACGATCGACACGTCGGGCCGGTGGGCCACCACCGCCACCACCAGCGCGTCGCCGTCGGCCACGGCGGCCACCACCTCGTGCCCGCGCTCGGTGAGCAGCCGTACCAGCCCCTCCCGGAGCAGCACCGCGTCGTCCGCGATCACGATCCGCATGTCCTGTTGTCTACCACGTACGGCTCACAGCGGGAGTTCCGCGCGGATCTTGGTGGGCCCGCCGGCCGGGCTGACCACGGAGAGCCGGCCGCCGGCGGCGCGGACCCGGTCGGCTATGCCGACCAGCCCGTGCCCCTTGGCCAGGTGGGCGCCGCCCTGCCCGTCGTCGTCGACGTCGACCTCCAGCCGCCCGTCGTGCCGGGCCACGGTGACCTGGCACTCCGTCGCCCGACTGTGCTTGGCGACGTTGGTCAGCGCCTCGGACACCACGAAGTAGGCGGTGCTCTCCACCGCCGGGTCGAGCCGGCCGGCCGGGCTGGCCAGTTCCGGGTCCACCCGCAGCTCGATCGGGATCAGGCCGCGCCCGGCCAGTGCCGCCAGGGCGCTGGGCAGTCCCCGGTCGACCAGGATCGGCGGCGCGATGCCCCGGGACAGGGCGCGCAGCTCGGCGAGCGTCTCCCGGGTCTGGGTGACCGCCTCGTCCAGGGTGCGCCCGGCGGCCTGCGGGTCGGTGGCGAGCTGCTGGCGGGCCCGGCTGAGGTCCATCGCGAGCCGGACCAGGCGCTGCTGCGGGCCGTCGTGGATGTCCCGCTCCAGCCGGCGCAGCGCGCTCGCCTCGGCGGAGACGGCGGCCCGCTTCTGTTCCTCCAGCACGGTGATCCGGTTGCGCATCTCGGCCACGCCCGTGAGCAGAGCCCGACCGAAGCCGGCCTGGAGCAGCGCGCAGCCCCGGGCCACGATCGGCAGGGTGATCAGGAAGAACAGCCCGATCGCGGTGTGCAGCCCGATCCGGGCGACGGTCGAATCGCCGAGGCCGAGGAGCTGGGGGAGGCCGACGTCCTCCGGGTCGCCGTGCGGCAGCGTCCAGTCGTACGCCCAGTAGAGGGTGCCGGCGACGGCGCCGGCCCACCAGACCAGCGTGACCACGAAGGTGACGATGGCCACGATCAGCTTGAGGATGCCGTGCGCCAGGTCGAGCCAGGACTGCGCGTCCCCCATCGGCACGAAGATCCGCCGCCAGGCGCTCGCGCCGGGCTCGGGGAGCCGGTACTGGGGGCGGATCCGGGCCTGGTGGAGCACGGTGGGGAGGCGGAGGCGCTCGATGTCGGCGAGGCCCCGGGCGGCGTAGAGGGTGCCGCTGAGGATCGGCAGGCCGATCACCGTCACGACCAGCCCCAGCCCGGCAGCCAGGCCGACCAGCAGGACGACGAAGCTGGCCAGGGCCAGCGGGAGGCCCAGCAGCACGTAGCCGGAGTCCAGCAGGAGCTGTCGGGAGATGGTCGGCGCCGGCACGGGCTGATCGGCGGCGACGGGTACGGCGGTCATGTCAAGAGGCTAGGCAGCGCGGGGTAGCCGACCCATCCCGTCGGCCCGCCTCTCCGGCGTAGGGCTGGCCCTACCGTGACCGGATCGTGGGCGAGCCGTGGGCCGCGTGATTGGTCAGAGAAGTCTTAATTGAGCAATAATCGGCGCGCCGGCGCCATCGGCGTCGCCCGGAGGCCGGGCGGCGGCCGGCGGCGGCCACCGGATCGATCTTGCGGAATGGAGGGGCTGGTGAAGCCGGGTCGCGAGCTTTCAAGATCGCGATTTGTGCACGCCTTCACAAGCGCCTACTCTGTAGTTCCGACGCGCCCTGCTAGCACAGCCGGCAATCTCGGTCGCCAGCGGGGATCCCGAAACGGCCCGCCGCACGAGTTGGCCGAGGATCGCACCGCACGGAGTCTCATGAGTCAGCACCGTCACCCTGGCGCGCCCGGCCGCGCCGGTGCCGTACCGGCGCTCCCGGATCTGCCGGAGGCGACCGTCGCGCGGCTCCCGGAATACCTCCGTGCCCTGCACAACCTCGCCGAAACCGGCCACGAGACCGTGTCCAGCGAGGGTCTGGCCAGCGCCGCCGGCGTGAACTCCGCGAAGCTCCGCAAGGACCTCTCACACCTCGGCTCGTACGGGACCCGTGGCGTCGGCTACGACGTGGCGCTGCTGGTCGACCAGATCGAGTACGTGCTCGGGCTCACCCAGCGGCGGGCCGTCGCCCTGGTCGGCGTGGGTAATCTCGGTCACGCCCTCGCCGGCTACGACGGCTTCGCCAGCCGTGGCTTCCGGATCGCCGCCCTCTTCGACGCCGACCCCGCACGGGTCGGCGAGGAGATCAACGGGCTGGTCGTCCGGCACATCGACGAGCTGCCCCGGGTCGCCGTCGAGGAGGCCATCGCCATCGGCGTGATCGCCACCCCGGCCCCGGCCGCCCAGGCGGTGGCGGACCAGCTCGTGGCCGTCGGTGTGACGAGCATCCTGAACTTCGCCCCGTGCGTACTCTCGGTCCCGGAGGGGGTCGACGTGCGCAAGGTCGACCTCGCGATCGAGCTGCAGATCCTGTCCTTCCACGAGCACCGCAAGGCATCGCTGACCGCGCTGCCCGCCACCGGTGGGTCCGCCCTCACCGCCCTGCCCGGGGGGCTCGCCGTCACCGACCCGCAGGAGGCGATAGGCACGTGAAACTGCTCGTCGTCGGCGCGTCCTACCGCACCGCTCCCGTCGCCACGCTGGAGCAGCTCGCGGTCGGCCCCGCGGACCTCACCCGCACCCTGGACCGCCTGGTCGCCCAGCCGTACGTGACCGAGGCCGTGCTCGTCTCCACCTGCAACCGGGTGGAGATCTACGCCGCCGTGTCCGGTTTCCACGGCGGCCTCGGCGACATCTGCGCCGTGCTGGCCGAGCAGGCCGGCTGCCAGCCCGCCGCGCTCGCCAACCACCTCTACGTGCACTTCGACGCCGCTGCCGTGGACCACGTCTTCCGGGTCGCCGCCGGGCTCGACTCGATGGTGGTCGGCGAGGCGCAGATCCTCGGCCAGCTCCGCGACGCCTACCATTCCGCGACCGGGGCCGACAGCGCCGGGCGGCTGCTGCACGAGCTGATGCAGCAGGCGCTGCGGGTCGGCAAGCGGGCGCACGCCGAGACCGGGATCGACCGGGCCGGCCAGAGCGTGGTGACCGCCGCGCTGGAGCTGGCCGCCGGGCACCTCGACGGCGACCTCGCCGGCCGTCCCGCGCTGGTGGTCGGCGCGGGCGCGATGGGCTCGCTGGGCGTCGCCACGCTGTCCCGGCTGGGCGCCGGGCCGCTCACGGTCACCAACCGGGGCGCCGACCGGGCCGTCCGGCTGGCCGAGGCGTACGGGGCCAGTGCGACACCGATGGCGGAGCTGACCACCGTTCTCTCCACAGTGGACATCGTAGTGGCCGCCACCGCGGCCACCGAAGCGGTCCTCACCCGTGACGTGGTGACCCGGGCGCTCGCCCGGCGCGACCCCGGCCGGGGGCCGCTGGTCCTGCTCGACCTGGCCGTGCCGCGCGACGTGGAGGCCGGCGTCGCCGAGCTGCCCGGCGTCGAGGTCATCGACATCGACCGGATGGCGACGCTGCTCGCCGACGGGCCCGCCGCCGCCGACGCCGCCGCCGTCGAGCGGATCGTGGCCGGCGAGGTCGACGCCTTCCTCACCTGGCTGCGCGGCGCCGACGTGGCGCCCACGGTGGCCGCCCTGCGGGGCCGCGCCGACGACGTGGTCGGCGCCGAGCTGCGCCGGCTCGCCCAGCGCCGCCCGGACCTCACCGACGACCAGCGCGCCGAGGTGGCCCGGACGGTGCACCGGGTCGTGCAGCGGCTGCTGCACCAGCCGACCGTGCGGGTGCGCCAGCTGGCGGCCGAACCCGGCGGCGACCAGTACGCGGCCCTGCTGCGCGAGCTGTTCGACCTCCAGGTGCCGCAGACGTCCCCGGTCGACAACGTTCCCGACATCGTGGCCGGCGACGCCGCGCCGCCGTTCGGCCTCGCCGACGTCCCGCCGCCCGTCGGTCACGCCGACATTCCACCGTCGACGGGTTCCGCCGACGTCCCGCCCATCGGAGGTGAGCGATGAGCACGCCCCTGCGCCTCGGTACCCGGGGCAGCAAGCTGGCGATGGCCCAGTCCGGCCACGTCGCCGAGGCCCTGACCGCCGCCACCGGCCGGCCCGTCGAGCTGGTCGAGGTGGTCACCGCCGGCGACCGCTCGTCCGCGCCGGTGCACCGGCTCGGCGTCGGTGTCTTCGTCTCGGCCCTGCGCGACGCGCTGACCGCCGGCACCATCGACTTCGCGGTGCACTCCTACAAGGACCTGCCCACCGCGGCGGCGGCCGGGCTGCACATCGCGGCGGTGCCGACGCGGCAGGACCCGCGGGACGCGCTGGTCGCCCGGGACGGCCGGACGCTCACCGAACTGCCCTCCGGCGCGACCGTGGGCACGGGCGCGCTGCGCCGCATCGCCCAGCTGCACGCCCTCGGGATGCAGCTGGAGGTCACCCCGATCCGCGGCAACGTCGACAGTCGCCTCGCGCGGGTGCTCGGCCCGGAGGCCGACCTCGACGCGGTCGTCCTGGCCCGGGCCGGGCTGGCCCGGATCGGGCGTACCGACGCGATCACCGAGACGCTCGACCCGATGCTGATGCTGCCCGCGCCCGCCCAGGGCGCGCTGGCGGTGGAGTGCCGGGCCGACGACACGGACCTGGTCGAGCTGCTCGCCGTGCTCGACCACGCACCGTCCCACGCCGCGGTCACCGCGGAACGGGCGCTGCTGGCCACCCTGGAGGCCGGATGCTCCGCTCCGGTCGCCGCCTACGCCGTCGTCGCCGAAGGCGAGCCAACCGGCTCGGGTGCCGAGGGCGATGTCGTCCAGGAGATCTATCTGCGCGGGGCGGTGATCAGTCCGGACGGTACGAGAGACCTCCGGCTGTCCCGCACCGGAACGCTCGCCGACGCGGCGGAGATCGGCAAGGCACTCGCCGCCGAACTCCTCGACCTCGGCGCCGACTCGATCCTCGGCCACGATGGACACGCCGGCCCGGGGACCCAGCAATTTGGGAGCACAGAATGACCCGCACCCGTAAGCCCGTAGGCCGCATCGCCTTCGTCGGGGCCGGTCCCGGCGACCCGGGCCTGCTGACCCGCCGGGCGCACGACGCCCTGGTCGACGCCGACCAGGTGGTGTACGACCGGGGAGTCCCCGAGTCGCTGCTCGACGCCGTCCGCGCCCAGGCCAGGGAGGACGCTCAGTTCACCCCGGCGGAGGGCGCGCCGGGTGACGTGGCGAAGGTGCTGATCTCGGCGGCCCGTTCCGGGCTGAACGCGGTGCACCTGGTCGCCGGCGACCCGTTCGGCCACGAGTCGGTCGTCAAGGAGGTGCAGGCGGTCGCGCGGACCGCCGCGCACTTCGAGGTGGTCCCCGGCGTTGGCCAGGCCGAGGGGGTGGCGACCTACGCGGGCGTGCCGCTGCCGGGCGTACGGACGGCGGCCGACGTCGAGGACGTCAGCGCGCTGGACTTCGACGCGCTGGCCGCGGCCGTCGGGCGGGGCTCGCTGGCCCTGGCCGTGGACGCCGGTGACCTCGCCGCGATCCGCGACGGGCTGCTCGCGGCCGGGGTGGACGGCACCACCGGCGTCGGGGTGACCGGCGACGGCACCGGCGAGACGCAGTACACCACCACCTCGACCGTCGACTCGTTCGTCGCGGCGGCGCTCGGCTTCACCGGCCGGGTGGTCCTCACCGTCGGCGAGGGCGTCGGCCAGCGGGACAAGCTGAGCTGGTGGGAGAACCGGCCGCTGTACGGCTGGAAGGTCCTCGTGCCCCGCACCAAGGAGCAGGCCGGCGTGATGAGCGCGCGGCTGCGCGCGTACGGGGCCATCCCCTGCGAGGTGCCGACCATCGCGGTCGAGCCGCCGCGGACCCCGGCCCAGATGGAGCGGGCGGTCAAGGGCCTGGTCGACGGCCGGTACGCCTGGGTGATCTTCACCTCCGTCAACGCGGTCCGCGCGGTCTGGGAGAAGTTCGCCGAGCACGGCCTCGACGCCCGGCACTTCGGCGGCGTCAAGATCGCGTGTATCGGTGAGGCGACCGCCGACGCCGTCCGCGCGTTCGGCATCCAGCCCGAGCTGATCCCGTCCGGGGAGCAGTCCTCCGAGGGGCTGCTCGCCGAGTTCTCGCCGCACGACGAGATCCTCGACCCGGTCGGTCGGGTGCTGCTGCCGCGCGCCGACATCGCCACCGAGACCCTCGCCGCCGGGCTCACCGAGCGCGGCTGGGAGGTCGACGACGTGACCGCCTACCGGACGGTCCGGGCCGCCCCGCCGCCCGCCGAGATCCGGGACGCGATCAAGTCGGGTGGCTTCGACGCGGTGCTCTTCACGTCCAGCTCGACGGTGCGCAATCTGGTGGGTATTGCGGGGAAGCCGCACGCCCGTACCGTCGTTGCAGTGATCGGGCCCAAGACAGCGGAGACCGCGACGGAGTTCGGCCTTCGGGTCGACGTCCAGCCGCCGCACGCCTCGGTCCCCGATCTGGTGGAGGCGCTCGCCGCCTACGCCGTCGAGCTGCGCGAGAAGCTCGCCGCCATGCCGGCGAAGCAGCGTCGTGGCTCGAAAGTGCAGGGGCCGACCGCCCTGAGGTTCCGGTAGTCGTAGCAGGAGGTCCGTGATGCCGTACCCCGAGATCCGGCCCCGTCGGCTGCGCCGCAACGCGGCCATCCGGCGGCTGGTCTCCGAGACCCGTGTCGACCCGGCCGAGCTGGTCGTGCCGATGTTCGTCAAGGAGGGGCTGACGGAACCGCGGGCGATCGCGTCGCTCCCGGGGGTGCTCCAGCACTCCCGGGACTCGCTCCGCAAGGCCGCGGCCGAGGCGGTCCAGGCGGGCGTCGGCGGCATCATGCTCTTCGGCGTGCCGGAGCGGCGGGACCCCACCGGGTCCGGCGGGATCGACCCGAACGGCATCCTCAACGTCGCGATCCGCGACGTCGTGGCCGAGGTGGGCGACGCCACGGTGGTGATGAGCGACCTCTGCCTGGACGAGTTCACCTCGCACGGGCACTGCGGCCTGCTGGCCCCCGACGGGAGCGTCGACAACGACGCCACGCTGGAGGCGTACGCCGAGATGGCGGTCGCCCAGGCCGCCGCCGGGGTCGGTGTGGTCGGGCCGTCCGGGATGATGGACGGCCAGGTCGCCGTGGTACGCCGGGCGCTCGACGCCGCGGGCCACCAGGACGTGGCCGTGCTGGCGTACGCCGTCAAGTACGCCTCGGCCTTCTTCGGCCCGTTCCGGGACGCGGTGGAGTCGGCCCTGGAGGGCGACCGCCGCGCTTACCAGCAGGACCCCGCCAACCTGCGGGAGTCGCTGCGCGAGGTCGAGTTGGACGTCGCCGAGGGCGCCGACATGGTGATGGTCAAGCCGGCGCTGCCGTACCTCGACGTGGTGTCGGCGGTCCGCGCGGCGGTGGACGTCCCGGTCGCCGCCTACCAGGTCTCCGGCGAGTACGCGATGGTCGAGGCGGCCGCCGCCAACGGCTGGATCGACCGGGAGCGGGTGATGATGGAGACGCTGACCTCGATCCGTCGGGCCGGCGCGCAGATCATCCTCACCTACTGGGCGGTCGAGGCCGCCGGACTCCTCCGCCAGCGCTACTGACCTGGCCTGGCCTGGCCTGGTCCGGCCCCTTCGTGGGGATGGTGCCGGCGCCGACCGGGGACGACAGCGGGCCGCCTCCTCCGTCGCCCCTCCCGGGCACTCGCCGGATCCTCACCTGCCCGCTCGTCGTCCAGGTCGAGGGGCTGGTGCTGATGCTGGTGCTGTCGTCGTCGCTGGCATACACGGGCATCGGCGCTGGTCACGGCTTCGAGCAGGCGCCCGCCTCGCACGTCAGCAGCAGGCGCTCATCCATAACGCTGAGTAGTCGCCCTGTGTGCCGGATGCCGCCGCCCTTCGGACGCTTTGCTCTGCATCCTGATACGCACCAGCAACCCTGCGTGCCTGGTGCGTATGGGAATGCAGAGCAAAGAGCGCGCGGGGGTTGGGTGGCCCCGAGAGGTCTTAGCGCTGAATTAGCAGTTCACGGCGCTGTCGACGTCATCGGCGGTGGTCCAGCCCTCTTCAGGACCGAGGCTGTCTTAACTTAGGGTAGTGAACGGCTGAGATACTGCATCTGTTACGGAGCGTTACCGTCTTACTGGAGAGCTTTCCCGGGTGTAGCGGCAGGACCCGTCGCTGGTTTTCCACAGGCGGCTGCGTTTTCCACAGGCGGAGCGGGCGGGATTGCGGGAGAGGCGTCGCGGCCGGGACCGTGACGGGATGACCGAGCTTCCCGTCGAACCGGAACGTGACCGGTCCCAGGATTCCGACCAACTGCCTGGCTCCGACCAGTTGTCCGCTCCCGCTGGGCCGTCGGGTCCCGCCGGGCCGTCCGGCTCCGCCGGGCTGTCGGGTGCCGCCGGGCTGTCGGGTGCCGCCGGGCCGGCGAACGTCGACCAGACGGCGGGCTCCGACCAGGCGGCGGAATCGCGGGAGCGGTCCGTGATGCTGACCGAGCCGTTCGACACCCCGTGGCCGGCCGCGGGCATCGTCCGGGCGGTCCGGCGGTACGCCAGCCTCAGCCAGCGGGAACTGGCCCGGTGGGCGGGGGTGAACCATTCCACCGTCGGGCGGATCGAGGCGGGCCGGCTAGTGCCGAGCATCCTGCTCCTGCGCCGCATCATCGGGGTCGCCGGGTTCCGGCTGGCCGTCGTCGACGAGTTCGGTCGGGTGCTGAAGCCGATGCGGGACTGGCAGGACACCCGGGACGGGGCGGGGCGTCGCTACCCCTCGCACCTGGACACCATTCTCGACCCGGAGCCGGGCGAGTGGTGGGCGGACATCTACGGGCTGGCCCGCCCGCCGGAGACGTTCTACCGCGACCGCAGGGTCCGCGACGCCATGCGGCGGCGCAGCCAGTGGGAGGTGCGGGTGGCGAAGTACCGAAGCGTGCCCCCGCCGCCGCGCGTGCCCCCACCGCCGCGGGTGCCCGACTCGCGTTTCCCGTGGTGAGCGGACGGCCCGCCGCCCAGGGGACTCCTGGGCGGCGGGCCGTCGGGACGAGCTCCGGCGTGACGTCAGTCGTCGTCGGTGATGGTGCCCACGGCGAGCGGGTCGGCCAGGCGCAGGCCCGGCACCCCGGCCACCACCAGGTTCAGCTTCTCGTCCGCCTCCCGCTTCCGGTCACCGCGTACGGCCACCGGGAACGCCAGCGAGGTCTGCCCGGCGGCCAGGACCTTGCAGCCGACGTACGGGTCGTAGTCGGCACCTGCCTGAGCCGTGGTGCCGTAGGTGGCGGCGCAGAGCAGCACCGACTGGGACAGCGGGCGCGACACGGTGACCGTGTAGGTCAGCGGCCGGCTGCCCCGGTCGCCCTCGACCATCGACGCGTCGCTGACGCTCAACGACGCCCGGGAACGGAAGCGGGCCACCTGCGGGTCGTGGTCGCTGGAACCCCGGCTGCCGTCGGCCGCGTGGTCGGCCGGCCAGTCGGCATTGACGTGCGCCGCCCGCATCTGCACCAGGTCCCGGTGCAGCGCGCCGTTCACGAACAGGTGGTCCAGCGTCTGCGCCTGCCCCTCGAAGCTGTACGAGTAGGCGGACGACGGCGCGTCGGCGAGCAGGTCGTCCCAGAGGTTGCGCATGCCGGCCTCGTACAGCGGCCCGAGCTGGTCCGACGGGGTGGGCTCCGCCGCCGTCGCGATGGGATCGTCGGGGCGGGGGAAGACGTTGAGGTCCCCGCCGTAGACCACCCGCGCGTGCGGGTCCGACGCCTCGATGGCGGTGACGATCGCGGCCCCGTACGCGGCCTGCTCCCGGCGCTGCCCGACCCGGCTGTCCGGGCCCGACGAGTAGTGGTTGCTCGCCGCCCACAGCGTGTACCGCTCGGCGGAGCCGGGGGCGGCCGCGACGGTGAACTTGCCGAGTTGCGGGGCGCGGGTGAAGACGTTGTCGCCGTCCTTGCCGGTGGACGTGTCCACGTCGGCGGGGAGCACCGCGTTGAGCGCCTTCGGGTTCTGCACGTCCGCGTTGCCCGGCAGCCCCGCGCCCCGGTACCGCACCGTCGGCGCCGAGCCCAGCAGCGGGTCGCCGGCGGTGGGCGCCGCCAGCGACACCCGGTCGGTGCGGAACAGGAACGCTGCAGTGATGCCCCGGGCGTCCGCGCCCGTGCGGTCGTACGCGGCCTGGTAGGCCGGGCCACCGGCGGCCGCGATGACCAGCGCCAGGTCCTGGAGGCTGTCCGGCGCGCCGTCGGCGTTGTCCGTGCTGCCGCAGACCAGAGCGCCGCCGGAGACAGAGCAGATGTCCTGGTCCTCGGCCTCCTGCACCAGGATCAGGTCCGGGGAGTGCAGGTCGGTGGTGATCTGGTCGGCCAGCGCGGCGAGCTGCTCGCGGTACTCCTGCTCGCTGCCCGGGACGTAGTCGAACGGCGGGCGCACCCCGGTGCAGCCGGCGTTGCCGGCGAAGTCGCAGCCGTCGAACGGGTCGTCGCGGTAGTCGTACAGGTTCTCGACGTTGTAGGTCGCGACCGCGACCTCCTCCGACCGGTTGGCCGGCTTCGGCGGGTTGTTCTTCGACGGGTCGGCCCCGCCGGTGAACGCGGCCGCCTCGACCTGCACGCCGTACTTCTCGAACGAGTAGTAGAGCCCGCCGACCGCGTCGGCGGTCAGCGTGTCGAAGGTGCGCGCGGGCGGGAGCAGCGCGGCGCTGTCGCCCGTGCTGCCCTTGACGCCCATGCTGCCGAGCAGGATGCGCTGGCCGTTGCCGTCGTCGAAGCGGCGGGTCGGGTCGTTGTCCAGCGGATGCGCGTCCCGGAACACCCGGCGGGCGTACGCGTCGGCGCGGTCGAGCAGCGGGTCGTCCCGGTCGATCACGAAGATCTCCGCGTCGGCGGTGGAGGCGAAGACGTTCCGCCCGCTCACCGCGCCGCTGCCGGCGCGCACCCGCAGCCGGGCGCCCTCGTGCCGCTCGAAGAAGCGCTGCGCCGCCGCCACCTCGACCGGCGGCACCGCGTCGGTCACCTCGACCTCGGCGTTCACGTCCACACCCGAGGCGATCCGGCGGACCAGCGACGCGCCGGAGAGCTGGGTGAAGTTGAAGTACTCGGAGACCCGGGCGCGCAGCACCACCTCGTCGCCGACCGTCGGCACGTAGCCGCCGATCAGCGACGTGAACGAGCCCATGAAGACGAAGATGCCGTCCGAGCTGGTCGGGTCGCCGTCGGTGGCGTCCGAGCGGCTCTGGAGGAAGAAGCCGCGCTGGTCCCGGCCCCCCGAGTCGCGCGCCAGGGTGAGCTGGGTGATCACGCCGCGTACGTCGTACAACGTGCTGCTGGTGCCGTTGCCGGACGCCGGCGCGAGCGGCGACCGGTCGGCGGGGCCGGCCTCGCCGTCGGTGGTCGGGCCCTGCACCTCGCCGACGGTCAGCTCCCGGGTGACCTGCACGGCCAGGGTGCAGGTGGCGGTGTCGCCGTCCGCGTCGGTGGAGGTCAGCACCACGGTGTACGCCCCGGCGGCCAGGTCGGCGCTCGTGCCGACCGTGGCCCGGGCGGTGCCGCCGACCGTGTCGGCCGGGTTGACCGCCGAGCGGCTGACGGAGCCGGTGGCCGGGGTCGGGCTGACCGAGGTGACCGCCAGGTCGACGATCCGGTCGTCCGCGTCGGTGGCGGTGACCTCCCGGGTGGCCGCCGTGCCGGCGGAGGTCACCAGCGTCGGGCCGCAGGTGAGCGTGGCGGGCGCGTCGACCGGGCCGCCGCCGTCGACGGCGTGCGTGCCGAGGCCGTCGAACGTGTCGACGGGGAAGCCGGCCCACTGCGCGGCCGGGTCGAACGCGTCGGCGGGGTCGGTGTCGCCGGACGTCACGGCGGCCGACCGACGCAGCGTGTTGTCGGCGGTGCTGGTGACGCCCGCGCCCCATTCGGTGCCCGGGTCGACGCCGACCTGGCCGATCGAGTCGAGCACGGTGCCGCCCCGACGCAGCACGATGGCGTCGTCGCCGTTGAACAGGCTGGCGCTCGTGGTCTGGTCGGCCCGGTCCAGGATGCCCGGCGCGGCCGAGGCGGCGGCGAGGACGAAGGCGTCGCCGGCCGCGACGGTGCCGGTGAGGGCCAAGTTGGTCGGCGTGGTGGAGCCGTTGAAGTGCAACTGGAGTTGGTAGCCGCCGGCGGCCAGGTCGACGGCGGCGCCGGTGCCGTTGAACAGCTCGATCGCCTTGTTGTTCGACGAGCCTTCGACGTACTCGGAGATGAAGAGGTCGGTGGGCGCGGCGCTGGCCGCGGTGGGTGCGACGCCGACAGCCGCGACAGTCACGGCGGCGGTGGCGGTCGCGAGCGCGGCAAGAGTGCGGCGCGGGCGCATGAGGCCTCCACGATGGGTGGACGGGGAACTAACGCACGTTAAGGGTCGGTGCTGACCGCCGTCCATCCCCCAGCGGACGGAATAGTGAACGTTCCGGTCAGCGTCCGGCGTCGAGGCGGTGCACCAGCTCGGCCACGTCGATGCTGTATTCGCACCATTCGCGGTCCGGGCGGTAGCCCAACTCGGCGTTGACCTTGAGCATGGCCTCGTTGGCCTGCGCGTTCCAGGTCTGCACCTCGGTCAGCTCCGCCTCCGCCGAGCGCAGCTCCATCAGCATCCGGGCCTTGATCGCCCGGTCGATGCCGTAGCCCCGGTGGTCCTGCACGACGATGGTGTCGTACTGGTCGGCGCGGGTGGGATGCTGGACCGGCACGACCACCTCGGTCAGCCCCGCGACCTCCCCGGTCTGCTCGTGCAGGGCGAGCACGATGTAGGGCTTCATGCCCCGCCGGTGCAGGCAGTCCAGACTGTCCCGCAGCCGCTGCGGGTCGTAGGAGCTGGGGCGCAGCTCGCCGTCCTCGACGTCGCGCACCTCGGCCTTGGCCCGCGCGTACGCCTCGATCAGCTCGTCCGGCGGGCCGCCGGGGTGGAACTCCAGGTGGTAGCCCGCGCTGATGCCGGTGGCCATCTCGGACAGCTCGGCCCAGTCCACGCCGGACAGGTCCAGCACGCTGCGGGTCTCGACGTATTCCTTTGAGAAGCCGAGCGACTCGTAGAAGGCGACGGCCGGCGTGTCGCCGACCACCTCCACCCCGATCGACTGGAAGCCCTCCTGGTAGACCCGCCGGGCGGCGGTCAGGACGAGGTCCCGCCCGAGGCCCGTGCGCCGCTCCGACGGGTGCACCAGCACCTCCAGCACCCCGATGTCGCCGAGCAGCAGCACGTGCACGTGGCCCAGGATCGCCCCCGGGCTGCCGTCGGCCGCCGGCTCCGCCTGGGCGACCCAGGAGATTCGCCGCTCGCCGGGCATCACCTCGGCGAGGTATTCCCGCATGGAACTCTCCCGCCACGGCGGATCCTGCGGCAGATCGGCCGCCAGGACCGCGTTCAGCGTGTCCAGCAGCGACGCGATCTCGGCGGACGACGCGGTCCTGGGGTCCCACTCGCGCACCATCACCCGTCTAGCTTGCCGCTAACCGCTGCCCGGGGGAAGTGTCCAGTTCTCCAATGTATGCGGACGATCACTTCACGTGCGGCTCGCCTGTCCGTACCGGTTGGCGGTGTCGTAGACGTCCTGGGCGTACCGACGGACGTCGTTGTAGGACAGAATCGCGTTCCACCAGTCGGCCGGGATGGTCAGGTTCCGGCCGCCCTTGCAGAGGTAGTTGCCGGCGGCGAGGGCGGCGTCGTCCAGGTCGTGCGGGTCCTTCACGCCGTCGTTGTCGGCGTCGGCCCCGATCTCCTGCCAGGTCGTCGGGATGAACTGCATCGGCCCGACCGCCCGGTCGAGGACCGGGTCCTTGTCCATCACACCGCGGTCGGTGTCGGGGATGCGCATCCGGCCGCCGTTGCCGTCCAGCGGCAGGCCGATGATCTCGGGCAGCGCCTTGCCGTCCTGGCCGAGCCGGGCGTTGTTGGCCTGGCCGTGCCCCGACTCGACGAACCCGATGGCCGCCAGGGTGGTCCAGCTCAACCCGCAGCTGCGGTTGGTCTGGGCGAGCACCACCTCGGCGTAGCCGTACGCCTGCATGGCCACCGGCGAGATGCCGACCTTCGGCCCGACCTGGGCGGCCCAGCCGGCGAGCGCGTCCGACGGCCGGCCGGTGGTCCCGCCGGGCAGCATCGTCCCGCCGGGCAGCGGCGTGCCGCCGGGCAGCGCCGTCCCGCCGGGCAGCGCCGTCCCGCCGGGTAGTGGCGTGCCGCCGGGCAGCGGTGCCTGCGGAACGGCGGTCGGCGCGAAGGAGGTGGCGTCGACCGCGACCGGACGGGGTCCCCGGGCCGTCGCGGGCACCAGCAGCGCGCCCGCCGCGGCCGTCGCCGCGACCAGGGCGAGCAGGAACACCCCGGGCAGGGTGAGCCGGCCGCTGGGCCGTCGCGACCAGTCGCGGGTGGCGCGGGCGGCGGTCATCGCGATGCGGTGCGGCGGCCGGCGTACGGCGTGCGCGAACTGCACCCGGCGGCGCCGGGGCCCGGTGGCCGCTTTCGTGGCGGGCACGTCGACCTTCGTCTCGGCGAGGTCGCCCGCGCCCGTGGCCGACGCCGCGCCGGCGTCGTCACCGCTCTTCGCCCCGGACCCGGTCGTCGGGGCCCCGGCCACGCCGCCGCTCTTCGTGCCCGGGGCGGTCCCGTCGCCCGGCTTCGCGGCCGTGCCGGCGCTGTCGTCCGGCTTCCCGGTCGTGGCCGGCTCCGTGTCGGTGGCCGGCCCGTCGCCCGGCTTCGCCTTCTCGGCCAGCGTCGCCTTCTCGCCCGGCTTCGCCTCTTCCACCGGCCGCGCCGCGGCGGTGGGCTCGGCGGCCGGCCTGGTCTCGGTGACCGCCTTCGCATCGGCGGCCGGCGTCGCGCTCTCGGCCGGCTTCGCCTTCTCCGCCGGCTTCGCGTCGGCGGTGGGCTCGGTGGCCGGCTTCGCCTCGGCGGTGGGCTCGGTGGCCTGCGTGGTGTCGGCGGCCGGCTTCGTGTCGCCGGCGGCCGTGGACCTCAGCCAGGGGCGGCGGGGACGCGGCAACCGCGTCGCGGGTTCGGGCGCGGCGCCGGAACCCGCGAGCGGTCCGTCGATCGGTGCCGCCGGCCGCAGGGGCCGAAGGGTCGTCCTGTCCTCGCCGTCCGCCACAAGTTGAGTATCACCCATGTCCCCCCGTACGTCAGGACCGGTCGTACCCTGGTGCCATGCCCCGGTACGAGTTCCGTTGCCGCGCCTGCGGCGACACCTTCGAGGTCAACCGTCCGATGGCGCAGGCCGCTGAGCCGGCGTCCTGCCCGCAGGGGCACGCCGACACGGTCAAGCTCCTCTCCACCGTCGCGGTCACCGGCCGGGGCGGTGGCGGTGCGGCCGGTGGCGCGCCGGCGCCGGCCGGTGGAGGTTGTTGCGGCGGTGGCTGCGGCTGCTGACCGGTGGGTCCGTAGTCGGGCCGGGCCCGACCGTTCTCACGATGCGTGATGGTCCGGTATCAGGCAGCATGAGTCCGACGTCACGGGCGGAGGTTCCACCATGTCGCCACGGATCCACCTCCCGAGCGGGTTGGTGACCTTCGTCTTCACCGACATCGAGGGCTCCACCCGGCTCGCCCAGCTGCTCGGGCCGGACTACCCGCCGGTGCTGCGGGAGCACCGCCGCCTGCTGCGCCGCACGATCGCCGCGACCGAGGGCGCGGAGCTGCTGACCGAGGGGGACTCGTTCTTCCTCGCCTTCGACGACGCGACCGCCGCGCTGACCGCCTGCCTGACCGCGCAGCGGGCGCTAGCCAGCCACGAGTGGCCGACCGCCGACGCCGTGCCCCGGGTCCGGATGGGCCTGCACACCGGCTGGGCGGAGCCGCGTGACGGCGAGTACGTCAGCCCGGAGGTGCACCGTGCGGCCCGGGTCGCCGCCGCCGCCCACGGCGGGCAGGTGCTCTGCTCGGCTGCGGCGGCGCGGCACGCGGAGCCGCTGCCGCCCGACGCGTCCCTGATCGACCTCGGCCTGCACCGGCTGCGCGGCTTCGACGACCGGGAGCGGCTCTACCAACTGGTCGCGCCCGGCCTGGAGCGGCAGTTCCCGCGGCCCCGCACCGCCGACGCGACCGCGCACAACCTGCCGACCCCGGTGACCTCGTTCGTCGGCCGGCACGCCGAGCGGGCCGAGCTGAAGCGGCTGGTGGAGGCGCACCGGCTGGTCACCGTCCTCGGCGCGGGTGGTGCGGGCAAGACGCGGCTGGCCGTGGAGCTCGCCGTCGACCTCGTGGAGTCCCATCCGGACGGTGTCTGGTTCGTCGACGTCGCCGCGGTCACCGACCCGGGTCTGGTGGCGTTCGAGGTCGCCGCCGTGCTCGGTCTGCGTCCCGAGCCGGGCCGCCCGATGGTCGACACGCTGGTCGAGTACGCCGCCGCGCGCCGGATGCTCGTCCTGCTGGACACCTGCGACGCCCAGCCGGCCGCCTCGGCCGACGTGATCTCCCGGCTGCTCGCCGGCGGGGTGGGCGTCCGGGTGCTCGCCACCAGCCGGGAGTCGTTCGGCCTGCCGGGCGAGGTGGTCTGGCGGATCCCGTCGCTGTCGGTCGACCCGCCGACGGAGGGGGCGGAGAGCGACGCGGTCGCGCTGCTGCTGGACCGGACGGCGGCGGCCCGGGGCGGCCGGCCGCCGGACCCGGGCGAGTCGGCCGACCTGCGGCGGGTGGTGCGGCGGCTGGACGGGCTGCCGCTCGCCATAGAGCTGGCCGCCGCCCGGCTGCGGGTGCTCTCCGTGGGGCAGCTCGCCGAGCGCCTCGACGACGTGCTGGGCACCCTGGACGCGGGCCGGGAGGACCCGGATCTCCCGGTGGAGCCGGACCGGCCGGGCGACCGGCAGGACACGGTGGACCTGGTGGCGGCGGCCGTGGGGATGGTGCCGCCCAGCCCGGCCGTCCGGGCGGTGCAGCGTTCCGCCACCGAACGGCACCTGACCATGCAGGCCACGGTCACCTGGTCGTACCGCACGTTGGGGCCGCGCGCCGCCCGGCTGCTGCGCTGGCTGGCGGTCTTCGCCGGCCCGGTCGACCTGGCGACGGTGGAGTGGCTGCTCGGCGACGACCCGCTGGATCCGCTCTCGGTGCTGGTCGACAAGTCGATGGTGCTGGCGGAGCCGCACGCCTCGGGCAGCACCTACCGGATGCTCGACCCCATCCGGGCGTACGCGGCGCGGCGGCTGGTGGAGGCGGGGGAGGAGCGGTCGGCCCGCGACCGGCACGTGGCATGGTCGACGCACGCGCTGGAGCGCGCCCACCTGGGGCCGGACGGGCGGCCGGTGACCCTGTCGCTCTACGCCCTCGACCCGCTCGCCGGCGAGCTGCGCGCCGCGTTGCGCTGGTGCGCCACCGGCGGCAGTGCCCGGGCCGGCCTGCGGCTGGCCGGGGGCCTCGACCAGTGGTGGCGGGAGCGGGGCCTGGCCCGGGAGGGGCGGCTTTGGCTGTTCCGGCTGTACGGGCGCATCGCCGAGACGGGGGAGCGGATCCCGGAGGCCGAGCTGGCGGCGGCGTACCACATGCACTCGCTGCACGCCGGCGCGGACGGCGAGTTCGGCGAGGAACTGCGCTACTCCCAGCGGGCGGAGGCGGCGGCCCGGCAGGCGGGCGACGCCGGCCTGCTCGCCCGGGTGCTCGCCGGGCGGGCGGCCCCGCTGGTCGACATGGGACAGTTCGCGGAGGCGGAGCGGATCTGCCGCGAGGTGATCGACTGGGCTTCCGGCCAGGAGGTGCTCGGCGACGCGCTCTTCGGGGTGTTCAGCCTGGCCGAGCTGCTCTGGCGGCGGGGCGCCCTGGACGAGGCGGCGGAGCTGCTGGGCGCGGCCCGTCCGGTGGAGGCGGCGCGCCCGGTGGAGCGGGGGCGCCGCTCGGTCGACATGCTGCTCGGGATGGTCGCCCTGGCGCGCGGGGACCTGGTCGCCGCGCACGAGCACCTCCAGGTGGCGCTGCGGTCGCGGATGAGCCACGGCTTCCACGGTCGGGCCTGCGACACGCTGAACGCGATGGCGGTGCGCTGCGCGGTCGGTGGCGACGGGCTGACGGCGGCCCGCCTGTTCGGCGCGGCGGGGGCGACCCGGGCGAGCATGCGCTGCGCCCCGGGCATCTACGGCGGGTACTGGGCGCAGCGGCAGGGGGAGCTGCGTCGGGAGTTGGGCGACGCGACCTTCGACGACGCGTACGGCGAGGGGACCGAGCTGGGGCTGGAGGAGGCGGCGGCGCTGGCCCTCGCGGTCGAGCATCCGGACCTGGCGGTGGGCTCGGCGAGGTTCGGCGCCGCTCCCGCCCGCGTGGCTCCCCGCCAGCCCGTCGCCTCGGACCGTCGCCGGCACCACACCGGCCACGCCTGACGACACCCCCGCCGGTCGGGGTCCGCGTCACCCGGGCGGGCCGGGGACGCGAACCCCTGGGCGGTACGGGTCGGTCAGCTCAGGCCGGCGCGGCGCTCGGCGTCGGCCTTCATCCGGGCGGCGCGGTCGATGTCGGCCTGCTGCACGGCGGCGACGGAGCCGAAGGCGCTGACGGCCTGGTAGTACGTCCAGGCGAGGCTGGTGCAGGCGGGCCGCACGGCGGCGTTGTACGTGGCGCAGACCCGCTTCAGGTCGGCGTAGAAGGCGCTGTCGAGGCGGGCCTTGTTGGCCGAGAACCGGCTCATCGCCTTGTAGTTGCGGTAGCCGAAGTCGTGCCGGTAGCAGGAGAGGCTGAACTTGAAGCCGAGCGGGTTGTCCGGGCTGGACGAGCAGTAGTCGGTCGACCAGTTGAATCCGTACGCCGCCCAGGCGCCCTGGTTGAGCCGGCCGGAGTTCCAGGAGTTGTAGCTGGTGGCGCTCGTCTGCGTCCAGCTGGAGAGGACGGACAGCTTCTGCGAGGTCGTGACGGCGGCGGCGGGGGAGGAGACCCCGAAGACGAAGAGCATCGTGAGCGCGGCCGAGGCGAACAGGGTGGTGAGGCGTCTGGGCACGGGTACCTCCGCGGGGGATGTGCGGGCGGGACGGGGGTTACCGGCGGGTCACCGGAGTGCCGAACAGTGTCGATCATGAATGGCTCCGGGGGGTGCGGTGCCCGCGAACATTTGGTGACAGGCGTCGAAACAGACGAATGCCCCGGGTGCCAGGGCACCCGGGGCATCCGGTGGGACGTCAGCGGACGAACGCCGGCGGGCTGGCCGGGCTCTCGTTCGCCAGTCGGTCGAGCGCGGTCACGTAGTAGGTGTACCGCTTGCCGGCCTCGGCGGTGGTGTCCACCCAGGACTGCGTCCGGGTGCCCGCGTCGGCGCGGACCGTGTCGACGAGGTGCGCCGCGTCGGCGAAGTCGCACCGGCCGGCCAGGCCGACCCCGTCGAAGCGGTAGACCGCGTACGACGTGGCGGTGCCGAGCGGGCCCACGCCGTCCGCCGGCTGGAGCCAGTTCAGGCGGACCCCGTCGGACTGCCGTGCGGCCTTGGTGACCACCGGCATGAGCAGCGGCTTCTTCGGCAGGTGCGGCATGGTCGGGATCAGCGCCGGGCGGGAGTAGTGCTCGGCGGCGTAGATGTCGGTCGCGCCGAGCCGGTTGGCCCGCACCTGCACGGCCGAGAAGTGGACGTTGCCCAGGACCTCCGGGTACTGCCGGTTCAGCGTGAGGTGGTTGGACAGCTCCTGCGGGTTCATCCAGAACGAGCCGTAGGCCGGGTCACCGCTCTTGTAGTCGGCCTGCCCGATGTAGAGCTGCACCCGGGTGCCCTTGACCACGTCCGCCCACCACGGCACCAGCCGGGTGTAGTCGGCGGCCGGGTACTGGCCCATGTACCAGTAGAGCTGCGGCACGATGTAGTCGATCCACTCCTCCTTGACCCACTTGCGGGTGTCGGCGGAGATGATGTCGTACGACTGGCTGCCGGTGGTGTCCGAGCCCAGCGGGTCGGCCGACTGGTTGCGCCAGATGCCGAACGGGCTGACGCCGAACTTCACCCACGGCTTCTCGGCCTTGATCTTGGCGTTCATCTCCTGGATCAGCAGGTTGATGTTGTCCCGCCGCCAGTCGGCCTTGTCGGTGAAGCCCCGGTTGTGCGCCGCGAAGGTGGCGTCGTCGGGCACCTGGTGGGTGCCGCTCGGGTAGGGGTAGAAGTAGTCGTCGAAGTGCACGCCGTCGACGTCGTACCGCTTGACCGCGTCCATCATCGCGGTCTGCACGAACTCGCGGACCTCCGGGATGCCGGGGTTGTAGTAGAGCCGGCTGCCGGCGACGCCGGCCGGCGGGTAGGCGAAGGTCCACTCGGGGTGCTCGCGGACCGGGTGGTTCGGCGCGAGCTGGTTGATGTCGGCGCCGGCACCGCCCGGGGCGGGCATGGAGACGCGGTACGGGTTGAACCAGGCGTGGAACTCCAGGTTGCGCTTGTGCGCCTCCTCGACCACGAACTTCAGCGGGTCCCAGCCCGGGTTCTCGCCGCGGACCCCGGTCAGGTACTCCGACCAGGGCTCGTGGGGCGACGGCCAGAACGCGTCGGCGGTCGGCCGGACCTGGACGACCACGGCGTTGTGGTTGAGCCGCTCGGCGAGGTCGAGCAGCTGGCGGTACTCGGCCTGCTGCGTGGCGACGCGGTCCGGCGAGGTCTGGGACGCCTTGCTCGGCCAGTCGATGTTGACGACCGAGGAGATCCACATGGCCCGGAACTGCCGCTTCGGCGTGGCCGGGTCGGTGACGCAGGAGGTGGTGGAGGCGGCGGTGGTCGCCGCGTCGGGGGCCGCGCTCGCCGGGGTGGCGGCGACGAGCGCGCCGAGCAGTGCGGCGGCCAGCCCGGCGGCTCCGAGCCGAGTTGCCTTCATGCGGTGTGTCCCTTCGTTGGGGCTCCCGTGTCAGGGGTTCGTCGCGGCACAGACGGCAAGATTCGCCGTTGAAAATCTGCCGCTGGTAGGAAATTTTCACACCTCACGGGCTCTGCGCAAGAGTCTGGACGGGATCGATCCGTCCGTCGACGTCGGCTCCCCTTTGTGGCCGGGCTCACGGGACGCGCCGTGGCGGGACGCACACGGCGGGTGGTGGCCCGAATGACCCGAGACGTGGGGATTGAGGGGGTCCATCCTGGGTAGCATCGCCGGTCACCGGCCGCCACCAGGGTGGTCCGGACGGTGGGAGGGGTGACCACGGTGTCCGTGCTGCGTACCAAACCGATCGGGGACGTGATCGCGCAGAGCGAGGCCGACGGCGAAGACGGCGGGCCCGGCCTGAAGCGCCGGCTCGGCGCCCGCGACCTCACCGGCTTCGGCATCGGCATCGTGATCGGCACCGGCATCTTCACGCTCACGGGCATCGAGGCCCGCGACAGCGCGGGGCCCGGCGTGGTGATCTCGTTCGCCATCGCCGGCCTGGTCGCCCTGCTCGCCGCCCTCTGCTACGCCGAGCTGGCGTCGAGCGTGCCGGCCGCCGGCAGCGCCTACACCTACGCGTACGCGACCATGGGCGAGATCGTCGCCTGGATCATCGGCTGGGACCTGCTGCTGGAGTTCGCCCTCGGCGCGGCGGTGGTGGCGCGCGGCTGGTCCGGCTACCTGGCCGAACTCGTCGGCCTGCCCACCGCGTGGTTCGGCGAGGAGGGCAGCGTCGTCAACGTCGGCGCGATCGGCATCGTGCTGCTGCTCGGCGTCGTGGCGATCGTCGGCATCCGCGAGTCGGCCCGGGTGACCAACCTGCTGGTGCTGGTCAAGGTCGCCATCTGCGTCTTCATCGTGGTCGCCGGCCTGTTCTTCGTGAAGGCCGCCAACCTCACCCCGTTCATCCCGTCGGCGAAGCCCGCCGACGGCAGCGAGGACGGCATCAAGCAGCCCGTCACCCAGGCGCTCTTCGGCCTGGAGCCCTCGGTGTTCGGCTTCGTGGGCGTGCTCAGCGCCGCCGCGGTGGTCTTCTTCGCGTACACCGGCTTCGAGGCGGTCGCCAACCTCGGCGAGGAGACGAAGCGGCCCCGCCGGGACCTCACCCTCGGCCTGCTCGGCACGCTGCTGATCTCCACGGTGCTGTACATCGGCGTCTCGCTGGTCGTGGTGGGCATGGTGCCGTACACCGAGATCGACCGGGGCGCCCCGATCGCGGCGGCCTTCAACGCGGTCGGCGCCGAGTGGGCCGGCATCCTCGTCTCCATCGCCGCCGTCGCCGGCCTGACCAGCGTGATCCTGGTCGACCTGGTGGCCATGGGCCGGATCGGCTTCGCCATCAGCCGCGACGGGCTGATCCCGCCGTCGATCGCGAAGGTGCACCCGCGCTGGGGCACCCCGTACCGGATCTCGGCCGTCATGACGGTGGCGGTCGCGCTGCTCGCCGGCTTCCTGCCGCTGTCGGCCCTGGCCGACCTGGTCAGCATCGGCGCGCTCGCGGCGTTCGTGCTGGTCTCTGTCGCGGTGCCGATCCTGCGCCGCAAGCGCCCGGACCTGGACCGGCCGTTCCGGGTGCCGTTCTCCCCCGTGCTGCCGATCGTGTCGGCGCTGGCCTGCTTCTACCTGATGCTGAACCTGTCGGTGGAGACCTGGCTGCGGTTCGCCGCGTGGATGCTGCTCGGCGTGCTGATCTACTTCGGCTACGGCTACCGCCGCAACCGCCTCGCCCGGCGTTCCTCGTCCGCCGACTCCCGAGAACCGGCTTCCGTCTGATCCGGCTGGCCGCGGGGTGGGGTCGGCCGTCGCGGTTCGGTCGCGCTTCCCCTGGCGTACGAGGACAGCGCGGCACCCGATCCTGTCGGGTGCCGCGCTGTCGGTGTCTCCGGCCGTCAGGGCCTCAGCTGGGGCCCCGCCGTCGGGCCCTTGACGACGGGCTTGCCGTCGGTCCAGACGACCTCGTCGAGCCAGACCTGGCGGCCCGGGTCGACGGTGCCCTCCTGACCGGGCGGCCAGGCGTGGTAGAGCAGCCAGTTGCGCCCGTCCTTGACCACCATCGAGGCGTGCCCCGGCCCGGAGGCGACCTCGTTGGTCTTCAGGATCGGGTTCTCCGGGGCCTTCACGCACGGCCCGGCCGGCGACTCGCAGACCGCGTAGCCCTCCGCGTACTCGGCCCGGTCGTAGGCGTTCGCGGCGAAGAACAGGAACAGCTTCCCGTCCTGCCGGTGCAGGAACGGGCCCTCGATCAGGGTGCCCTCCCACGGCTCGGTCTGCTTCAGCAGCTTCGTCGGCTCGCCGACCAGGCGCAGCCCGTCGTCCGAGAGGCGCTGCGACCAGATCCAGGTGTCCACCCCGATGGCGTTGCCGTCGTTCTTCCACAGCAGCCAGAGGCTGCCGTCGGCGTCGCGGAACGGGCTGGCGTCGATCGCCCCGCCCAGCTCCGCCTGGCAGATCAGCGGGCCGGTCGAGTCGTCCCGGTACGGCCCCTGCGGCGCGCTCGCCACGGCCCGCCCGACGCACTGCCGCCCCGACTCGCGCCCGGCGACGGTGTAGTAGAGCGCGAACCGGCCCGGGGCCAGTTCGATCGCCTCGGGTGCCCAGGTCTTCCCGGCGTCCGCCCAGGCCGGCAGTTCCGGCAGCGCGTCCCCGGCCGGGGTCCAGTCGACCAGGTCCCGGGAGGTGAGCACCGGGACGTTGCGGCCGCCGGCGTTGGTGTGGAACAGGTACCAGGTGTCGCCCACCCGGATCGCCTGCGGGTCGGGCGCGTCGGTGCGTACGACCGGGTTGGTGAACATGCGCGCGTCGTCTCCCGTGCTCGAAGGTTCTTCTCCACCACCGCAACCGGCGGCGAGCAGCGCGGCGGCGAGCACCGCCGCCGCGCCGCGCCGCCGGGCCGTCCCGACCGTCATCCCTTCAGCCCGCTGCGGGAGACGCCCTGGATGATGTGCCGCTGGGCGAGCACGAAGAGGATCAGCACCGGCACGCTGGCCAGCACCGCCCCCGCCATGATCACCGGGTAGTCGGTGACGTAGGAGCCCTGGAGCAGGCCCAGGCCCGGCGGCAGGGTGAGCGTCTCCGGGCTGAACAGCACGAAGATCGGCCAGAGGAAGTCGTTCCAGTTGGTGAGGAACGACAGCACCGCCAGCGTGGCCAGCGCCGGCCTGGACAGCGGCAGCACCACCTTCCAGAAGATCTGCCACTGGTTGGCCCCGTCCAGCACCGCGGCCTCCTCCAGCTCCCGGGGCAGGGAGAGGAAGAACTGCCGCAGGAAGAACACCCCGAACGCGCTCGCCGCCCCGGGGACGATCACCACGCTCAGGGTGTCGATCCAGTTCAGCTCGTCGACGATCAGGAAGTTCGGGATGATCAGCGAGGTCGGCGGGATGAACAGCGTCCCGACGATCAGCGCGAAGAGCACCCCACGGCCGCGGAACCGCATCCGGGCCAGGGCGTACGCGGCCATCGAGGCGGTCGCCAGCACCAGCAGCGCGTGCGCGGTGGCGGCCAGCATGCTGTTGGCGAACCAGCGCAGCACGGGGTTGGCCGCGTTGTTCAGGATCTGCTCGTAGCCGTACCCGGAGATCGGGTCCGGCAGCCAGGTCGGCGGGATCTGCTGGGCCCCGGTGTAGGTCTTCAGCGAGGTGATGACCATCCACACCAGCGGCAGCAGGAAGACCAGGGCGAGCGCGACCAGGGTGGCGTAGAGCGCGGTCCGGCGCAGCGCGGTCCCCGGGGCGCGGCCGGTCGCCGGGGCGCCGGCGCTGGTCGGCGCGGGGGCGCGCGTGGTGCGCGTGGGCGTCGTCATGGCGGTCCCCTCAGTCTTCCCGGTAGCGGAAGAGGCGGAAGTTGGCGATGCTCACGACCGCCAGCATCAGCGCGAACACGATGCTCATCGCGGCGGCGCGGCCGGCGTCGTTGTCCCGCAGCCCCTCCTCGACGATGAACCAGACCACCGTGCGGGTCTCCGTGCCCGGCGCGCCCTGGGTGATCAGGAACGACTGACCGAAGACGTTCGCCGAGGCGAGCACGGTCGTGGTGATCACGAAGAGCAGCACCGGCCGCAGCCCGGGGAGCGTGACGTGGCGGAACCGTTCCCAGGCGCTCGCGCCGTCCACCTTCGCCGCCTCGTACAGCTCCTGCGGGATGTCCTGGAGCCCGGCCAGGTAGATCACCGCGTTGAAGCCGGAGGTCCACCACACGGTCACCCCGACCAGCGAGACCCACGCCCACGGCACGTCCGTCACCCAGGGGGTGTCGGCCGGCAGCCCGACCATCCCGGCGAGCCGGTTGACCAGGCCCAGGTTGGCGTCGAGCAGGAACCGCCAGAGCAGGCCGATCACCGCCACGCCCAGCACGTACGGCGCGAAGTAGATCGCCCGGAAGAAGGTCCGGCCCGGGAACGAGCGGTTCAGCAGCAGCGCCAGCCCGAGCGGGACGACCACCAGCAGCGGCACCGCGAAGACGGTGAAGATCGCCGTCGCCCGGACGCTCTGCCACCAGTCGCCGTAGACGGCCGAGTCGCTGGAGAAGAGTTCCTGGTAGTTGTCCAGCCCGACGAAGGGCCGGTTGGGCAGCTGGAAGTCCCACTGGTGCACGCTGAGCCAGAGGCCGAGCAGGATCGGCAGCAGGCCGAAGACCCCGAACAGCAGCAGGTACGGGGCGAGGAAGAGGTACGGCGTCGCCCGTCCGGCCCGGCGCGCGAGGGCGCCCCGGCGGGCGGCGTCGGCCGCCGGGGGCGGCGCGCCGTCGCGCGCCGCCCCCGCCTCGATCACGTCCGCCACGGGAACTCAGCTCCCGTACTTCTTGCGGTTGTCCTCCAGCTGCTTGTTCGCCTTGGTCACCCCGTCGTCCAGCGCTTGCTTCGGCGACTTCTTGCCGAGCGCCGCCTCGTTGAACGAGTTGTAGAAGGTCGTCATGACCTCGCCGAGGCCCGGGGCCGCCGGCGGGAAGGCCGCGTACTCCAGCTCGGGGGCGAGCGCGTTGACCTCGGCCAACGCCTTGAAGTCGGCGCTGTCCCGCACGGCCTTGCGGGCCGGCACCTGGCCGCCCTTGGCCCAGTCGAGGGAGTGCTGGCTGAGCCAGTTGATGAAGACCTTCGCCGCGGAGACCTTGTTGGCGTCGTTGGCCCGCTGCTTGACGATCGTGAAGTTGTGCGAGTTCGCCCAGGCGGCCGGCTGCGTGCCGATCTGCGGCAGGGGCGCGACGCCCCACTGGATGTCCGGGCTCTTCTTCAGGTCGTTGATCTGCCAGATGCCGTTCCAGTTGAAGGCGTTCTTGCCGCTCTTGAAGGCCAGGTAGTCGGCGTCCTGGCCGACGTTGGCCGGGGAGTGGCCCTGCTTGATCAGGTCGGTCAGCCAGGTGCACGCCTCGACGGCCTGGTCGGAGTTGAAGGTGGCCTTGGTGGCCTCGGCGTCGAAGACGCTGCCGCCCCACTGGTGCAGCAGGGAGTAGAAGGTCATGCCGCCGGTGAACTGGAACGGGCTGACCCAGAAGCCCTGCACACCGGACTTCTTCAGCTCGGTCAGCGCGGCGGTGTACTCGTCCTTCGTCGTCGGCGGCTTGTTCGGGTCCAGCCCGGCCTTCTGCATGACCCCCTTGTTGTAGTAGAAGCCGAGGGGGTGCATGTCCAGCGGGATTCCGTACCGCTTGGAGTTGTAGAGCCCACCCTTCCAGACGGTGGGGGCGAAGTCGCCCTCGGAGAGCTCCAGGGTCTTGGCGACGTCGTCCAGCTCGGTGATCACGCCGCGCGCGGCGAACGTGGCGAGCTGGTCCATGTGCATGACCGCGATGTCCGGGCCGGCGCCGCTGGAGGCCGCGCCGGGGAGCTTGTTGTAGTAGTCCTCCCACTGGTACGTGGCGATCGAGACGGCGATGTTCTGGTGCTCGGTGTTGAACTGGGTCACCAGCGCCTTGAAGATGTCGCCGTCGCCGCCGGTGAAGCCGTTCCACAGCTTCAGGTCCACCTTCGGGCCGGTGTAGTCCTTGCCGCCGTTGCCGGCCGCCGGGCCCGCGTCGTCGTCGCCACCGCCGCAACCGGCCAGGGTCAGCGAGGCCGCGGCGCCGAGCCCGAGGCCGAGGCTGAGCAGGCGCCGCCGGCTCATTTCGTTCTGCATCATGGGGATTTTGCTCCTTGGGGGACGGGATGAATTGTGCCTGCTCAGGACCGGTGCGGTGTCAGCCACCGACGGGGGAGAAGCGCAGCACGTTCCAGGAGACGGCCGGAAGGCGCACGGAGCACCGGCCGCCGTCGGTGGTGGGGTCGGGCAACTGCCGGGGCGTCACCCGGTCGGGCTCGGCCTCGGTGTTCGTCGCCGTCGGGTCGTCCCCGGCGGCGAGGCTCAGGTGGGATGAAGCGGATAGTCCTGCGAGGCCGCGCAGGTCGAGGTGCAGCTCCAGGTCCGTGTCGCCCCGGTTGACCGCGAAGACGGTCAGCTCGCCGGTCTCCTCGTCGTGCACGGCGACCGTGTCGAGCACCGGGACCTCGCCGTACCGCTTCGTCTCGTAGGTCGGGCCGACCGGCTCGGTACGCAGCACCGTGCCGCGGGCGTGTCGGGCGGTCAGCGCGAACGGGTGGAAGATGCTCTGCCGCCAGGCGGGACCGCCGGTGCGGGTGCGGATCGGGGCGATGACGTTGGCGAGCTGGGCCTGGCAGGCCACCCCGACCCGGTCGGCGTGCCGGAGCAGGGTGATCAGCAGGTCGCCGACCACCACCGCGTCGACGGCGGTGAAGTCGTCCTCGATCAGCGCCGGCGCCTCGACCCAGCCGCGCCGGTCCAGGTCGGCCTGGAGGCGGGACTGGTACCAGACGTTCCACTCGTCGAAGGAGATCTTGAGCTTCCGCCGGTGCCGCTGCTTGGCGGCCACGTGGTCGGCGGTGGCGACGACCTCGCGGATGAAGTTGTCCATGTCGACGGCGGAGGCGAGGATGCTGGCCCGGTCGCCGTCGGACGGGTCGTAGTAGGTGTGCGCGGAGATGTAGTCGACGTGCTCGTAGGTGTGCTCCAGCACGGTCGCCTCCCAGGAGGCGAAGGTGGACATCGTCCGGTTGGAGCTGCCGCAGGCGACGAGGCTGATCGACGGGTCGATCATCTTCATGGCCCGGGCGGTCTCGGCGGCCAGCCGGCCGTACTCGTCGGCGGTCTTGTGGCCGACCTGCCACGGGCCGTCCAGCTCGTTGCCCAGGCACCAGAGCCGCACCCCGTACGGCTGCTCGGCGCCGTGCTTGCGGCGCAGGTCGGACAGCTGGGTCCCGCCCGGATGGTTCGCGTACTCCAGCAGGTCGCAGGCCTCCTGCACGCCCCGGGTGCCGAGGTTGACGGCCATCATCGGCTCGACGCCCGCCTCGGCGGCCCAGGTCATGAACTCGTCGAGCCCGAAGGCGTTGGTCTCGATGGTCTTCCAGGCCAGGTCGAGCCGGCGGGGGCGGTCACCGACCGGGCCGACACCGTCCTCCCAGCGGTAGCCGGAGACGAAGTTGCCGCCGGGGTAGCGGACCACGGAGACGCCCAGCTCCCGGGTCAGCTCCAGCACGTCGCCGCGCAGCCCGCGCGAGTCCGCGGCAGGGTGCCCGGGCTCGTAGACCCCGCCGTAGACGCAGCGGCCCATGTGCTCGACGAACGAGCCGAAGAGCCGCCGGTCGGCCGGTCCGACGGCGAAGGCCGGGTCGATGGTGAGCTGCGCGGTCCGCAAGGGTTGCCACCTTTCCTCGTTGCCGGTCCCGGGTGACCGTGGTCACCTGGTGCTCCTGGTTTGTACAACGTTGTAAGCAACGTTGTAAAGAGGCCCCTACGCGGTAAAGTGCGCCCCATGGGGGAGGGCGACGTGGTGCGGCACAGGCTCAAGGACGTGGCGCAGCGGGCCGGCGTGTCGGTGAAGACCGTCTCCAACGTGGTCAACGGCTACGTGCACGTCCGGCCCGACACCCGGGCCCGGGTCGAGGAGGCCATCGCCGAGCTGAACTACCGGCCCAACCTCTCCGCGCGCAACCTCCGCAAGGGGCGCACGGGGGTCATCGCGTTCGCGGTCCCCGAGCTGGACATCCCCTACTTCGCCGAGCTGGCCCGGCACGTCGTCACGGCCGCGGCCGAGCTGGGCTGGACGGTGCTGATCGACCAGACCGGCGGCGGCCGGGAGCAGGAGCGGGTGGTCGCGTCGGGCATCACCGAGCACCTGATCGACGGGCTGATCTTCAGCCCGCTGGCGCTCACCGCCGAGGACCTCACCGGGCTGGCGGGCACCCCGATGGTGCTGCTCGGCGAGCGGGTCGACCACGGTCCCGCCGACCACGTCGGGATCGACAACGTGGGCGCCGCCCGGGAGATCACCGCCCACCTGGCCGGTCTCGGTCGCCGCCGGATCGCCGCCATCGGCTCGCAGCGCACCCCCGAGGGGGCCAGCGCCCGGCTCCGGCTCGCCGGCTACACCGCCGCGCTCGCCGACGCCGGCCTCGCGTACGACGAGCGGCTGGTGGCGCCCGCGCCGGCCTGGCACCGCGCGGACGGCGCCGCCGCGATGCGCGGCCTGCTGACCTCCGGCGTACGCCCCGACGCGGTCTTCTGCTTCAACGACACCCTCGCCCTGGGCGTCCTGCGCGCCCTGCACGAGGCGGGCCTGCGCGTCCCCGAGGACGTGGCGGTGGCCGGTTTCGACGATATCGAGGACGGCCGCTTCTCCGTGCCCACCCTGAGCACCATCGCGCCGGACAAGGAGCGCATCGCCCGGCTGGCGGTGGAACTGCTCGCCGGCCGCATCGACGGCGACCGCACCGCCCCGCCGAGGGAACTCTCCGCCCCCTGGCGTCTGGCCCCCCGCGAAAGCACCCTGGGCCGCTGACCCCCCAAGGAGGGTGGGTCGGGGTCAGTCGAAGAAGCGGGCCAGGTGGGCGGGGGTGGGGCCGTCGGCGTCCGGGGGCAGGGGGGTGAGGTCGGCGAAGATCGAGGCGCCGTCGCAGCCGACGTGCAGCGGATACCAGCGCGGGGTGCCCGGCGGGCGTTGCAGGCAGATGCCCTTGACCGTCTGCACGTCGAGCAGCCGGACGTGGGTCGGGTCGGCGACGGCGTTCACGTGCCGCCACCACGGGCTCATCACGTGCAGTACGCCGCCCGGCCGGAGCGCCCGGTGGCACTCGTCGACCAGTGGCAGGAAGTCGATCAGGTGCTCCAGGATGTGCACCGCGAAGAAGACGTCCACCGAGTCGTCGGCCAGCGGCAGCGAGCCGGACAGGTCCGCCACCGCGTCCACCCCGGGGGCCGGGAAGAGGTCCAGCCCCAGGTTGCCCGGCCACTGCTTGGTGGCGCCGCAGCCCAGGTCGACCACCACCGGGTCGCGCCCGCCGACGCGTACCCGGCACCAGACGCCGAGCACCCCGGCGAGGCGGCCGACCCGGTCCCGGACCAGGCGCAGCTCGTCCTGCCCGGCGACCTCCCCGCTGAGGTGGGCCACCCCCCGGTCGAAGCGCACCTCGACGGCGAGGTCGCGCAGCCGGTCGTCGTGCCGGGCCTGGTCGACCCACGCCTCTGCGAGGAATCCGTCGACCGCCCGCAGCCGCTCGGCCGAGGGCGGGTGCTGTGCCAGCGCGACCATCCGGGCCACCTCCCGCCGGCCGTTACCCGGATCCCCGCCCGTTATGCCCCGGACGCCCCGAGCAGTGCGGCCGGTCAGCCGCCGATCGTCCGCCGGGGGCGTCCGCCACCGCGGATCCGCTGCCGGGGCGGTGGGGCGGCCGGCTTGGGCCGCTTGAGGTGGTAGCGGTGCAGCTCGCTGTTGCCGGGCAGGGACGGGTCCTCGCTCATCGCGACCAGCTCCCAGCCCTGGTCACCGGCCCGGTTGAGGTGGGCCAGCGCGGTGTCGCCGTAGGGCGTCACGTCGACCATGGAGCCATCCGGGCCGTACCAGACGAAGACGATCTCCCAGCCGATGTCGGTGGTGGCCGCCTGGCGGCGGCGGACCAGCAGCGCGTACTCCCACTTGAGCATGGAGTCATTCTCACCCGCCGCGAGCGGGTCGGCACGGATCAATCCTCGGCGATCCGTCCGGCGGCCACCCGCAGCCGCCGGTTGGTCGTCACGGCTTCGAGCATCCGCCGGTCGTGGGTGACCAGCAGCAGCGTGCCCGGGTAGCTGGCCAGCGCCGATTCCAGCTGCTCGATGGCGGGCAGGTCCAGGTGGTTCGTCGGCTCGTCCAGCACCAGCAGGTTCACCCCGCGCCCCTGGAGCAGCGCCAGCGCCGCCCGGGTCCGCTCGCCCGGCGACAGGGTCGCCGCCGGCCGCAGCACGTGTCCCGCGCGCAGGCCGAACTTGGCCAGCAGCGTGCGCGCGTCCGCCGGCGACAGCTGCGGTACGGCGGCGCCGAACGCGTCGATCAGCGGCACGTCGCCGAGGAAGAGTCCCCGGGCCTGGTCCACCTCGCCGACCACCACGCCGGGGCCGAGCGCGGCGTGCCCGGAGTCGAGGGGGAGCCGGCCCAGCAGGGCGGCGAGCAGGGTGGACTTTCCGGAGCCGTTCGCCCCGGTCACCGCCACCTTGTCGGCCCAGTCGATCTGGAGGGTCACCGGGCCGAGGGTGAAGTCGCCCCGGCGTACGACGGCGTCGCGCAGCGAGGCCACGACGGCGCCGGCGCGGGGCGCGGCGGCGATCTCCATCCGCAGCTCCCACTCCTTGCGCGGCTCCTCGACCACCTCCAGCCGCTCGATCAGCCGCTCGGTCTGCTTGGCCTTGGCCGCCTGCTTCTCGGTCGCCTCCGCGCGGAACTTGCGGCCGATCTTGTCGTTGTCGGTGGCCTTGCGGCGGGCGTTCTTCACGCCCTTCTCCATCCAGGCCCGCTGGGTGCGGGCGCGCGCCTCCAGGCCGGCCCGGGTGTCGGCGTACTCCTCGTAGTCCTCGCGCGCGTGCCGGCGCGCCACCTCGCGTTCCTCCAGGTAGCCCGCGTAGCCGCCGCCGTAGTGCCGGATCTGCTGCTGGTGCAGGTCCAGCTCCAGCACGCGGGTGACCGTGCGGGCGAGGAACTCCCGGTCGTGGCTGACCAGCACCGTGCCGGCGCGCAGCCCGGTGACGAACTCCTCCAGCCGCTCCAGGCCGGCCAGGTCCAGGTCGTTGGTCGGCTCGTCGAGCAGGAAGACGTCGTAGCGGCTGAGCAGCAGCGAGGCCAGCCCGGCCCGGGCCGCCTGACCGCCCGAGAGGCCGGTCATCGGGTGCTCCAGGTCGACCGTGAGGCCCAGCTCGGCGGCCACCTGCTCGGCCCGTTCCTCCAGGTCCGCCCCGCCGAGGGCGAGCCAGCGCTCCAGGGACTCGGCGTAGGCGTCGTCGGCACCGGGCGCGCCGTCGGTGAGCGCGACCGTCGCCTCGTCCAGCGCGGCCTGCGCGGCCGTGACCCCGGTGCGCCGGGCCAGGAAGTCCCGCACGGTCTCGCCGGGCCGCCGCTCGGGCTCCTGCGGCAGGTGCCCGACGCTCGCCGTGGGCGGGCTGAGCGTCACGCTGCCGGCCTCGACCGGCAACAACCCGGCGAGGGTACGCAGCAGCGTCGACTTGCCGGCCCCGTTCGGCCCGACCAGCCCCACCACGTCCCCCGGCGCGACCACCAGGTCCAACCCGGCGAACAGCGCCCGGTCCCCGTGCCCCGCGGCCAGCCCCTTGACGATCATCGTCGCGCTCATCAGTGCCCGACCCTATCCCGCCCCGATCGCCCACCCGTGCTCCACGCTCCGGAGGTACGCGGCACACTGCTCGGGTGGTGACCACTCTGGCGATCGACTGTGGCGGCGGCGGGATCAAGGCATCGGTGCTGGACGAGGCGGGCACGATGCGCGCGCAGCCGCTGCGGGTACCCACGCCGTACCCCCTGCCGCCGGCGCTCTTCGTGAAGACGCTGCTGGACCTGGCCGGCCGGCTGCCCACGGCGGACCGGCTCACCGTCGGCCTGCCGGGCATGATCCGGCACGGGGTGGTGGTGGCCACCCCGCACTACGTGACGCGCTCCGGGCCGCGTTCGAAGGTCGACCCGGGGTTGGTCGCCCAGTGGTCCGGGTACGACGCGCGCACCGCGCTCGCCGAGGCGTTCGGGGTACCGGCGCTGGTGCTCAACGACGCCGAGGTGCACGGGGCCGGGGTGGTCGCCGGTACCGGCTGCGAGCTGGTGCTGACCCTCGGCACCGGGCTGGGCAGCGCGCTCTTCGACGGCGGGGTGCTCGCCCCGCACCTGGAGCTGTCCCACGCCCCGGTGCGCTGGAACACCACCTACGACACGTACGTGGGGGAGCCGGAGCGGCGCCGGCTCGGGGACGCGTTCTGGTCCCGCCGGATCCGGCAGGTCGTGGACGGGCTGCGCCCCGTGTTCCGCTGGGACCGGCTCTACCTGGGCGGCGGCAACTCCCGGCTGATCCGCCCCGAGCAGCTCGCCCGGATGGGTGACGACGTGGTGGTGGTGCCCAACACCGCCGGCATCGTCGGTGGCGTCCGCGCCTGGGAGCTGGCCGCCGGCCGGCACGGCGCCTCCACCTGACCCGCCTCCCGTCCCCCGCCGTCGGCTCCGGTGACGCCGCGATCGCCGGCCGGAGCCGGCGGTTCCCGGCCGGGAACAGTCGCGGTACGGCGGATGTTGTGCCAGCGTCGGGACAGTGGCGCGACACGAGGGGGTGGGTCGGATGGACCTTCTGGCCGAGTACCGGCGGGCGACCATGTTCTTCGAGGCCGGTGACCCGACCGGGGCGGCCCGGCTGCTCGAACCGATCGTGGCGGCCGAGCCCGGCAACGCCTCGGTGCGCCAGCTGCTCGCCCGCGCGTACTTCCAGTCGGCCCAGCTCAACCGGGCCGAGGCGCAGCTGCGGGAGCTGATCGACCGGGACCCCGCCGACCACTACGCCCACCACGTGCTGGGCCGCACGCTGGAGCGGCTCAACCGGCACGCCGACGCGCTGCGGCACCTGCGCATCGCGGCGGCCATGCACAGCGGCAACGACGACTACCGCGTCGCCCTGGACCGGGTGCAGGCCCGGGTCGAGGGCGGCCGCTGACAGAGCGGGCGCACAGGGCGGGGCAGCTCGGCAGAGCTGCCCCGCCCGCGTCCTCGTCACGGAACGCGCAACGCCAGGCGTCGGGGTGATCAGGACGCCATGGACCATGAAACTGCCGGGTAACGTCCATGCCGTCCTGATCACCGGGCATCGCGGTGGACGCCGCGGGGCGCCTACCATCGGCGTCATGGGACGTGAGCTGCCGGCGGGTGCGCGATGAAGCTGAAGCTGGACCTGCACGACATCTTCAACAAGGGCCAGGACATCGACCGGGCCCTGCGCGGGATCATGGACGAGGCCGTGGCGAAGAAGGCCACCCTCGTCGAGATCATCCCCGGCAAGGGCTCCGGCCAGCTCAAGAAGCGGGTGCTGCGCTTCCTCGACCAGAAGGACGTCAAGCAGCTCTACCACCGCGTCGAGAAGGACTCGAAGAACTTCGGCCGCCTCTTCGTCCACTTCCGCTGGAAGTAGGAATTCCGCTTCCCGACCCACTCGGGGGCGGAAAGTCGGGCTGCCGACGGACGTACACCGATGCTTGCGACCACGCGGCAACATCCTGATCATGGAACTTCTACGGTGGCCGCTCCGCGTCGCGACCGTGACGCTGCTGTGCGGACCGCTGCTGGCGCTGTACTGGACGGAACCCTGGGAGCTGGCCTGCCTCGCCGTCACCGGGGTCCTGCACGTCGAGGTGGGACTGCGGCTGTGGCGGGAGCGCCCCGACAACCGCGTCGGGCCGCTGCTGGTGGCCTGTGGCCTGGTGTGGCTGCTGGACGCCTGGGGTCGCGTCACCCTGCCCGCCCTGTTCACCGCCGGCATGATGCTGAGCATCGTGCACGACCCGATGCACCTGCATGCCGGTCTCATCGTGTCGTCGAGCCGACTGCGGGGGCGGTGGGAGCGGCTCGTCGCCGCAGCCGGCTACGCGTACTGGCCGGTGCTCGTCGCCGGGGCGATGGCAGCCGGCGCGCTGAGCACCGGTCAGCTGCTGCACCTGCGGGCGTGGTCCTATCCGCTGGTCGGCGCGTTCCTTGCCGGGCTGTTCATCGTGCGGTACCGCCGGGCCGACCGCGCCGAACGGCACGTGTACGCCCCGTTCTGGGCCGCGTTGGCAGCGAACGGCCTGTGCACGGCGATGCTGAGCACTGTCGCCTACGGCTCCGGGCACTGGCCGACCACGCTCTACGCCCTCGGTGCGGCGCTGATCCCGGTCGGGGCCGCGCTCAGCATGCACCGCGCCGAGCGCCGCCACCTGCTCCGGGCCCGCGACCGGGAGCGCCGCCGGGTGGAGCGTGACGTGCACGACGGAGTGCAACAGCGGCTGCTCGCCGCCGCCATGATGCTGCGACAGGACGATCCCGCCCTGGTCGCGCGCGGCGCGGCGGAGGTCGAGCAGGCGATCGCCGACCTGCGCGACCTCGTCCGGGGCATGAACCCGGCGGCCCTGGTGTGCCACGGCCTCTCCGGGGCGGTGGCCGCCATCGCCGAGCGCGCCGCGGTCCCCGTCCTGGTCGACGATCGGGTCAGCCACCTCACGCTGCCCGAACCGGTCGCGGTCGCCGCCTACTTCGTCACGATGGAGGCGGTGACGAACAGCCAGAAGCACGCCCGGGCGGGCCGGGTGTCCGTCACGCTCACCGCCAGCGAGGGCCGGGTCGAGGTCGCCGTCCACGACGACGGGATCGGCGGCGCGCACGCGGTGCCCGGTGGCGGGCTGCACGGCCTGCGGGAGCGTGTCGAGTCGTGCGGCGGGACCATGCGGGTGTCGAGCGCCCGGGGGCGTGGCACGACGGTACGCGCCGTCATGCCACTCGCGGCGTCATGACCCGGGCCGTTCTGGCCGACGACTCCGTACTGCTGCGCAGCGGCCTGGCGCTGTTGCTTCAGCGGCACGGCATCACGGTCGTGGCCGAGGTGGGCGACGGCGAGCAACTGCTGGCCGCTGTCGCCCGGCACCAGCCGGACATCGCGATCGTCGACATCCGCATGCCGCCCAGCTTCACCGTGGAGGGCGTCCGCGCCGCGCTGACCGTACGCCGGCGTCACCCCGGCGTCGCCGTGCTGCTGCTGTCCCAGCACCTGGAGCACCGGGAGGCGCTGGCCCTGCTCCAGCAGCCCGGCGGCGGGATCGGCTATCTGCTCAAGGACAGGATCACCGACGTCCCCGGGTTCCTCCGCGACGTGCGCGAGGTAGCGGCGGCGGGCACGGCGATCGATCCGATCGTGGTCGACCGGCTGCTGCGCCGCCCGCGCGTGTCGGTCGGTGTCGGCGCGCTGTCACCGCGTGAGCGGGAGATCCTGGCCCGGATGGCGGCGGGCCGGGCCAACCGGGGCATCTCCGCCGACCTCCACCTCTCCGAGCGCACCGTGGAGACCCACGTACGCAGCATCTTCGCCAAGCTCGGCCTGGCCGACGAGCCGGACACCCACCGGCGGGTGCTCGCGGTGCTGACCTTCCTGGCGGACTGACCCCTGGCCGACACCAATTACGTGCTCGCACTGAGGTGCCCCGACCTCCAAATTCCTAGTGTTGATCTCCGTAACGGCAACCATCTGGAGGGGGACGACATGAGGTTCGGAACGGTATCGGTCCGGCTGGCGGTGGCGGCGGCCGTGGCGGGCAGCGCGCTGGTCGGTGTGACGCCGGCACAGGCGGCGGCCACCAGCACGATCGTCTGCGAGGAGACCAAGCAGGTCGAGGAGGCGTCGTACGACGTCAACTCCGGCTGCTGGTTGCAGAACGGCGACCGGGCCCAGATCAGCGCTTCCGGGCTGATCTGGTCCGGGGTCTGGCTCACCGGGGAGAACGGTCCACAGGGCTGGACGAACATGGCCAACGACTCGAAGTTCCCGATGACGAACGCCCGCGCCTTCTCGCTGCTGGCCAAGACCAACGGCAACTACCGGTACGCCGGGACCGGCACGACGTTCACCTACTACGGCACCGGCAGCACGCTGTACCTGCGGATCAACGACGACAAGCCGGGCAACGGCAGCGGTGCCTTCAGCGCCGACGTCACGGTGACGCGCGGCTGAGCTGACGTCACGGCGACCCGCTGCTGACAGGTGCGGGTGTGGCTCGGACACGAGCCACACCCGCCTGCCCTAAAGCGGATAGGTGCGGGCCACGGCCAGCATCTCCGAGCTGTGCGAGCCCACGATCCCCACGTCCGGCGGGCGCGGGCGGAAGCCGGGCAGGGCGTCCAGGCCGTCGCTGGCGTCCATCGCGCGCAGCGCCACCTGCCCCGCCTTCGGCGCGACGGTCAGCGTCACCTCGATCCCCTCCGGCGGCGGGGCGTGGAAGACCAGGCCGAAGCCCCAGCGGCCCTCCCGGGCCTCCACCGGCACCGCGCGGCCGGCCACCTCCGCCCGCAGCACCGTCGCCGTCGCCGCGTCCACGTGCAGGGTGGTCAGCCGGACCTGGCGTTGCGGGACGAGCCGCAGGCGCAGGGTGCGCTCGGCACCGGCAGTGGTGTCGGCGAGCACCTCCAGCTTGGGGGCGGGCAGGTCCGCCGCCTGCGCCGGGCCGGCGCGCAGCTCGGCGTCGCCGAGGCCGGGGAAGTCGGCGACCTCGGTCACCCCGTCGACGTAGCCGTCGGTCCAGGGCTGGGGGTCCTCCTCGTGGCTGAGCCAGCGGGCCTGGCCGGTGCCGGCGTCGAGGGCGTACATCAGGTGGGTGGGCGCGGGGTGCGCGGCGTCGAAGCGGTCGACGGCGAACCCGACCCCGGCGAGGACCACGGCCGCCAGCGCGGTGGCGGCGGCCGGCAGCGCGCCGAGCCGGCGCGCGCGCACGGCGACCAGCCCGCGCTGCCCGCCGGCCTGCGGGTGCAGCAGGTCGACCACCGGCAGCGCGGCGAGGCCGAGCAGCACCGCGACCAGCGCCGCGACCCCGCCCATCGCCATGCCGAGCGCCGGGAAGAGCAGGACGACGGTGGGCAGCAGGATCACCACGGCCACCGCGGCGGCCAGGGTCGACGCGACCACCGGCCACGGACCGTCGATCCGCACGCCCAGCGCGACCAGCCCGGCCACCGCGCCGGCCAGGGCCGGGAGGGTGACCAGGTACGCCCCACCGGGCACCAGCACGGCGAGCAGCACCCCGAGCACGGCCAGCCAGCCCAGCCCGCCGATGGCGAGCGCGGCCGGGCCGACCCGGCGGCGGGTGAGCGCGTACCAGGTGAACAGGACGGCGGCGGCGAGCGCCACCACGGCCAGCCGGTACCAGGTCGGCCGGTACGGGTCGAGCAGCTCGGCGTAGCCGGGCCGGAGCGCGGTGACCGCCGCCCAGAGCAGCTGCGCGGCGAGCGGGGCGAGCACGAGCGGCAGCAGCGCCAGCCCGAACCCGGCGGCGAGCCGGCCTCCGGTGGCGCGGCCCCGCTGCAGGGTGAGCCAGCCGAGGGCCACCACGGCGGCGAGCGCGAGCAGCGCCAGGGGCAGCACCAGCCAGCCGGGGTAGCGGACCAGCCCGCCCGGGACTGGGAAGTAGGTGGCGTCGTGCCCGGAGTCCAGCGCGCTCAGGTCGACCCGGCCGAACTCGCGGGCGAGGCCGAGGGCGTTGTCGCCGTGGTGCTGGAGGCTGGCCCGGTCCATGGCGGCGGGGGTGTCCAGCGGGGTGTGATAGATCGCCCCGCCGTCGATGTACGCCGAGTTCAGCCCGACGAAGTCGTTGTCGAGGAACGCGGTGAAGTCCGTGTCGTTGGGCAGCGCGCGGTAGATCTCCACGGCGAACGAGGTGCCCACGGGGTGCGGCGCGGCCCGGCCGAAGGCGTCCACCAGGGCGGCGTTGTCCCGCGAAGTCTCGAACATGATCACCGGGCCGGTCGAGCCGCGCGCCTCCAGGTTGAGCACCACGCCGCCGTCGGCGGCCAGCGGGTGGCCGGACGCGAACGCCGCCGCCCCGCACAGGCACGCCTCCTCGGCGTCGGTGAGCACGAAGACGATGTCGTTGCGCGGCCGGGGGCCGGCGGCCAGGGCGCGGGCCACCTCCAGGATGGTCGAGGTGCCGGCGGCGTCGTCGTTGCCGCCCGGCCCGGACTGCACCGAGTCGTAGTGCGCGACGAGGAAGACCTTGCCGGTGGGGTCGGTGCCGGGCAGCCGGGCCACCACGTTCCGGACCCGGGCCAGGGTGGCCCCGCCGGCCGCCCCGCTGAGCTGGCCGGCCTCGGGCGCGACGGTGTCCTGCACCTCGGTCTCCAGGCCGAGGCCGCGCAGCACCCCCTCGACGTGCGCGCGGACCTGGTCGTTCGCCGGGCTGCCCGCCACGTGCGTCCGCGCGGCGACGACCTCGACGTGCTCGTACGCCCGGGCGGCGCTGAACTCGCCCGGCGGCGCGTCGGCCGGGCGCGGCGCGGGGGTGCGCAGGTCGAGCAGGGTGCCGGCGCCGACGGCGACGAGTGCGGCGAGCGCCGCCGCGGCGGCGGCCAGCCGGCGACGGGGCCGGGCCAACGCGCGGTCGGCGGGGCGGATGGGGGGTGCGCCCACGGGGTCTCCTCGGGACGGGGCTCGGGTGGGCACCATCCTGCACCCCGGCGACCGCCAGCGGGACTCCCGGTGCGGGCCGGGAGGGCGCAGACGTCCGCTTTGCCCCTCGCCGCGTAGTGATCCGACCCATGCCCGCGCATACGGAGCCCGTCGTGTTGTGTGCGAACGTTGTCTAATACAGGATCAGCAGGGCACTCGGAAGGAGCCCGACATCACCAGCGATCTCCCGCGTCTCGCGGCGGTGACCCGGCCGCACCGGGGGACCGGCCTGGCCGGTTCCTCCGTCGTGCCGTACCCGCACGGCGGCATGGGACGTCATCCCAACCTGCCTCCCGGCGAGCGGCTGCGGGTGCTGCTGGTGGAGGACGACGAGGGCGACGCCTTCCTGGTCGGCGAGCTGCTCGCCGAGACCAACTCGATGATCGACCTGCTGGTGGCGACCAGCCTCAGCGAGGCGCGGCAGCGCGTGATGGGCGTCGACTGCGTCCTGCTCGACCTGGGCCTGCCCGACGCGCAGGGCCTCGACGGGCTGCGTCAGGTGCTGGAGATGTCCAGCGGCGCCGCCGTCTGCGTGCTGACCGGCCGTTCCGACGAGCACCTCGGCATCGTCGCGGTCGCCGAGGGCGCCCAGGACTACCTGGTCAAGGGCCAGGTCGACGGGGTGCTGCTGACCCGGGCGCTGCGTTACGCGGTGGAGCGCAAGCGGGCCGACGAGAACGCCCGGCGGCTGCGCGAGGTCGAGCTGCGCCAGGCCGAGTCCGCCCGCCTCGAACGGGGCCTGCTGCCCCAGCCGCTGATGACCACGGACGTGGTCGCGGTGCACACCTTCTACCGGCCCGGCCGGCACGCCGCCCTCATCGGCGGCGACTTCTACGACGTGGTGCAGACCCGGCCCGACCGGCTCGACCTGATCGTCGGCGACGTCTGCGGGCACGGCGTGGACGAGGCGGCCCTCGGCGTCGAGCTCCGGGTCGCCTGGCGGGCGCTGATCCTCGCCGGCGTGCCCGACGACGAGGTGCTCCCGGCGCTGGAACAGGTGCTGATGAGCGAGCGCCGGCTCCAGGAGATCTTCGCGACCGTCGCCACCGTGCGGCTGGACCTCGACGCCAACCGGGCCACCGTCCGGCTGGCCGGGCACCCGCCGCCGCTGCTGCTCGCCGGGGGCAAGGTGGTGCCGGTTCCGGCACCCGGCGGCCTGCTGCTCGGCGTACGACCCCGCCGGCCCGTGGCCTACGACCTGGAGTTCGACACCGATGACTGGTCCCTGTTGATGTACACCGACGGCCTCATCGAGGGCCGGACCGGCGAGGGCGACGAGCGCCTCGACGTGCCGGGCCTCAGCGGACTGCTCGCCGACCCGGCGACCCTCGCGGTGCCGCTGGCGGAGCTGCCGGCCTGGCTGGTCGGGCGCGCCGAGCAGCTCAACGACGGTCCGTTCGCCGACGACGTCGCCATGCTCCTGGTCAGCCGGGGCGGCGGCCGGTGACGCGCATCGGCGACTGGACCCTGCGCCGGCGGGTCGTCACGCTGCTCACCGTCGTTGCCGTCCTGCTGATCGGGCTGGCCGCCGGCGAGGTGGCCCTGGCGGCGAAGAACCGGACGCACATCGACGCGATCCTGAACAAGACCGGCCCGCTGCGGGTGCAGGCGCAGGAGCTGTTGAACGCGCTGCTGGACCAGGAGACGGCGGTCCGCGGCTACGCGGTCAGCGGCAACCCGGCCGACCTGACGCCGTACGAGGCGGGCCGCAAGCGCGAGCAGGACCTGGTCTCCTCGATGCAGCGGCTGGTCGGCGACTACCCGGAGCTTCGGCAGGAGATCCGGGCGGTCGAGGAACGGGCCGAGGCGTGGCGCCAGGCGGTGGCGCTGCCGGTGATCACCACGACGCAGCAGAACGGCACCACCGCGGGGCAGGCGCTCGTCACCGACCAGGCGCGGGAACAGTTCGACGACGTACGCGACGCCGTCGACCACCTCCAGCAGGAGATCTTCGAGGCCCGGCAGCGCAGCGCCGAGGACGTCCTGCGGACGAGCAACCTGCTGGTCGTCCTGCTGATCGCCGCCGTCGCGGTGGTGATCATCGCCGGCAGCATGCTGCTGGTCTCCCTGGACAGGATGGTCATCCGCCCGCTGACCGGGCTCGCCGACCAGGTCCGCGAGGTGGCCGAGGGCGACTACCAGCACGGCATCGCCGGCGCCGGCCCACCCGAGTTCGTCCGGCTCGCCGAAGACGTGGACGCCATGCGGCGCAAGATCGCCAAGGACCTGGCCGAGGTGCGGGAGGCCCGGGAGCGGATCGAGTGGGTCAACAGCCAGCTCCAGAAGCAGGCCGAGGAACTCACCCGCTCCAACCGCGACCTGGAGCAGTTCGCGTACGTCGCCTCGCACGACCTCCAGGAGCCGCTGCGCAAGGTGGCCAGCTTCTGCCAGCTCCTCCAGCGTCGCTACGCGGGGCAGTTGGACGAGCGGGCCGACCAGTACATCGCGTTCGCGGTCGACGGCGCGCAGCGGATGCAGCGCCTGATCAACGACCTGCTCGCCTTCTCCCGGATCGGCCGGCTCACCACCGGCTTCACCGAGGTCGACATGAACAAGGTCATGGGCGACGTGGCCGGCCAGACCGAGGCGGCCCGCCAGTACGCCGACGCGGAGCTGACCTGGGACGAGCTGCCGGTCATCCGTGGCGAGGAGCCGCTGCTGACCAACCTGCTGGCCAACCTGGTCAGCAACTCGGTCAAGTTCCGCCGCCCCGACGTGCCCCCGAAGGTGCACGTCTCGGCCCGCCTCGTCGGCGACGAGTGGGAGTTCAGCTGCCAGGACAACGGCATCGGGATCGAGCCGGAGTTCGCCGACAAGATCTTCGTCATCTTCCAGCGGCTGCACGCCAAGGACGCGTACCCGGGCACCGGGATCGGGCTGGCGATCGTCAAGAAGATCGTGGAGTACCACGGCGGCCGGGTCTGGGTGGACACGGACACCGAGGAGGGCACGGCGATCCGCTTCACCCTCCCGGCGCTCCCCGAGGACGTCGAGGCGGCCGCCGCGTCGGCGGCGGACGAGCCGGCGACCGGCGAGGCCGTGACCGGGGACGGCGACGGGCCCGCCGCCGAGGCCGGCACGGGCGGCGCCCCGGCGCAGGCCGACCGACGCGCCGACGAGACGGAGACCACGGACGGGCCCGACCGGGTGCCGGAAGGCGGTAGAACGGGTGACATGAGGGAGACGGTGGGATGACCGCGCCGGCGGACGGCAAGAGCCCGATCGAGGTCCTGCTGGTCGAGGACGATCCGGGTGACGTGTTGATGACCCAGGAGGCGTTCGATGAGCACAAGCTCCGCAACCGGCTGACCGTCGTCTCCGACGGCGCCGAGGCGCTCGCCTACCTGCGGCGGGAGGGCCAGTACGCCGACGTCGTGCAGCCGGACCTGATCCTGCTCGACCTGAACCTGCCCCGCCGCGACGGGCGGGAGGTGCTGGAGGAGATCAAGAAGGACGAGCAACTCTGCCGGATCCCGGTGGTGGTGCTGACGACCTCCCAGGCCGACGAGGACATCCTGCGCAGCTACCAGTTGCACGCCAACGCGTACGTGACGAAGCCCGTGGACTTCGAGCGCTTCATCTCGGTGGTCCGGCAGATCGACGAGTTCTTCGTCAGCGTGGTCAAGCTGCCGCCGCGTGGCTGACACCCTGCTCGACGACGTCGGCGGTCTGCTGCGCGAGACCGCCGACCAGGTCGTGCTTCCGCTGTTCCGCAAGCTCGACGACGCCGACATCAGCGAGAAGGCGCCGGGCGATCTCGTCACCGTCGCCGACCGCCGCGCCGAAGAGATGATCTCGACGGCGCTGCGCCGGCTGCGCCCCGGCTCGGTCGTGGTGGGCGAGGAGGCGGTCGCCGACGACCCGGCCCTGCTGGAGCACCTGCGCGGCTCCGGCGACGTCTGGCTGGTCGACCCGGTCGACGGCACCTCGAACTTCGCCGCCGGCCGGCAGCCGTTCGCGCTGATGGTGGCGCTGTTGACCGACGGGGATCCGGTCGCCGCCTGGATCCTCGACCCGCTCGCCGGGACGCTGGCCGTCGCACGCGCCGGCGAGGGGACCCGGCTCGACGGCCGGCCGGTGCGCACCGACGAGGGCACGACGGAACTCCACGCGCTGCGCGGCGTCGCGATGTCCCACTTCCTGCCCCCTGCGTCGAGGGCGCGGGTCGAGGCGGGCGGCAACCGGCTCGGTGAACTGCTCCCCGGGCAGCACTGCGCCGGCCGCGAATACCTGGACGTGCTCACCGGCGACCAGCAGTTCGTGCTCTTCTGGCGCACTCTGCCGTGGGACCACGCCCCGGGCGCCCTGCTGGTCCGGGCGGCGGGCGGGGTCGCCCGGCGCTTCGACGGCACCGACTACCGCCCGGGGGACGACGGCCACGGCCTCCTGGTCGCCGCGAGCGAGCAGATCTGGGTGGGGGTACGCGAGGCGCTGCTCGGCGGTGCGTGACGTCGATGCGACACTGCGTCGATGTTCGATGCTCCGGGCCTTCGCGGGCCCGGTCCGCCGTGCTCCGTCCGGTATCCTGACCGCCGGTCTCCGCCAGCAGGCCGCCGTCCGGCGCCCGGCGGGGGCCGCCGCCGCGCCACGCCGTCGTCCGGGGCCGGCGGCCGACGGAAGGATGCTTTCGTGCGCAGGACCATGCCCGCCGGGCCTGACGGCCACCGTCCGCTGACCGCCCCGCCGGCCGGGCGGCGTGCCCGCCGCCCGCTGATCGCCCTGCTCGTCGCCGTGACGATGCTCTTCGCCGGCGGTGCCGTGCCGGCGTACGCGGAGCCCAACGAGGGCGGCACCAAGAAGCTCCGGGACGCCCTGGAGGCCACCGCCAAGGCACACATCGAGGCCAAGGGGAAGCTGGAGAACTCCAAGGCGCGGCAGAAGCAGCTGACCGGGCAGTTGGGCACGCTGGAGGTCCGGCTGGTCGAGCTGACCGCGCAGGTCGGCGAGGTGGCCGCCCAGTCGTACCGGCTGGGTCGGTTGACGCCCACGTCGATGCTGCTCGACAGCGCCTCGCCGGAGGCGTTCCTGGAGCGGGCGGCCAGCCTCGACCTGATGGCGCAGCGCGACGGCAGGCGGCTGCGCGACCTGACCCAGGCACGCGAGCAGGCCCGGCAGGCCAAGATCGCCATCGACACCGAGGTCCGCGAGCAGCAGAAGCAGCTCGCGGTGATGGCGAAGAAGAAGAAGGAGGCCGAGGCGGCGCTCGCGGAGGTCAGCTCGGGCAGCAGCGGCGGGTTCAGCGGCGCCAGCTCCTCCTCGGCGAAGCCGGCCCCCCGCAACTCGGACGGGTCCTGGCCGTCGGAGTCCTGCTCGGTGAACGACCCGACCACCTCCGGCTGCATCACCCCGCGCACGCTCAACGCCCTCAAGCAGACCCAGGCGGCCGGCTACAAGCGGTACGTCTCCTGCTATCGCAGCGGCGGCTCCGGCGAGCACCCCAAGGGCCGGGCCTGCGACTTCTCGGCCGCCGCCGGCGGGTTCGAGGACAAGACCGCCACCGGCGGGGACAAGGCGTACGGGGACAGCCTCGCCGCCTGGCACGTGCGCAACGCGAGCCGGCTGGGCGTGCTCTACGTGATCTGGTATCGGCAGATCTGGCACCCCGGCACCGGATGGCGGGCGTACGGCGGCAGCGGCAGCCCCGCCGCCGACCACACGAACCATGTTCATCTCTCGATGTACTGACCCGGTGGCCCAGTTTTCCTGCGTACCATCGCGCGGGTGAGCTCCGCATCCTCCGACGTCACGGTCCCGCCCGCCACACCGGCGGCCTCGACCGCCCGGGCCCTGCCCAACGGCCTCGCCGCGTTCCTGGTCTTCTTCTCCAGCGGCGCAGTCCTGGTGCTGGAAACCGTCGCCCTGCGGCTCGTCGGGCCGTACGTCGGGGTGACCCTCCAGGTGACCAGCTCGGTCATCGGCATCGCCCTGGCCGCCATCGCCTACGGCGCGTGGACGGGCGGCTGGCTGGCCGACCGGCGCAACCCGAGGGCCCTGCTGGCCCCGGCGCTGGTGCTGGCCGGCATCGCCACCGCCGTCACCCTGCCCGTCGTCCGGTACGCCGGTGAGGTGCTGCGCGGCGGGGCGGCCTCGGCCATCCTGCTGCTCGTCGCGCTCGCCGTCTTCGTGCCGGCGGCCCTGCTCGCCGCGGTCACCCCGCTGGTGGTGAAGCTCCAGCTCGCCGACCTGCGGCGTACCGGGCAGGTGGTCGGCCGGCTCTCCGGCATCGGCACGCTGGGCGGCATCACGGCCACCCTGGGCACCGGGTTCGTGCTGGTCGCCGCGCTGCCCAGCACGGTCATCCTGTTCGCCCTGGCGGCCTCGCTCGGGCTCACCGGGCTGGGCCTCGGGGTGTGGCTGCGCCGCCAGGACCGCGCGGAGCTGCCCGGCCCTGCCCGCGCCAAGGCCGCCCTGGCGGTGCTGGGCCTCGTCGGCGCCGGGCTGACCACGGTGGCCCCGAACCCGTGCGACATCGAGACCGCCTACCACTGCGCCAGCGTGGAGGCCGATCCCGCCCGGGACTCCGGCCGCACCCTGCTGCTCAACTCGGCCCAGCACTCGTACGTGGACCTCGCCGACCCCACCCACCTGGAGTACGCGTACACCCGGTGGATCGGGGCGGTGGCCGACGTGGTCGCGCCGAAGGGGCAGCGGCTCGACGCGCTGCACCTCGGCGGCGGCGGGTTCACCGTGCCCCGCTACCTGACCGCCACCCGTCCGGGCACGGACAACGTCGTGTTCGAGATCGACGGGGGACTGGTGGAGCTGGGCGAGCGTCAGCTCGGCGTACGCCAGGGGCCGGACCTGCGGGCGGTGGTGGGTGACGCCCGGATGCTGGTCGCCGGGGAGGCCACCGACAGCCGCGACCTCGTGGTCGGCGACGCGTTCGGGCACCTGGTGGTGCCCTGGCACCTCGCCACCCGGGAGATGGCCGCCGAGGTCCGCCGGGTGACCCGACCGGGCGGCGTCTACGTGCAGAACGTCATCGACTACCCGCCGCTGCGCTTCATCCGCAGCGAGCTGGCCACCGTCGCCGCCGAGTTCCGGCACGTCGCCCTGATCGCCCCGGCGGCGGCGCTCGCCGGTCGGGAGGGCTCGAACTTCCTCATCGTCGCCTCCGACGCCCCGCTGCCGCTGGCGGCGGTCCGCGCCCGGCTGGCGGAACTGCGGGAGGGCGCCAACCTGCTGGCAGGCGCCGACCTCACCGCGTTCGTCGGCGAGGCGCTGGTGCTGACCGACGACTACGCGCCCGTGGACCAGCTCCTCGCCACCGCCTGAACGGGTGAATCCCTGACCGATTCCGACCCTTGAGGTGTAGCCGGGCCGGTCCGGGGCAACAACGATCCTCATGGGTGGACCGATCCGGGACGGCGCGCAACTGCTGGGTGAGCGGTACCGGCTGATCGAACAGCTGGGGGCGGGCGGCATGTCCGTCGTCTGGCGCGGCTACGACGAGGTGCTCGGCCGGCAGGTGGCGGTCAAGGTGCTCGCGTCGCGGCTGGCCGCCGACAGGGCGTTCCGGCACCGCATCCGGATCGAGGCGCAGGCCGCGGCCCGGCTGTGCCACCCCAACATCACCAACGTCTACGACTACGGCGAGTCCGAGCAGGTCGGCCTGACGGTGCCGTACGTCGTCATGGAGCTGGTCGACGGGGAGTCGCTGACCGGCCGGCTGCGCCGGGGCAGCCTGCCGTGGCGGGAGGCGGTGACGATCGGCGCGGAGGTCACCTCGGCGCTGGCCACCGCGCACGCCCGTGGCGTGGTGCACCGCGACGTCACCCCGGGCAACGTCATGCTGACCGCCACCGGCGTGAAGGTGGTCGACTTCGGCATCTCCGCGCTGGTGGGGGAGAAGGAGAAGGGGCCGGACGGCGCCCTGCTCGGCACGCCCGCGTACCTGGCCCCGGAGCGGCTCGACAACGGTCAGGTCTCCCCGGCCACCGACGTGTACGCGGTCGGCCTGCTGCTCTACCGGATGCTCACCGGTCGGCTGCCCTGGCAGGCGAGCACCACCACGCAGATGCTGCGCGCGCACATGTACAACGAGCCGGAGCCGATGCCGCCGGTGCCGGGGCTGCCCGACGAGGTGCGCGAGTTGGTGAGCCGCTGCCTGGCCAAGCGCCCGGGGGACCGGCCGGCCACCACGGAGGTCGCGCGGACGCTCGCCGAGGCCGCCGGCATGATCGCCGCGGTGCCGGTCTCCCCGGCGGCGGGGCCCGTGGACGAGGACGCGCTGGCCGCCGCCGGCACCACGATCCTGCCCTGGTCCGCCGCGACCGACGCGCTGCCGTTCTCCCGTACGCGCAACCGGCGGGCGGCGACCCGGCGCCGGCGGATCGAGGCGGGGGTGGCCGCCGCCGGGCTGGTGGCGGTGACGGCGGGGTTGTGGGGTTTCACCTCCCGCAGCCCGGCCAGCGGAGGAATCGACCAGCCGACCCAGGCGCGGATGGGCGCCCAGGCGCCGACGACGCCGCCCTGCCGGGTTTCCTACGCGCTGCGCACGGACTCGGGCAAGGACTTCGCCGCCGAGCTGACCCTGACCAACACCGGCACGCGGGAGCTGCGCGACTGGCGGCTGAGCTTCGCCTTCCCCGGCCAGCAGACGGTGACGAAGGCGACGCCCGTCCCGGTGCGCCAGCAGGGGCGCACGGTGCTCGTGGAGCCCGCCCCCGGGCGGGCCGCGTTGGCCCCCGGGGCCTCCGAGAAGCTCACCCTGACCGGCCGCCACGCCGGGGTCAACCCGCTGCCGCTGGAGTTCCGCCTCGGCGACGACACCTGCGCGGCGCAGGTCTCCGGGGTGGCCGGTGCGGCGCCCAGCGTGGCGCCCACCAAGGCGCCGACGAAGGCGCCGGCCAAGCCCCCGACCAAGAAGGCCGGCACGTCGGCCGGGAGTTCCGGCGGCAGTTCGGGCGGAAGCTCCGGCGGGTCGAAGGCGAAGTCCGACAACTCCGGCAAGGGCAAGGGGGCAGGTGGTGGAAAAAAAGTAAGCCAGGAAACGGAAAGGGAAAGGGACACGGAAAGGGACGAGGACGATGACGACGACTGAGCCCGCCGGGGTCAGCTGAGTTCCGCGAATCGTTGCACCTGCTCGATGTCCCCCTCGACGATCAGCATGCTGCCCGGGGCGATCACGGTGGCGTCGGTGGCGTACCGGAAACGTTCCCCGGGCAGCTTCACGCCCACCACGCGCACCCCGTAGCGCGCGGTGGGCGTCAGTTCCGCGAGCGGCCGGCCGAGCATCGTCTCCGGGGTGCACACCTTGGCGATGGCGAAGTCGTCGCCGAACTCGATGAAGTCGAGCATCCTGCTGACGATGAGGTGGGCCACCCGTTCGCCGGTCTCCGCCTCGGGAAAGATCACGTGGTGCGCGCCGACCGAGTCCAGGATCTTGGCGTGCTTGGTCGAGGTGGCCCGCGCCCAGATCTGCGGTACGCCCAGCTCGGCCAGCGCCAGCACCGTCAGCACGCTCGCCTCCAGCGAGGCGCCGATGGCGACCACCACCCGGCCGAAGTCCGCCACGCCGAGCTGGCGCAACGACCCCTCCTCGGTGGTGTCGGCCTGCACGACGCGGTCGAGCTGGGCCGACCACCGCTGCACCTGGTCCGGATTGCGGTCGATGGCCAGCACCTCGTGGTTCATCGCGGTCAACGCGCCGGCCAGGTGGCACCCGAACCGGCCCAGTCCGATCACCACGACGCCGCTTCCGTCCGTCTTCCTAGCCGACAATGGGTTGCTCCTCCGGGTAGCGGTACAGCCGCCGGCGGGTGTTCAGGGCGAGCGCCGACCCGAGGGTCAGCGGCCCGATCCGGCCGACGAACATGAGAATGATCAGGGCGAGCTGGCCGTTCTCCGGCAGCGACGCGGCGATCCCGACGCTGAGGCCGGTGGTGGTGAACGCCGACGTCACCTCGAACAGCGCCGCGTAGCCGGGAACCCCCTCGGTGAGGAAGACCAGCAGCACGGTGCCGCAGACCACCAGCGCGACGCTGAGCAGGGCGACGGTGATGGCCTGCCGCTGGCTGGCGGTGGCCACCCGGCGGTTCCCGACCGTCACGTCCGGCTCTCCCCGCAACTCCGCCCGGATGACGAAGGCGAGCAGGAAGAAGGTGGCCACCTTGATCCCGCCGGCCGTGCTGGCGCTGCCGCCGCCGATGAACATCAGCGCGATGACGAGGGGGTAGCTCTCCTCCTCCAGTCCGTCCATGTCCAGGACGTTGAAACCGCCGGTGCGGATGTACGAGTTCTGGGCGAACGCCACGAGGAGCTTCTCCGACCAGGCGTAGATGCCCAGGGTCCGCGGGTTGGCCCACTCGATGGCCAGCAGGCCGAGGAAGCCCACCACCAGCAGCGTCAGGCTGCCCCAGACGGTCAGTTTGGTGGCGACCGCCCACCGCGTCGGCTGCCGCCACTCCCGTACCGCCTCGAAGAGCGCCGGGAAGCCGATCCCGCCGACGATGGTGCCGAACGCCAGCGGCAGGGTGACCCAGGCGTCGGTCGAGAAGGCGACCAGGCTGTCGGTGTAGAGGGCGAACCCGCCGTTGTTGAAGGCCTGGACGGCGTGGAAGACGCTGCCCCAGAGGGCCCGGCCGAACGGGTAGTCGTAGCTGATCCGCAGCCGGGCGGTCAGGATCGCGGTGATGACGGCCTCGCAGGCGAGCGCGAGGCCGGCGATGCGCAGCAGCAGCCGGCGTACGTCGCCGATGCCGAACTCGGCTGTCTCGGCCTGCACCAGCAGCCGGCTGCGCAGCCCCAGCCGCCGGGCCACCACGAGGATCACCAGGGTGGCACCGGTCACGATGCCGAGGCCGCCGACCTGGGTGAGCACGGTGATCATCACGAGCCCGAACTCGTTCCAGTAGTTCGGGGTGTCCACCACCGCCATCCCGGTCACCGAGACCGCCGACGTGGCGGTGAAGAGGGCGGTCAGAAACGGGGTGTGCCGGTGCTCGCTGGTGGCCCAGGGCAGCATCAGCAGCCCGGTGCCGACCAGGATCGTCACCAGGAAGCCGAGCGGCACGAGCCGCACGGGGTGACGAAGGAGCCGGCGCACCAGACAATCTTCCTTTTCCGCCGCGAGTCGGGTGTGGAAACCGGCAGGCCGGGGTTCACCCGCCGGCCAGGCGCCGACCAACTCGCCGTCAGTCCGGGCGTGTCTGCTGAGGCGGATTCCTCGACGACAAGGAGACGGCGTTGCGACGTACCCTTTCCGCCCTCGGTGTGGCCGGCGCCCTGCTGGCGGCAGCCGTGGCCGTGCCGACGGTGACCGCCTCGGCCGCCCCGGCGCCCGCCGCCGAGCGGGACCGGGCCACGGACCGGCCCCTGGTGATCGCTCACCGGGGCGCGAGCGGCTACCGGCCCGAACACACCCTGGAGGCCTACCGGTTGGCGATCCGGCAGGGCGCGGACTACATCGAGCCGGACCTCGTCGCCACCCGCGACGGCGCGCTGGTGGCGCGGCACGAGAACGAGATCAGCGGTACGACCGACGTGGCCGCCCGCCCCGAGTTCGCCGCCCGCAGGGCCACGAAGAGCATCGACGGCGTCGCGGTCACCGGCTGGTTCACCGAGGACTTCACCCTCGCGGAGCTGCGGACGCTGCGGGCCAAGGAGCGGCTGCCCAAGGTCCGCGTCGCCAACACCGCCTTCGACGGCCAGTTCCAGGTGCCCACCCTCCAGGAGGTCATCGACCTGGCCCGCGCCGAGGGGCGGGCGCGGGGCCGGACGATCGGCGTCTATCCGGAGACCAAGCACCCGAGCTACTTCGCGTCCATCGGGCTGCCGTTGGAGGAGCCGCTGGTCGAGGTGCTGCGGCGCAACAGGCTGACCCACCGGAACTCTCCGGTGATCGTCCAGTCGTTCGAGACGGCGAACCTGCGCAAGCTGAACCGGATGGTCGACGTCAGGCTCGCGCAGCTACTCGACGCCACCGGCCGCCCGTACGACTTCACCGTCGCCGGCGACGCCCGCACCTACCAGGACCTGGCGAAGCCGGCCGGCCTGAAGTGGATCGCCTCGTACGCCGACGGGGTCGGGGCGAACAAGAACCTGATCGTCCCGCGTGACGCCGCCGGCAGGCTGCTCGCCCCGACCACCCTGGTCCGGGACGCGCACCGGGAACGGCTGATCGTGCACGCCTGGACGTTCCGGGCGGAGAACCAGTTCCTGCCGGCCGACCTGCGGATCGGCGCCGACCCGAACGCCCGTGGCGACATCCAGGCCGAGTACGAGCTGTTCCTCAGCCTCGGCCTCGACGGCGTCTTCACCGACCACCCGGACACCGCCGTCGCGGCCCGGGAGGGTCTCGCCCGGCGCTGACCGATTCCGTCACCGCTCGCTGGCCCGCCACCCCACTCCCCGGGGGCGGCGGGCCGGCGCCGTCGTCTGGGGTGCCAGGCACCCGGCCGCTGGCACCTGGCCCGCTGGCACCCGGGCTTCGCGAGGCTGTCGAGCTGATGTCGTAGGCGGTTCAGGTGTACCGGGGGTGGCTGCGCGCGGACGCTGTCGAGCTGCCCCACCTGTGGGGGCGGGCCGATAGAAAACGAGGTTCTTCACCCCGGCCGGTGACTCACGGGGGTGTCAGGCGGCGAACGCCCGAGATCTTGGTACGGAACGGCCCCGCCAGGGGCGTCTTCCTACCAAGATCTCGCAGGTGGTTGTCCCGCGGTCCCGTCGTCCCGGGCGGTGGCCGGCGAACCGGTCGGGCGGCGAACCGGTCGGGCGGCGGGAGGAATACGGCATTCGGCGGGTATCGGTGGCGCGCGGAGACACAGCATCACTTCCGTCGATGGCCCGGGCACCCATCGCGCACGCGCGAGGTCACTGCCGCACCGCGATCGTTGTACCCCTCGGCCACCCCACCCCTGTTACTTGTGTGTTTCGACCACATAGCCCGTGGGTGACGTCACTTCTAGCGTGAGCCGTCATATGAGTTCCCTACCTCCGAGTCCTCACGTGGAGTCGCAATGACGGTCCGGACGACGCGGCGGGTGTTCCTCTCCGCCGCCACGATGATGGCCGCGGCGCTCGCCGCCACGGCCTGTGGCAGCCCGCAGGACACCGCCTCCGGTGGCGGCGACAGCGCCGCCCCGGTGAAGGTTGGCCTGGTCTACTCCCAGTCGGGAGCGCTCGCCAGCTACGGCAAGCAGTACATCGAGGGATTCAAGGCCGGCCTCGACTTCGCCACCAAGGGCACCAACAAGGTGGGCGACCGGGCCGTCGAGGTCACCGAGGTCGACGACGCGGGTGACCCGGCGAAGGCGGTCTCCGCGGCCAAGGACCTGATCGGCAAGGGCAACAAGATCATCGCGGGCTCGACGGCCTCCGGCGTGGCCCTCCAGGTCGCCCCGATCGCCGCCCAGAACAAGGTCCTCTTCATCTCCGGGCCCGCCGCCACCGACGCGGTGACCGGTGCCAACAAGTACACGTTCCGGTCCGGGCGGCAGTCGTACCAGGACGTGGTCACCGCCAAGTCGTTCATCGGCGACCCGGCCGGCAAGAAGGTCGTGGTGTTCGCCCAGGACGGCGCCTTCGGCGACGCCAACGAGGCGGCCGTGAAGGCCGTCATCGGCGGCGCGGGCGCTGCCGTCAGCAGCGTCCGGGCGCCGGCCAGCGCCACCGAGTTCACCCCGTTCGCCAGCCAGATCAAGTCCGCCAAGCCGGACCTGCTCTTCGTCGCCTGGGCCGGCACCACCGCCCCCGCGATGTGGCAGACGCTCGACCAGCAGGGCGTACTCTCCGCCACCACGGTCGTCACCGGCCTGGACATCCGCGCCTCGTGGCCGACCTTCGGCGCCGCCGGCAGCAAGATCTCCTTCCTGTCGCACTACTTCGACGGGGCCTCCGACAACGAGGCCGTGAAGGCGCTGAAGGCCAAGGTCGGCACCGTCGACCTGTTCCACCCGGACGGCTTCGCCGCCGCGCAGATGGTCGTCCGCGCCATCGAAGAGGGCGGCGACGACGTCGAGAAGATGGTCAAGGCGCTGGAGGGCTGGAGCTTCGACGGGGTCAAGGGCAAGATGACCATCCGCGCCGAGGACCACGCGCTGCTCCAGCCGATGTTCCAGGCCAAGCTGTCCGGCAGCGGCACCGCGTTCACGGCCACCGCCCAGAAGGCGCTGACCGGGGACGAGTCCGCACCGCCGGCCGTGGCGATGAAGGGCTGACACCGGATGCTCGCCACCCGCGGTCTGACCTGGCGGATCGGTGAGGTCGCCATCGTCGACAGCGTCTACCTGGACCTGGCGCCCGGGGAGTTCCTCGGCGTCATCGGGCCCAACGGCGCCGGCAAGACCTCACTGTTCAACCTGATCACCGGCATACGCCGGGCCACGGAAGGTCGGATCACCCTCGACGGGCAGGACATCGGCTCCCTGCCGCCGCACAAGCGGGCCCGTCTCGGCCTCGGCCGCACCTTCCAGGCATCCTCGGTCTTCGGTTCGCTCAGCGTGCGGGAGAACGTCCGGCTCGCCGTGCAGGCGCACCGCGGGGGCTCGATGAAGCTGTGGCGGCGGGCGGCGGCCGACCGGGAGGTCGCCGCCGCCGCCGACGCGGCGCTCGACCGCGTCGGCCTCGCCCACCGGGGTACGGCGCTGGCCGGCACCCTCGCCCACGGCGAGAAGCGGAAGCTGGAGATCGCCCTGCTGCTCGCCGGGGAGCCCCGGGTCATGCTGCTCGACGAGCCGATGGCCGGGGTCAGCGCCGAGGACGTGCCCGAGCTGGTCTCGGTGATCCGCTCGCTCACCGGCGACAGCGGCCGGTCGGTGCTGATGGTCGAGCACCACATGGACGTCATCCTGGAGCTGGCCGACCGGATCGCCGTGATGCACCACGGCGCGCTGCTGGCCTGCGACACCCCGGAGACCGTGATGGCCAACCCCACCGTGCAAGAGGCCTACCTGGGGGAGTCGCTCTAGTGGAACCCATTCTCAGCGTGGAGAACCTGTCGGTCCGCATCGCCGGGCTGCACATCCTCCAGGGGGTGTCCTTCACGGTCGCCCCGACCGGCGTCACCGTCCTGCTCGGGCGCAACGGCGTCGGCAAGACGACCACGCTGCGCGCGATCGTCGGCCTCACCCCGCCCGCCGGCGAGGTCCGGGGCGCCGTCCGGATGGGCGCCCAGAGCCTGCTGGCCCGGCCGACCCACCGGCTGGTCCGCGGGGGGCTGGGCTACGTGCCGGAGGACCGGTGCGTCTTCGCCGGGCTCACCGTCGCGGAGAACCTCCGGCTCGCCGAGCGGCGGGGCAGCACCCCGGCGTACGACAAGGTCTTCGCGCTCTTTCCCGAGCTGGACCGGCGCGGACGGCAACGGGCCGGCTCGCTCTCCGGCGGGCAGCAGCAGATGCTCGCGATCGGCCGGGTGCTGCTCAACGACAACCGACTGCTGCTGGTCGACGAGCCGACCAAGGGGCTCGCGCCGAAGGTGGTGACCGAGGTGGCCGAGGTGCTGGAACGGGTCGCCGAGTCCGTGCCGGTGCTGTTGGTCGAGCAGAACCTCGCCGTGGTCCGGCGGCTCGCCCGGGACGCGGTCGTGCTGGCCGCCGGCCAGGTCGCCTGGACCGGCGACGCGCAGGAACTGCTGCTGGAGACAGCCCTGACCAAGTCGCTGCTGGGCGTCGGCTCGGCGGAGGGGCATCACCCCGCCGGTACGCCGGCCGGTGCGCGGAAGGACCAGCACTGATGGACACCGTCATCCTGTTGACGCTGACCGGGCTCGGCCTGGCGGCGCTCTACTTCCTGGTCGCCAGCGGACTCTCCCTGGTCTTCGGCCTGGCCGACGTGCTCAACTTCGCACACGGCGTCTTCCTCGGCGTCGGCGCGTACGGGACCTGGTGGGCGGCCGGCAACCTGCCCGGGGCCGGATCGGACGGCTTCGGCTTCGTGGTCGCGGTCGCCTTCGGGGTGGCCGCCGGCACGCTGGTGGCGGTACTCGTCGAGCTGGTGCTGATCCGGCCGCTCTACTCCCGCACCATCGAGCAGGTGCTGGTCACCGTCGGCCTCTCGCTGGCCGGCGTGGCGCTGCTCCAGGCGACCTGGGGCGCGGACGCCCGGCCGTTCCCGCGCCCCGAGTGGACCCGGCAGGTCACCGGAATCCTCGGCGCCAACGTGCCCAACGGCGGCCTGCTGCTGATCATCGCCGCGGTGCTGGTGCTCGGCGCGATCCTGGCCTTCCTCCGCTGGACCCGCTACGGCCTGGTGATCCGGGCCGGCGTGGAGAACCGGGAGATGGTCACCGCGCTCGGCATCGACGTGCGCAAGGCGTTCACCCTGGTCTTCGCGATCGGCGGGGCGGCGGCGGCGCTGGCCGGCGCGCTCGGCGGCGTCTACTTCGGCACCGTCTCGCCCGGACAGGGCGGCTCGCTGCTGATCTTCGCGTTCATCGTCGTGGTCATCGGCGGGATGGGCTCGGTGATCGGGTCCGCGTACGCGGCGGTCGCCGTCGGCCTGACCCAACAGTTCGTCAACTACTACGGCACCTCCGGGCTGGGCGACATCTGCGTGGTCGCGCTGCTGGCCGTGGTGCTGCTGCTGCGCCCGCAGGGCATCGCCGGAAAGGTGGCAACGGCATGACCGAGGTCAAGAGCCCCGAGGTTCCGGCGCCGCCCGCGGCGGTGCCCGACGAGCTGACGCCGGGGCGCCGGCGGTGGCACGGGCTGCGCCCGTTCCTGCCGCTGGTCGCGCTGCTGGTCGCGCTGATCCTGCCCTACTCCACGCTGCACCTGCCGGGCGTCTTCGAGGGGGCGCTCAACTCCCCGGGCACTCTGCAACTGCTCGCCGTCTGCCTGGTCTTCGGCGGGCTGGCCGCCGGGTACGACCTGCTCTTCGGGCGGACCGGGATGCTCTCCTTCGGGCACGCCCTCTACTTCGCCGCCGGCGTCTACGGCACCGACATCCTCGTCACCAAGGCGGGACTGCCGCTGTGGCAGGCCGCGCTGCTCGCGATCACCGGCGGGACGATCCTCGCCGCGCTGCTCGGCGCGGTGGCGCTGCGTACGGTCGGCATCGCGTTCGCCATGGTGACGCTCGCCTTCGCCCAGGTCGGGGCGATCCTGGTGGCCCGCGACTTCGGCGGGCTCACCGGCGGCGAGGAAGGGCTGCCGCTGGACGTGTCCGGGCTGCCCGAGGGGCTGGTCGGGGTCACCAACACCGTCAACCTCTACTGGCTGGCGCTGGCGTACCTGGTCGTGGTGGTCTTCGTGGTGCACCGGGTGTCGGGCTCGCCGACCGGGCGGGTGCTCGCCGGCCTGCGCGACGACGAGCGGCGGATCGGGGTGCTGGGGCTCGACCCGTACCGGTTCAAGCTGGTGGCGTTCACCCTGGCCGGCGGCCTCGCGGCGGCCGGCGGCGCGGTCTACGTCCTGATCGTGGGCGGCGCCTCGCCACACATCACCTCCTCCGAGTGGACCCTGGCGCTGCTGGTCATGGTCGTGCTCGGCGGGCCGGGCACCCGGTGGGGCCCGGTGATCGGCGGCATCCTCTACATGTACCTGGACCACCGGCTGGTCGCGTTCGGCACGTCCGACGCGGTGGAGGCCCTGCCGGCGTTCCTGAGCAACCCGCTGTCCCAGCCGCTCTTCGTGCTCGGCACGGTCTTCATCCTGGCCGTCTACTTCTTCCCCGGCGGCCTGGCCAGCCTCGCCCCGCGCCTGGCACTCCTGCGGCACTCCCTGCGCACCCCGTCCCGCCGCCCCTGACGGCGCGGGCTCAGGCCCCGCCGATGACGAAGCTGCCGCCGCCCGGCGACGGCTCGTCATCGGCGGGGCCTGCGCGTGGACGGGAGCGCCAACGCGTACGCGACGGGGCCGCGGCCCCCTCGTGCGACCGCGACCCCGTCTGCCCGTGTCCGCGTACGTCAGCCGTTCAGCAGCTCGTACGCCGACGCCGGCGCCTTCTGCGCCTGGCTGCCCGTCGGCACGACGACCTTCGGGGCCTTGCCGAAGTCGAAGTACTTCACGACGTACTTCGTGGCCTTGTTCTTGCCGGCCGCCGGGATCTCCAGGGTGAGCGAGGTGAGGTTCCCGTCCGCCCCGACGACGGCCGTGAACGGGATCGTCTTCGCCGCGGCGCCGAGCGCGTCGACGTCCACGGCGTCCGCCATGGCCTGGCGCACGTGCTCGCCGTGGGTCAGGTCCACCGTCCCGGTGTAGGTCCCGCCGCCCTGGTCCGTCACGGTGTCCCCCGCCGCCCCGAGGATCGCGCCGGTGTTGCCCGGGTCGGCACCCTCGTAGTAGGGCACGCTGGCCGGGTCGGTCAGCTTCGCGTGGTCCAGCTCCATCCACTTCTTCGGCAGCTTCAGCATGCTGCTGAGCTCCTCGGCGCCGTCGAAGCTCACCTTCATCCAGGAGCGCTGCTCGATCAGGCGGAAGGACAGCTTCATCGTGAAGTCGAGTTTCTCGTCCTTCTCGGTCACGGTGAGGTCCATGCCCTTGCCCGCCGGGTCCACCACGCCGGTGACGACACCGGTCGGGTCGCTGCCGCTGAACCGGAAGGCCGGGTCCTCCTCGTCCGGCACCGCGGCCAGGAGCGTGCTCTTCGGGTTGGCCGACGGGGATGCCGACGGGACCGGCGAGGAGGCCGCCGGGGAGTCCTGGGTGTCGTCGTCGCCACATCCGGCCAGCAGGGAGGTCGCGGCCAGCAGGACGGCCGCGGCCGTCGCGACCCGCCGGACCCGTCCGGCGGTGCCGGTTCGTTGCGTCATTCGCATTGTTCTCTTTCCTGGTTGGACTGTCGCCGCCGCAGATCTTGGCACGAGGTCACCGTCAGCCGCCCGCCCGCGCCGTGGGCGCCGTGTGCGCCCGGATCGGCGGATCGCCACCGTTGGTCCGGTTCTGACAGCCGGGCCGTGTCGCCCCTCCCCGGGCGCCGGGTGCCCGTCCCGACGCCGGACGCGGGCCGTCCATGGCCGGCGGACCGGCGCGGACGCGACGTCCCTGGCCGCCCGTCCGCTCTCGGCCGGCGGGAACGTCCGTCGTAGCTGGTAGAAATGCCGGATGAGTCAGGATCGGACGGCGGTACGGGAGCGGGCCGAGGCGGTGCTGCGGCGGTTGGCCGGCGAGCACGCCCGGCTCCGGGAGGACCAGTGGCGGGCGATCGAGGCGCTGGTGGTCGACCGCCGTCGGGTCCTCTGCGTGCAGCGCACCGGGTGGGGCAAGTCGGCGGTCTACTTCGTGGCCACCGCCCTGCTGCGCGAGCGCGACCAGGGCGGTGGCCCGCCGCCCGAGGGAGGCCGGGGCGGTGTCTCCGCGCCGGCGCGCGAGCGGGCGCTGCCCGGCGACGGCGTCGCCGGGCCCACCGTGATCGTCTCGCCGCTGCTGGCGCTCATGCGCAACCAGGTCGAGTCCGCGGCCCGGGCCGGCATCCGGGCCCGCACCATCAACTCCGCCAACCTCGACGAGTGGGACGAGATCACCGCCGAGATCCACGCCGGCGCCGTGGACGTGCTGCTGATCAGCCCGGAGCGGCTCAACAATCCGGACTTCCGGGACACCGTGCTGCCGAAGCTGGCGGCCACCACGGGCCTGCTGGTGGTCGACGAGGCGCACTGCGTCTCCGACTGGGGGCACGACTTCCGGCCGGACTACCGGCGGCTGCGTACCTTCCTGGGCAACCTGCCCGAGCGCACCCCGGTGCTGGCCACCACGGCCACCGCCAACGCCCGGGTCACCGCCGACGTGGCGGAGCAGCTGGGCGACGCCCTCGTGCTGCGCGGCAGCCTGGACCGGGAGTCGCTGCGCCTCGGCGTGGTCGAGTTGCCGAGCCCGGCGTACCGGCTGGCGTGGCTCGCCGACCACCTGGACCGGCTCCCCGGCTCGGGCATCATCTACACGCTGACGGTCGCCGCGGCGGGCGAGACCGCGGAGTTCCTGCGTTCCCGGGGCTACGCCGTCGCCTCCTACACGGGGCAGGCCGAGGACGCCGACCGGCGGGCCGCCGAGCAGGACCTGCTGGACAACAAGATCAAGGCGCTGGTGGCCACGAGCGCGCTGGGCATGGGCTTCGACAAGCCCGACCTCGGCTTCGTGGTGCACCTCGGCGCGCCGCCGTCGCCGATCGCGTACTACCAGCAGGTCGGCCGCGCGGGCCGGGCCGTCGCGCACGCCGAGGTGCTGCTGCTGCCCGGCACCGAGGACGCCGCCATCTGGCGCTACTTCGCCTCGCTCGCCTTCCCGCCGGAGGAGCAGGTCCGCGCCGTCCTGGCCGCCCTGCGTACCGACCGCCCGCTCTCCACCCAGGCGCTCGAACCGATCGTCGACCTGCGCCGGGCCCGGCTGGAGCTGATGCTCAAGGTGCTCGACGTCGACGGCGCGGTCCGCCGGGTGCGCGGCGGCTGGCTCGCCACCGGGGAACCCTGGGTCTACGACGAGGCCCGGCTGCGCCGCGTCGCCGAGGCGCGCACCGCCGAGCAGCAGGCCATGCGGGAGTACGCGAGGACCCCCGACTGCCGGCTGCGCTACCTGCGTGAGTGCCTGGACGACGCCGGGGCCGCCGACTGCGGCCGGTGCGACCGTTGCGCCGGCCCGTTGTTCACAGCCGACGTGTCGGACGTGGCGCTGACCGCCGCACAGACCTTCCTCGGCCGGCCGGGGGTGGAGATCACGCCGAAGAAGCTCTGGCCGACCGGGCTGGAGGCGGTGGGCGTACCGCTGAAGGGGCGGATCGCCCCGGCGGAGCAGGCGCTGCCGGGGCGCGCGGTGGGGCGGCTGTCCGACCTGGGGTGGGGCGGCCGGCTGCGCGACCTGGTCGGGCCGGAGGCGGCCGACGCCGTCGTCCCCGACGACGTGGCCGCCGCCGTGGTCGAGGTGCTCAAGGCGTGGGCGCACGGCGACGAGCGGTGGCCGCGCCGCCCGGTCGGTGTGGTCGCGGTCGGCTCGCGCGGCCGGCCCCGGCTGGTCGGCTCGCTCGCCGAGCGGATCGCCGCCGTGGGCCGGTTGCCGCTGCTCGGCCAGGTGACGCCGACGGGCGCGCCGGCCGGCGGCCCGCGCGGCAACAGCGCCCAGCGGGTACGCGCCCTGCACGGCGCCTTCGCCGTGCCGGACGAGCTGGCCGACGCCCTCGCCGGGCTCGACGGGCCGGTGCTCCTCGTCGACGACCTGGTCGACTCGGGCTGGACGATGACGATGGTCGCCCGGGAGCTGCGCCGGGCCGGCGCCCCCGACGTGCTCCCGCTCGCGCTGGCCGTGGCCGGCTGACAGCCGTCTCCGTCGGCCGTGCCCGGCCGCCGATGCCGCCGCGGAGAGGCCCGAGCGGCGGCGACGTCGTGGCCGGACCGGCAGGGAAAGTTCCCGGCGGGGGCGGACTGCGACCGTCGCCACGCCGCGCCACCGGCGGGCCGGCGCGGTGGCCACGGGCGGTAGCGTGGGCGGCATGACCGATGAGCAGCCCGTTCGCGACCGGGACGGCGGCGGTGCCTGACCGGGTGTCGGCCGCGCCGGACCACGCATCGACCGCGCCGGAGCGCGTGCCGACCGCGCCGGACCAGGCGCCGGTCGCGTCGAGCCCTGCGCCGGTCGCGTCGGGCGCTGCGCCGGCCTCGTTGGAGCAGGCGCCCGCCGAGGCGGAGTACGTGTCGGCCGTGCCGGATCGCAGCACCGTCCGGCTGGCGTTGGTCGTCGGCGGGTTGGTGCTCGCCGTCCTGCTCGGCTTCGGCCTCGGTCGCCTCGAAGGCGGCGGCCCGTCCGCGGCGGTGGGAGCGGACAGCGCCCTCACCGGTCACAGCCACGCGCCCGGCACGGGCGCCCACGAGCACGGCGTCGACCAGGCCGCGGCGGCGCAGGCCGCCGGCCTCTCGATCAGCTCGGCGGGCTACACGCTCACCCCCGTGGCCGCCGCGTTCACCGCCGGCCGCCCGGGCGAGCTGCGCTTCCTGGTGCGGGACGCGCAACGCCGCCCGGTGACCCGGTTCGCGGTCGTGCACGACAAGCCGATGCACCTGATCGTGGTGCGTCGCGACCTGACCGGCTACCAGCACCTGCACCCGACGATGGCGGCAGACGGCACCTGGTCGGTGCCGCTGACCCTGCCGCAGCCGGGGGTCTGGCGGGCGTACGCCGACTTCACCGCGCTCGCCGACGACGGCCGGCAGACCGCGGTGACCCTCGGGGTCGACCTGACCGCGCCGGGCGGCTACCAGCCGAGGCCGCTGCCGGCACCGGCGTCCTCCGCCACGGTCGACGGGTTCACCGTCAGCTACCAGGGCACCCCGCAGGCCGGCGTGACCGTGCCGCTGGCCTTCCGCGTCGACTCGGCCGGCGGACGCCCGGCGCTGGAGCGCTACCTCGGCGCGTACGGGCACCTGGTCGCCCTGCGCGAGGGGGATCTCGGCTACCTGCACGTCCACCCCGAACCGCAGCCCGTCGACGGCGCGGTGACGTTCTGGGTGACCGCGCCCGACCCGGGCCGGTACCGGCTCTACCTGGACTTCCAGGTCGCAGGCGTGGTGCGGACCGCCGAGTTCACGCTCACCGTGCCCTGACCTCGCCGGATGCCGGCCCGAGGCCGCATCAGCCGAAGGTGATCAGGACACCGTGGACGTCAAGAGCGCCGGGTAGCGTCCATGGCGTCCTGATCACCAGGGGGGAAGCCGGGGAGGGAGCCTGGCGGCGGCACGGCGGCACAGCGGCACGGCGGCACGGTGGATCGGGCGGCACGGTGGATCGGGTGGGCCGCGTTCGCGCCGGTGGGCCGCTCAGCCGGCGCGGCGGATCGGGCGGCGGGCCAGGTAGCGCAGCAGGTCGCGGATGTGGTGCTTCTCCTCGGCGGGCACGGTGGGGTCGGCCAACCGTTGCAGGATCACCCGGACGTCCGCCTCGACCGGGCCGTCGTCGACGCGCCGGCGGGGCGCGGGACCGGCGTCGGGCAGGCCGAGCGCGCGGAACGCCGCCGCGACCGGCAGGTCCAGTGCTGCGCAGAAGCCGCGCACCTTCGCCAGTTCGGGGTAGTCCTGCCAGTCCCCGGCGAGCCAACGGAACACGGTCGACCGACCGACGCCCGTGTGGGACGCCAGGTCGGTGACGGTCCAGCCGCGTTCCTCGCGGGCGTCGTCGATGGCGCGCCGCACGAAACGTGCGAAGGCCATCTGCGGCGAAACCTCTACGGAACCCATCCCTGCGGGTCTTCCCTCCCGGCCGGCACCCGGCGGTGCGCCCTTGAGGGTAGTACGGAAAGGTAGGGAAACAATTGACTGACCGACCAGACCGGCTCGTGTATGGGATGTTCCGCCCCCGGAATGGCGCGGATCACACCCGAGGGCCGCCGCTCAGGCGGGCAGGCGGCCCGGGCGACGTCCGGTCAGCGGGCGGCCGCGACGTCGTCGGGCGCCGGGGCGTCGGGGGCGGTGTTCGGCGCGGGCGCCGGCGGCAGCAGCGCCTCCAGCCGTGGGGTGACCGCCCACTGCTCGACCAGTTCCCGGTATTCCGTCCGCTGGGCGGCGGTCGGCGCGGTGCCGGTGCGTCGTGCCCGGATGAGCAGGTTGCGGGGGGTGTGCCGGGAGTCGACGAACTCCACCACCTCGGCCCGGTAGCCGTGCAGCCGGAGCAGCCCGGCCCGCAGCGCGTCGGTGAGGACGTCCGCGAAGCGCTCCCGGAGGATGCCCTGCCGGGTCAGCAGCTCGTACGGGGCCGGGGCCGGCCGGGCACGCAGCTGGGCCGCGACGTCGTGGTGGCAGCACGGCGCGGCGAGCACCCAGCGGGCCCGCCAGCGCACCGCCCGGGCCAGCGCCTCGTCGGTGGCGGTGTCGCAGGCGTGCAGGGCCAGCACCAGGTCGGGGGCGGGTTCCACGACGGCGTCGGCGATCGTGCCGGCCACGAACCTGACCCGGTCGGCCCAGCCCAGCCGCTCGGCCAGCTCGGTGTTGCGTCGCCGCTGGTCCTCCCGGACGTCCACACCGACCAACTCGACGTCGACGCCCCGCTGTGCCAGCCACCGGTACGCGGCGAAGGTCAGGTACGCGTTGCCGCAGCCCAGGTCGACCACCCGCAGCGGGCCGGTCAGGTCATCCGGGAGGGTGGCCGCCAGCGCCCGCAGGAACGCGTCGACCTGGCGGCGCTTCGCGGCCGAGCCGCCGATCTCGGCGAAGATCGGGTCGCCGGGGTCGAGCAGGTACTCCTTCGCCCGGTCGTGCCCGCCCGGCTCGGCGGCGGGCCGGACGGCGGCGGCCCGGTGCACCTGCGCCTCGCCGGACTTGGTGACCCGCAGCTGGAGCGTCGCGTCGGCCGTCTCCACGTGCCAGTTGCCGAACGGCTCGGCCAGCAGCGCGTCCACCGCCGCGTCCGCCTCCGGGCCGGGGGCCACGTTGCGGGTGTACGGGCGGGAGCCGTCGGAGGTGGAGATCTGCAACCGGGGGCCCGCCTTGAGCACGACCGGCCGCAGTTCGGCGCGGACCATCGAGGGGCGGTGTCCACGTCGGCGTCCGGCGGCCACCGCACGGGTGAGCGCCGGGTCGAGCAGCAGTGCCCGGACCTCGGTCAGGGCGGCGTCCAGCGGTTCGGGCATTGCTCCATCTTCCTGGTCGACCGGCGTTCTCTCCGGCACGCGGTCCGGCGGCGGTGTCCGACGCAGGCCTGCCGGTGTGGTGTCGCGTCCGCCCGGCGGGGCACGGCCCGGACGAGGAGATCCCCCGGCACCGGGTGCACCGGTCCGGGGGATCTCGGGTGACGTACGGCGGTCAGTCGGCGGTCGCCTCGGCCGGCGTACCGGCGGCGGAGCCACCCCCACGACGGCGCCGGCGGCGGCGGGGCTTCGGGCCCTCGCCCTCGGCGGCGGCCGGGGCGTCGGTGGCCTCGGCGGCGATCACCGTGGTCGACTCGCCCGCGACGGTCTCTCCGGCGCGGCGACGCCGACGGCGACGCGGGACGCGGGAGCCCTCCTCGGCGGCGTCGGCCGGCGCGTCGGTCACCGGCGCGTCGGTCGCACCGCCGGCGCGGCCCGCGCGGCGCTCGCCGCGACCACGGCCCTCGCCACGCTCGCCACGCTCGCCACGCTCGCTGCGCTCGCCACGGCGGGAACCCCGGCCGCCCTCGCCCCGACGGGACCGTCCGCCGCCGAGGTCCTCCTCGACCTCGGCCGACAGCCCGGCGCGGGTGCGTTCGGCGGTCGGCAGGGTGCCGCTGACGTCGGTGGGGATGTGCAGGTCGGTGTAGAGGTGCGGGGACGTGTGGTACGTCTCCGCCGGCTCCGGCATCTCCAGACCCAGCGTCTTGTCGATGATCCGCCAGCGGGGCATGTCGTCCCAGTCGACGAAGGTCACCGCGACGCCCGTCGCGCCGGCCCGGCCGGTACGACCGATCCGGTGGGTGTAGGTGTCCTGGTCCTCGGGGCAGTCGTAGTTGATGACGTGGGTGACGCCGCTGACGTCGAGGCCACGCGCCGCCACGTCGGTGGCGACCAGAATGTCGATCTTGCCGGCCCGGAACGCCCGCAGCGCCCGCTCGCGCGCGCCCTGCCCGAGGTCACCGTGCACGGCGGCGACCGCGAAACCCCGGAAGTCGAGGTCCTCGGCGACCCGGTCGGCGGCCCGCTTGGTGCGGGTGAAGATCATGGTCAGTCCGCGCCCCTCCGCCTGGAGGATGCGGGCCACGATCTCGACCTTGTTCATCGAGTGGGTGCGGTAGACCAGCTGCTCGGTCTGCGGCGACGGCCCGGTCTCGGCGGTGTGCCCGGCGTGGATCGTCATCGGCTGGCGCAGGAAGCGCCGGGACAGGGTGACGATCGGATCCGGCATGGTCGCCGAGAAGAGCATGGTCTGCCGGTCCTCCGGCAGCATCGCCAGGATCTTCTCGACGTCGTCGAGGAAGCCCAGGTCGAGCATCCGGTCGGCCTCGTCCAGCACCAGCGCGCGGATCCGGTCCAGCCGCAGGTGCTTCTGCTTCTGCAGGTCCATCAGGCGGCCGGGGGTGCCGACCAGGATCTCCACGCCCTTGCGTAGCGCGTCGATCTGCGGCTCGTACGCCACGCCACCGTAGATCGGCAGCACCCGGACGCCCCGGGTCCGGCCCGCGGCGGCGAGGTCCTTGGCCACCTGGATGCCCAGCTCACGGGTGGGTACGACGACCAGGGCCTGCGGCACGCCGTCGCTGCCCTCGCCCGGCGCGAACACCCGCTCCAGCAGCGGTACGCCGAAGCCGAGCGTCTTGCCGGTGCCGGTGGGCGCCTGGCCGATCATGTCGACGCCGCGCAGCGCGATCGGGATCGCGTACTCCTGGATGGCGAAGGCGCGGGTGATGCCGGCCGCGGCCAGCGCGTCGACGGTCTCCTGACGCGCGCCCAGCTCGGCGAAGGTGGGTGCCTCCGGGCGCACCGGAGCGGTGGCGGCCAGTTCCTGGCCGTCCATGAGGTCTTGAGTCAGCTCGCTCATATGGATTTGGGGGTGCCCTCTCGTGGGTGCGCCCCGTCATGTCCTCAGGGCGCGTTCGGTGTGGCGCGGGCCACACGGTCGGCGGCTGAATGCCTCGCCGGACCGGGCCGCACGCGCGCCGCGGGCCTCACACTTCGACCGGGCCGGCTGATCGCTCGGATCAGCCTGGGTCAGGTCGGCGCCCGTGGCAACTGCTCCATGCTACCTGAACCGACCCGGAGGCGTCCTGATTCCATGCGCGCGCGCCACGCCGGGGGTCACCCAGGTGACCTGTGTCACTTCTGGCCCGGTTGCCGACGGGCGGTAGCCTGCGCTCGTGTCCGCGACCGATCTGCCCGACCATGCCGTCGTCGACCTGCTCGGCCTGGTGGCCTTCGGTGAGCTGCTCGCCTTCGAACGGATGGCCGTCGACGCCCGACTCGCCCCCGACCTGCGCCGGCGGGCGGCGCTGGGCGAGATGGCCGCCGCCGAGATCGGCAACTACCGGCGGCTCGCCGACCGGCTCGCCGCGCTCGGCGTGCTTCCCGACGACGCCATGGCGCCGTACGTCGAGCCGCTCCAGGCGTACCACGACTCGACCGAGCCGAGGGACTGGGCGGAGGCGGTGACGAAGGCGTACGTGGGCGACGCCATCACCGACGACTTCCTCCGGGAGATCGCCGCGGCCCTGGCCGAGCCGGACCGTCAGCTCGTCCTCGACGTGCTGCACGACTCGTCGTACGCCGACTTCGCCGTCGCCGAGATCCGGGCGGCCGTCGAGGCCGACCCGAGGGTGGCCGGCCGGCTCTCGATGTGGGCGCGGCGACTGGTCGGCGAGGCGCTGTCACAGGCCGGCCGGGTGGCCGCCGCCGAGCGGGGGGCGCTCACCGCGCTCGTGGCACAGAGCGGCCGGGTGGACGTGCCGGGGCTGTTCGGGCGGCTGACCGCGGCGCACGCCACGCGGATGGCCGCCGCCGGGCTGAACAACTGACCGCGGCCGGCGTCCGCGACGGGCGATCGTCGGGCCACCCGTCGCGGCCGACCGGACCACTCAGCGGACGGTGAACCCGACCGCGCGCGGCGACGCCTCGGCGATCTCGACGTAGGCGACCTTGTTGACCGGCACGATCACCCGCCGGCCCTTCTCGTCGGTCAGGGAGAGGGTGCCCTCGTCCTTGCCGAAGGCGTCGGTCACGATCTGCTCGATCTCGGCCGGCGACTGCGCGCTCTCCAGGACCAGCTCGCGGGGCGCGTACTGCACGCCGATCTTGACCTCCACTGTGCCTCCTCATTCGGGCGAAAGAGCCGCCGATGGGAAGGCTATCCGATCTCGCGGCCGGATGTTCAGGCTGACTCACCTTGCAGCGGGAAGCTGGCGATGCCCCGCCAGGAGAGCGCCGCGACCAGTGCCTCCGCCTCGGCCTTGGGCAGCTGCCGGCCACGAGCCAGCCAGAACTGCGCGGCGGTCTCGGCCGCGCCGACCAGGCCGGAGGCGAGCAGCTCGGCGTGGGCCCGGCTGATCCCCGTGTCGGAGATGATGGTGTCGGTGATCGCCGCGATGCAGCCCTGCTCCACCCGCTCGACGCGCTGGCGCACCGCCGGGTCGTTGCGCAGGTCCGACTCGAAGACGAGGCGGAACGCCTCGCTCTCGTGGTCGACGAAGTCGAAGTAGGCGCGCACCGACGCGCCGACCCGCTCCTTGTTGTCGTTGGTGCCGCGCATGGCGTCGTCGACCTTCGCGAGGATCGCGTCACAGTGCGTGTCCAACAGGGCGAGGTAGAGCTCCATCTTGCCGGGGAAGTGCTGGTAGAGCACGGGCTTGGAGACTCCCGCCCGCTCGGCGATGTCGTCCATCGCGGCCGCGTGGTAGCCCTGGGCGACGAACACCTCCTGGGCCGCGGCGAGCAGCTGCTTGCGGCGCGCGGAGCGGGGCAGGCGGGTGGGCCGGCCGGCGGTCTGGGCACCGTTCCCCACAGCGGTCATGGGAACCTCCGAGTCTCTTCGTACGAGCCGGCAATTCACCCGAACCGGTCGGGGCCCGGGGACCCGTCGCGGAATTGGCCCGCCGCTGTAACTTATCGCCACTGTCACCACACGGTAGCCTCAGCGGGGGCGACCAAGGAGCGCGCGGTGAGTGAAACAGGGCAACCCGGTGCCGCCACCCCGGGAGAGCACGGCGACGGGACGGGTCCGCAGGACGACCTGGCCCGTTCCGGCAGCGGGTGGGCGCCCCCGGCGGCCAGTTGGTCCCGGGGCGGGGACATCTCCAGCCCTCGCGAGCCGGCCTCGCCGTGGGGTCCGCCCGAGCCGACCCCCGGCTGGGCCGCCTCGTCGCCGCGGCACGGCGACCTGCCGCCACCGCTGCCCGGCCCGCCGGCCGGGGCCGAGCCGCCGGCCCGGGTCAACGGCCACCACGCCAACGGCGTCGACCATGCCGCCGACGACGCGCCAGTCAACCGCCAGGCCCCGGTGAGCGCCCCGCCCGGCATCCTCGGCGAACAGCGCCGCGACCCGGGCAACGACCGGCTGGTGGTGCCCGCTCAGCGCCCGGCGCCGACGGCCGAGCAGCCGCCCCGGACGCAGCACGGGTTCACCGACCCCGAGTCCGGCCCGGCCCGGCGATCCTCCGAGGACCCGTCGGCCGGCCGGCAGAACCGCTGGTCGGAGCCGGGCCTGCCGACGTCGGCGCCCCCCGCCGTCCAGGTCCCGCCGGTGGGCACCGCCGCCAGCGGCTTCGAGGTGCCGCCCGGCTTCCACGCGCCGACGGTCGACCGTGCCGCGGCCGACGAGCCCCCGTCGGCCGCCGGCCCGGCGCGCGGCTGGAGCGACCACTACGCGCCGGAGCCGTCGGCCTCCGACCCGCGCCACTTCCCGCCGCCCGCCGAGCGCCCGCCCGCCGAGCGCCCGGTCGATGCGGCGCCCGCCACCGTCGACCGCGCGACCGCCGGCGACCGGGTCGCCGGCGTCGACCGCGCGCTGGGCGCGGACCGCGCCTTCCGCGAGGACCGGGGCGCCGACCCGGTCGCCGCCGGCACGCACGACGCGGCGGGGGAGTTCGGCCAGGACCGCGCCCCGGGCGGGCCCCGCGCCGAGCGGACGCCGGGCGCCGCCGGCCAGGACCGCACGGCCGGCGGGTTCGACCAGGACCGCACGGCGGGTGCCACCGGGCACGAGCGGGGCGGGCGTGGCTTCGGCGCGGAGCCGGGTGCCGACCGGTCCCCGGTCGCCGAGCCGGCGGCCGGTGCGCAGCACGTTCCGGGCGGCGACCGGGAACCGTCGTCGCGCTCCGAACCGGGCGGTTCGCGACAGTCGGCCGCCGAGTGGCCGCCGAGCACCGAACCGGACTGGACCGGCCCGAACTGGAACCGCCCGAGCTGGGGTGCCGCGTGGGCGCCGCCCTGGTCCCGGGATGAGGCCGAGCCGGCCGGTCGTCGCTCCCGCGAGGAGCCGGAGCCGGTCGGTCGCCGGTCCCGCGAGGAGCCGGAGCCGGTCGGTCGCCGGTCCCGCGAGGAGCCGGAGCCCGTCGGCCGCCGATCCCGCGAGGAACAGCCGCCGGCCTGGGCCGGTGAGCCGCAGCGACCGCACGAGCCGTCGCGCGGCGAGGCTCCCCGCCCCTACGATCCGCCCCGCGAGCCCGGCCGCCCCTACGACGTCGCCCAGACCGCGCCGGTGCACCGGCCGGCGTACGAGCGACCGCCCGCCCCTGTCGACCGGCCCACGGGACCCGAGGCCGAACCGTCGACCCCGACCGAGCGACCGGCCTGGGCGTCGGGCGGGTCGGTCCCCGCGCCGGCGGGCGCGCCCCCGCTCGCGTACGCCCCGGAAAGCGCCGCCGCGGCGCCCCGCGCCGAGGACACCCCGGACCGGGGGGTCACCCGCCCGTTCCGGCTCCGGCCGGAGAGCGCGGAGCCGGCCCCGAGGTCCCCGGGCGTTGCGCAGACCGCCGCCGGGCCCGTCGCCGAGGCCGCCACCAGCGGATTCGGGCGGCGTGAGGCCACCCCGCCCGCGCCCGCCCCGGCGAGCGCACCCCCGTACGCGGCCCGCCGGTCCGCCCCCGAACCGGCACCGACGGCCCAGCCGGCCGCCGTCGACCAGGCGCCGGACCCCGCATCGGCGGTGTTGCCGCAGCGCGTCCCCGCCGAGCCGGACGTGCCCGTCGTGCCGGAGCCGCCAGCCGTGGAGCCACCCGCCGAGACCCCCGAACTCGCCCGCATCGCCACCCATCTGCGCCGCGACGACGAGCCCGCCCCGCTGCGGGAGCGCCCGGAGGGCTTCGACGTCAACGCCATCCTCGACGCCGTCCGCGGCGTGGCCGGCGTCCGCGACGCGGCGCTGCGCCGTACCCCGGCAGGCGCGCACAGCCTGCGGCTCGACCTCGCCGACGGGGCCGACCCGGCCGAGGTGAGTCGGCAGGTCGCCCGCCTGCTCCAGGACCGGATGGGGCTGGCCGCCGCGCCGCAGAACCTGCCCGGCATGCCGGCCGCACCCGCCCCGCCGGTGCGCCGTCGCTCGGCGGAGCCGCGCGGCGCCGACTCCCGGTCGGCGGGCGTCGCGGCACGCCCCGCCGAGCCGTCCTCCGCCGAGCCCCGGGTGCCCGGCGGCAGGGCGCCCGGCAGCCCGTCGGAGGCCGCCGCGACCCGCGCCGAACAGCGTCCCGAGGCGACGCCCGAGACCCCGCGCCGGCGCCGGCAACCCGTCGCCCCGCACCGGGGCCGGGCCACGGTGGAGGAGCCCGGCTCGGTCTCCGCCGCCCCGGCCGGAACTCCGGCCGGTGCCCCGGCGACCGTCGGCACGTCGTACTCGGGTGGGCAGGTGACGACGACGGAGACCGCGCCGTCCCGGCCGCTGGACACCGGCGGCGCGGTGGGCCCCCGGGTGGTGATCGACCACGTCCAGGTGAGCACCTTCGGGCTCGACGCCACCGTGGAGGTACGCCTGCTCGCCGGTGGGGAGAGCGCCGCCGGCTACTCGACCGGGCCGGCCGTCGACGGGTACGTGCTGCGGCTCTGCGCGGTGGCCGCGGCGGCGGCGGTGGACGAGCTGCTGCGCGGCGGCGAGCCCGGCCCCGACGCCGGCCCCGACCGTGGGCGCTGCTTCGTCGAGCACGCCGCCGTGGTGCCCTTCGGCAACTGCGACGTGGCCACGGTCGTGGTGCTGCTGGTCTGCGACGGCTGGGTGGAGCAGCTCGTCGGCTCCGCACTGGTCGCCGGTGACCCCCGGCAGGCGGTCGTCCGGGCCACCCTGGCCGCGGTCAACCGCCGGCTCGAGGCGCTGCTGGCCTGAGCGCTGCCGGTCGTTGCGGCCCCGGGCAGACTGGAGTCATGAAGCGCGCCACCCTCCGGCCGGACCACCTCCTTCCCGAGCACTCCGTCCCACCGCCCTGGCCGGGGCGGGAGGTACGCCTCGACGGCACGGTGACGTACGTCCGGGACACGCCGGCCACCGCGCCCGACGCGGAGCCGGCGCTCTACGTGCACGGGCTCGGTGGTTCGTCGCAGAACTGGACCGACCTGGCGTACCTGCTCGCCGACCACCTCGACGGGCAGGCCATCGACCTGCCGGGGTTCGGCCGCAGCGAGCCGGGTCGCCGGTACACCGTGCCGGCCTTCGCCGACCGGGTGATCCGCTGGATCGAACACTCCGGCCGGGGGCCGGTGCACCTGTTCGGCAACTCGCTGGGCGGGGCCATCTCGGTGCAGGTGGCGGGGACGCGGCCGGACCTGGTCCGGAGCCTGACCCTGATCTCGCCGGCGCTGCCGTTCCTGGACTTCCGGCGCTCGTTGCAGGGCCGGATGCTGCCGCTGCTGGCGATCCCCCGGGGCGAGCGCCTCGCCGCCTGGCGGCTGGCCCAGATCGCGCCCGAGGTGATGGCCCAGCAGGTGATGGAGTCCTGCGTCGCCGACCTCAGCCGGATCTGCGACCAGCGCCGTCAGGAGGCGCTGGAGGAGATCCGGGTGCGGCACGAGGCCGCGCACTACGCCGCCGCGTACGTCCGGACGTTCCGGGGACTGGTCTCCAGCTTCCTGCGGTCGTACCTGCCGGGGTCGGGGTCGCTGTGGCGGCTCGCCGCGACGGTCGAGGCGCCCACCCTGGTCGTCGGCGGGCGGGCCGACCGGCTGGTGGACGTGCGGGTGGCCCCGCAGACGGCCCGCGTCGTCCCGGACAGCCGGCTGCTGATGCTCGACGGGGTCGGCCACGTGGCGCAACTGGAGGTGCCGCGCCTGGTGGCCCGGGCCGTGCTGGGCCTGCTCACCGAAACGGGGGACACCGCCCGGCGGTCCGACATGGCAGGCTGACCGGGATGTCCCCCGCCCGTCACCCCACCCCGTCCCGCCGTGCCCCCGCCCCCGCCGAGGGCCGCCGCCGTGCCCCCGCCGGGGCGCCGCCACGGGACGGCGGCGTGGACCTGACCCGCCCGCGGCACCGCCGTCCGGCGCGTCGGCGCCGTCTCGTGGAGCTGGTCGCGCTGGTGCTCGCGGTCGGCGCGGCGGTGGCGGTGATCGCCGACCGGCGGGGCGCCGACGTCGGCGCGGAGACGCTCACCGCCGAGCAGTTACCTCCCGCGCCGATGCTCGCGCCGGGGGCGGCCTCGCCGCTGCCGTCGTCGCCCGCCGCGTCGCCCTCGGCCGTCGAGCCTCCGCCGGCCGTGCTCCGGCTGCCCGGGCCGGTGCCGTCGGCGGGCCGGGGCAGCTTCGGCTACGACGACCGGGTCGGCCCGGTGCTGGGTGACGCTGGCACGCTGCGCCGCTACCGGGTCGCCGTGGAGTCGGGCGCCGGCGAGGACGCGGGCGAGTTCGCCGCCGCCGTCGAGCGGGCGCTCGCCGGGCCGGGGAGCTGGGTCGACGGCGGGCTGCGGTTGCAGCAGGTACGCGCCGCCTCCCGGCACGACTTCACGGTCTACCTCGCCACGGCGAAGACGGCGGGCCGGTTGTGTGCCGCCGGAGGGGTGGACATCCGGGTGGGCGGGCGGCCCTACACGTCGTGCCGGGCGCCCGGGAAGGTGATCATCAACCTGGACCGCTGGCGGCTCTCGGTGCCGCACTACGTCAGCGCGAAGGTGCCGCTCTCGGTCTACCGGACGTACGTGGTGAACCACGAGGTCGGGCACCAGTTGGGCCACCGGCACGAGCGCTGCCCCGGCAGGGGCCGGGTGGCGCCGGTGATGATGCAGCAGACGCTCTTCCTCAACGGCTGCGTGGCGAACCCGTGGCCGTACCGCGACGGTCGCCGGTACGCGGGCCCACGGCTCTGACCGGCGGCGATCGGGTGCCGGGCGCGGGCCGGGAGGAACGGCCCGAAGCAACCCCGGGGGGATGAGCAGGATTCGCGTTTATCGCGCGTAATGACCGATTAGCGTGGGACGCTCGACGCATGACGTCGTCGTCCCCTTCCGACCCGCCTGGCCCGGCACGCCGCCCGACGCCGATCCGGCCGTCGTCACCCGTGCCGGCGCGGTGGTGGCGTCCGCCGGCCCCGCTCCGGGACCGGCGGGTGGTGGGGCTCGGCGTGACCCTGCTGCTCGCGGCGACCGCCGCCGTGACGCTGACCCGGACCGGCGACCGCGCGACCGTGCCGACCTCGGGCGACGGGAACCGGACGTCGTACGCGGCGGGGGCGGACAAGCCCGCACGGCCGCCCGCCTACCCCCGCACGGGTACGGGCGACTTCACCGCCGCGCCCGGCGACTCCCCGGTGCGGGGCACCGACGGGCCGGTCCGGTACTACCGGGTGGCCGTGGAGCAGGGCACCGGCCAGGACGTCGCCGCCTTCGCCGCCACCGTGGACGAGGTGCTGGGCGATCCCCGCAGCTGGATCGCCTCGGAGGAGCTGCGGCTGCGGCGGGTGGCGGAGGCGGCCGACGCCGACTTCACCGTCTACCTCGCCACACCGGGCACCTCGGAGCGGATGTGCGCCGAGGGCGGGCTGAGCACCGAGGGCTACACCTCCTGCCAACTCCCGGGCCAGGTGATCATCAACCTGGCGCGCTGGCTGGAGGCGGTCCCCGACTACGGGGCGCCGCTGGAGATCTACCGCGCCTACGTGGTCAACCACGAGGTGGGCCACGAGCTGGGCGAGGTGCACCAGGCCTGCCCGGGCCCCGGCGAGCCGGCCCCGGTGATGCAGCAGCAGACGTACGGGCTGGACGGCTGCGCCGCCAACGCCTGGCCGTACGTCGACGGCTCGCGCTACGACGGCGAGGTCGTTCCCGGCACCTGAGTTATTCCCCTTCCCGCAGTTCGGGCGACGTGTCGCTCCTCATGGCCGACCGAGCTCGGTGCGAGTGACAATGGCTCGGTTCGCCTTCAGCCGATCCCGGGGAGTCCACCGTGTCGTTGCCCCCGCTCGTCGAGCCCGCCGCCGAGCTGACCGTTGACGAGATCCGCCGCTACTCGCGCCACCTGATCATCCCGGACGTCGGGGTCGAGGGGCAGAAGCGGCTGAAGAACGCCCGGGTGCTCTGTGTCGGTGCCGGCGGCCTCGGCTCGCCGGCCCTGATGTACCTCGCCGCCGCCGGGGTCGGCACGCTCGGCATCATCGACTTCGACACCGTCGACGAGTCCAACCTCCAGCGCCAGATCATCCACGGCGTCTCCGACGTCGGCCGCTCCAAGGCCGAGTCGGCCGCGTCCTCGATCCGCGAGATCAACCCGCTGGTCAACGTGGAGATCCACAACACCGCGCTGGACCGCGAGAACGTCCGCGACATCTTCTCCCGCTACGACCTGATCGTCGACGGCACCGACAACTTCGCCACCCGCTACATGGTCAACGACGCGGCGGTGCTGCTCGGCAAGCCGTACGTCTGGGGGTCGATCTACCGCTTCGACGGCCAGGCGTCGGTGTTCTGGGCCGAGCACGGCCCCTGCTACCGCTGCCTCTACCCGGAGCCCCCGCCGCCCGGCATGGTCCCCTCCTGCGCCGAGGGCGGCGTGCTCGGCGTGCTCTGCGCGTCGATCGGCTCCATCCAGGTCAACGAGGCGATCAAGCTGCTCGCCGGCATCGGGGAGCCGCTGGTCGGCCGGCTGATGGTCTACGACGCCCTGGAGATGGAGTACCGCAAGATCAAGGTCCGCAAGGACCCGAACTGCGTGCTCTGCGGCGAGAACCCCACGGTCACCGACCTGCTGGAGGACTACGAGGACTTCTGCGGCGCGGTGTCGGTGGAGGCCCAGGAGGCGGTGGTCGACGCGACCATCACCGCGCTTGAGCTCAAGGAGTGGCAGGACGCCGGGAAGGACATCTTCCTCGTCGACGTCCGCGAGCCGGCCGAGTACGAGATCGTCCGGATCCCCGGCGCGACGCTGATCCCCAAGGGCGAGATCATCTCGGGCGAGGCGCTCGCCAAGCTGCCGCAGGACCGGCAGATCGTGCTGCACTGCAAGTCCGGGGTCCGCTCGGCGGAGGCGCTCGCCGCGCTCAAGGCGGCCGGCTTCCGCGACGCGGTGCACGTGCAGGGCGGCGTGCTCTCCTGGATCAAGCAGATCGACCCGTCGCTGCCGGCGTACTGACCGCGCCGTCGGCCGAGGTCGCGGCGGGCCGTCCCGACCCCCGCGACCTCGGCCGATTCGCCGAGGCGCGATCACGTTTGCGCAGGTAGCGTTGCCGCCGTGGTCGACATCGATGCGGCGGTCGGGTTCGTCGTGGCACACGGGGACGCGGTGGACCGCGCCCGTCTGTCCCGGCTGCGCACCGGCGCGCCGCCACCTCCCGAACTGCTCGACGACGCCGAGGTCGGCCAGGCGCTTGACGGCGGTTGGCCGCCGACGCTGGACGGCGCTGTCTCCTCGGTGGACGCCACCTGTTTCCGCCTGTCCGAGCTGGACGATCTCGGTGCGCTCGGCCGTCCGGCCGCCCGCCGGGCGCTGGACTGGCTGGCCGCCCGTCAGCTGCCCGACGGCGGCTGGGAGGAGGACCCGGCGCTGGCCGACGTCGCCCCCGAGTGGGCCCGGCCGGGCGACCCCGAGGCGGGGTTCCACCTGACCGCGAACGCCGGGTTCTGGCTGACCGTCGCCGGCCTGGACGCGCGGGCGGCCGGACCGCTCGACCACCGTGTCGGCGGCGCGTACGCGGGCGTCGTGCACGCCGCCGCGCAGTCGCTCGTCGCCCGGCTGCGCCCGGACGGCGGCTGGCCGTCCTTCCTGCCCGGCGGCTGGCTCAGCGCGGCGGTCCTGCACCGGCAGGAGATGTTCCACGAGGCGGCGCGGATCCAGGTGATCCTCGCGGAACGGGTGCCGGAGATGTCTCCCGGCGACGTGGCCTGGTTGGCCGCGACGCTGCGCCGCGTCGGCATCGACGGGCAGGACTGGCTGCTGGGGCGGGCGCGGCGGCGGCTGGCCGAGACCCAGCGCAGCGACGGCGGATGGTCCAGCGACGACGGGCACCAGTTCGACGTGCACACCACGCTGAGCGCGATCCGGGCCTGCCGCTGAGCCTCGATCCGTCGGCCGTCGCCGTCGGGCGGTCGCCGCGGCTGGCGCACCTCGGCGTCGCCGGCCCGGGGGTGGCGCACGTCGGCGTCGCCGGCGCGGACGCCCGGAGCGCACTCCCCGTCAGCCGGGCACCGGACCGGCCGGCCTCACTTGAGCTGGCTGATCACCAGCGGCCACCAGGCGTCCGGGGCGAACGCGGCGCGGTCGATGCTCTCCAGGACGGTGCGCAGCGTCTCCGCCCGCTCGGCCCGGCCCGGCTTGCCCTCGTCGGCCTCCACGAAGAGCGCGAACTGGTAGAGGAACTCGACGAAGGTGCGGAAGTTGCTGTTGACGGCCTGGACGTCCTGCTGCTCCAGGTCGAACTGGAGGATCTCGCCGGTCCTCGGGTCGAGCACGTAGAGCAGGTCGGGGTTGTCGGCGACCGCGCCCACCACGATCAGCCGGATGTCCAGCGAGCCGTCCTCGGTGCTGAGCTGGATCGTGTCGAACAGCTCGATGTCGCCTTCGAGGAACGCGGTGTAGACGACCGCCACGTCGAGCGGGATCTCGTCGCCGGCGGGCAGCATGTCGGGGTCGAATCCCCCCTCCAGCCACGCCTCGCGCGGGTACGGGATGAGCTCGTCCTCGTTCCACAGTGAGCGGAACCGGGGGTCAGCGGCCATCGTTGGTCCTTCGCGTCTCGGGTGTGGACGGTGTGCGGGCGTCGCGGGTGGCGGCGCCGGGACGCCGGGTGCGCAGCGGCGTCAGGACGACAGGTCGGCGGCGATCAGCAGGCGCCGCCAGTTGTCGGCGTACTCACCGGCGTGCGGGCCCTTGCGGAGCCGCTGGTCCCGGACGCCGGGCCCGAGGACGACGGCCACCAGCTCCGGATAGGCGGGACCGAGCACGTGCTCGTCGAAGAACGTGGCCACGTCGGGCGCGACGACGGTGAACTCCACGTCCTCGTCGGGGTGCTCGTACTGGAAGACGTAGTCGTCCGGCTCCATCCAGTAGACGTCGAGATCCTCGGTGTCGAGGCGGATCGGCGCCCCCGCCCCGATCTCGCCGCGCAGCCGGGGCGGGATGCTGTGCACCTCGTGGCCGACCGCGAGCGGGCTGCCCATCGGGTCGTCCTCGTCCACCGTGCGGGCCGCCCAGGCTGCGGGGCTGCGGATCTCCTCGGGCGTCTCGAACCGGAAGTTGTCGCCGGCCAGCCGGCCGAAGAGCGCGTAGACCTCGGCCACGCCGGGCAGGTCGGGGATCGGTTCCAGCGGGGTCGGCTCGCCGATGACCACGCCGAAGCCGTGCTCGGCCTCCAGGCGCCGCAGCAGCGCGAGCTTCTCCCGGATGCGGTCGAGGCGCGCCGGGTCCTGCGGGCCGGTCACGGGATCACCTTCACGATGACCGGGGTGCCCTCGGGAACGTCCCGCAGCGCGACGGAGATGTCGCTGCCGAGCTGGCGATTCGTCCAGGCGTCCATCGGCCTGAGGTTATCGTACGTGTCCGTTCCGTCCAGTTGCAGCTCCTGGATGTGGTCGGGGTCGTAACCCTGGCCCCGGGCGGTGATCGGCCCCTTGCCCGCGTAGAGGCGCTCCACCACGTTCTTGTTGGCCAGGTACTTGTTCGTCTCCGGGGTGCCCATGTCCTGGGTGAGGCGGCCGTCCTTGGTCAGGCTGCGGATCATCCGGTCCCGGTAGACGTTGGTGCGGGTGCGTCGCTTGCCCGTGGCGGGGTCGTAGACCTTGTTGCTGTCCCGGTCCGACGGCGCCTTCTTCAGCGCCCCGTCCTGGCCGAGCCGTTGCAGGTCGCGGGCCTTGCGGTCGAAGTCCCGCCTGTCGAAGTCCGGCCGGTTCTTCAGCACCAGCACCGCCGGGCCCTTCGGCTTCGTGCCGGCCGACTTGGCGGTGCGGAAGACGTCGGCGTTCTCCAGGTAGGCCGAGACGACGCGGGCGCCCTTGGCCTGCGTCTGCCGGGGCGGGCTGGTCCGCTTCCTAGCCATTGAGCACCGTCTCGACGGCCATGCCGATGAGCTGGTCGATGATGAGACCGGTGATCATCTTGAAGATCGGGATCTGGAGGAGGGACGCCCCGAAGGTGACCGCCGCCGTCACGATGGCCTGCGCGATCTGGATCGCCAGCAGGGCCAGTTGGACGATCACCTGGATCTTCAGGGCCAGCACCACGCCCGCCGCGACCATCAGCCCGACGCCGATGACGGTGGCCGGGCGGGCGACGTCGGCGACGTTGCGGGCGGCCGACTCCTTGTCGTTCCACTCGCCGGCGAAGGCGGTGAAGCTCTCGCCCCGGTTGTTGTCGAGCACCGTGCGCGCCGCCGACTCCAGCTGCGCGACCGAGCCGGAGATCTGGCCGGCCATGCCGGTCCACTCCCCGGCGAGCTGGAAGATCGCCGTCTCGTCCGACTGGGGCCACTCGTAGCCGAGCATCGAGAGCAGGGAGGCGAGCTCACCCGGGAGCGTCAGACCCACCGCGACTCCTTTCGTAGGCCGGGCGGCTCAACCGCCCAGCGAGCCGAGGATCGAGCGGAAGGACGCGGCCACGTTCTCCTCGGCGGCGCGGTAGCCGTCGGCCATCCCGCGCAGGCCGTCGACGTAGCTCTCCAGCTCGGTGATGTTGGTGCCGAGGCACTCGGCCAGCGCGTCCACGCACGCCTGGTGGGCGACGCCCAGCAGCGACCCGATGTCGTCGCCGCCGAAGGCCGCGGCGTAGCCGCCGACCGCCGCCTGGAAGCCCTCGAAGACCTGGCGGACGGACTCCTTGGCCTGCTCCAGCTCGTCCGCGCCGCGACCCAGCGCGTCGATGTCGACGTCGAGGCTCTCCACGCTCAGCTCCCGTGCAGTTTCCGCATTGTCTCGCTGACGGCCTGGCTGATCTCCCGCATCTGCCGCAGGCCCTGGTCCTGGAGGCGTTCGATCGTGGCGGTCATCGCGGCGAGGTCGGGCATCGGTTCGCTGGCGGCGACCCCGTCGTCCTGGCCGTCGAGCGCGGCGTTGACCGCCTGGCGCAGCTCGGCGGCGAGGTATTCCGAGCCCTCCCGGAGCACCCGCGGGTCGATGTCGACGGCGCTGACCCGGCCGTCGGTGCCGAGCGTGACCCGGATCCGGCCGTCGGCGGCCTCGGCCACCGACTCCGAACGCTCCCGGGGTGCGGCGGCGCCACCCACCTCGCGCAGCGCGGCCCGCGCCTGCGCCAGTTGCTGTTCCAGGGCACTCTCGCCCAGCATGCCGCCTCCCCAAGACAAGCCGTGCCGAACCCGACCCAGACTAGCGGTCACCCGCAATCCGGCGGTGGCCCCGCCGCCCGGCGGTGACGCCTCCGGCCGTCCGGGCACATGCGAGCGTCGGGGGAGGGTCAGCCGCGCAGGTGGCCGTTCCCGGTCACCACGTACTTGGTGGAGGTCAGCTCGGGCAGGCCCATCGGGCCGCGGGCGTGCAGCTTCTGCGTGGAGATGCCGATCTCGGCGCCGAAGCCGAACTCGCCCCCGTCGGTGAACCGGGTCGAGGCGTTGACCATCACGGCCGCCGCGTCCACCCGGGCGACGAAATCCCGGGCGGCGGTGGTCGAGTCGGTGACGATCGCCTCGGTGTGCCCGGTGCCGTACCGCCGGATGTGCGCGACCGCCGCGTCGAGCGAGTCGACGACGGCCACCGAGATGTCGGCCGAGAGGTACTCGGTGGCGAAGTCCTCGTCGGTGGCGGGTCGCACCGCGGCCGAGTGGGCGGCGACCCGGTCGTCGCCGTGCACGGTGACGCCGGCCTCGGCGAAGGCGGCCAGCACCGGCGGCAGGAAGGCGTCGGCGACCGCCGCGTGCACGAGCAGCGACTCGGCGGTGTTGCAGGTGGAGAGCCGCTGGGTCTTCGCGTTGAGCGCGATGGCGACGGCCTTCGACAGGTCGGCGGCGGCGTCGACGTAGACGTGGCAGTTGCCCACCCCGGTCTCGATCACCGGCACGGTGGACTCCTCCACCACCGTGCGGATCAGGGACGCGCCGCCGCGCGGGATCAGCACGTCGACCAGGCCCCGGGCGCGCATCAGCTCCTTGACCGAGTCGCGGCTGGTGGCGTCGAGCAGTTGCACCGCGTCCGCCGGCAGGCCCGCGTCGCCCACCGCGTCCCGCAGCACGGCGACCAGGGCCGCGTTGGAGTTGGCCGCCGACGAGGAGCCGCGCAGCAGCGCCGCGTTGCCGGACTTCAGGCAGATGCCGGTGGCGTCGACCGTCACGTTCGGCCGGGCCTCGTAGATGATGCCCACCACGCCGAACGGCACCCGGATCTGGCGCAGTTCCAGCCCGTTGGGCAGGGTCGAGCCCCGGACCACCTCGCCCACCGGGTCCGGCAGCGCGGCCATCTGCCGCAGCGCGTCGGCGATGCCGGCCACCCGCCCCGCGTCGAGGGCCAGCCGGTCCAGCACGGCCTCGCTCAGCCCGGCCTCGCGCCCGTCCGCCAGGTCCGTCGCGTTCGCGGCCAGGATCTCCGGCGTACGCGCCACCAGCGCGTCGGCCATCGCCACCAGCGCGGCGTCCTTGGCCGTACGCGTGGCGACGGCCAGCGCCTCCGCCGCCGTACGCGCCCGTCGGGCCTGTTCGCTCACGCTCATCGCCGCACTCCTCACAGCAGTACGAGGTCGTCGCGGTGGACGACCTCCCGTTCGTACGCCGGGCCGAGCGCCGCGGCGAGTTCCGTGGTGGACCGGCCGAGCAGCCCGGGCAGCTCGACCGCGTCGTAGTTGACCAGTCCCCGGGCGACCGGCGCGCCCTCGACGTCCACCAGGTCGACCGGGTCGCCGGCGGTGAACGCCCCGTCCACGGCCGTGATCCCGGCGGGCAGCAGCGACTTGCGTCGGCCCACCACCGCCGCGACCGCGCCCGGGTCGAGATGCAGCCGCCCCCGGGGGGTGGTGGCGTGGGCCAGCCAGAAGAGCCGGGCCGTCGGGCGGCGGCGGCTCGGGTGGAACAGGGTGCCGACGGGCTCGCCGGCCAGCACCGGGGCGGCCAGCGGCGCGGCGGTCAGCACCACCGGGATGCCGAATCCGGTCGCGATCCGGGCCGCCTCCACCTTCGTCACCATGCCGCCGGTGCCCACGCCGGCCCGGCCGGCGCCGCCGATGTCGATCCCGGTCAGGTCCCGCTCGTCGAGCACCTCGCTGATCCGACTGGAGCCCGGGCTGGCGGGGTCGCCGGTCCAGAGGGCGTCCACGTCGGAGAGGAGCACCAGCAGGTCGGCGTGGACCAGGGCGGCGACGAGGGCGGCCAGCCGGTCGTTGTCGCCGAACCGGATCTCCTCGGTGGCGACCGTGTCGTTCTCGTTGACGATCGGCACCGCCCGCAGGTCGAGCAGCTTGCGCAGGGTGCGGTACGCGTTGCGGTAGTGCGCCCGCCGGGTCACGTCGTCGACGGTGAGCAGGACCTGCCCGACGGTGAGCCCGTGCCGGGCGAAGGCGGCGGCGTACCGGCCGATCAGCAGGCCCTGCCCGACGCTGGCGGCGGCCTGCTGGGTGGCCAGGTCGCGCGGACGCCGGGACAGCCCCAGCGGCGCGAGGCCGGCCGCGATCGCGCCGGAGCTGACCAGTACGACCTCCCGGCCCTCGGCGGCGAGCGCGCCCAGGGTGCCGACGAGCGCGTCGACCCGCCCGTCGTCCAGCCCGCCGGCGGCGGTGGTCAACGAGGAGGAACCGATCTTGACGACGACCCGCCGGGCCGCCGTGACCATGTCGCGCACCCGCCCATTCTGCGTGGTCGGTGCGGGCGGGCCCCGGCGCGTTCTCATATCGTGGCCGGTCGTGAGACCTGACGAGTACGTCGAGGCGGTGCTGGAGCTGGTCGAGCGGATCCCGCCGGGCCGGGTGATGTCGTACGGGGCGGTGGCCGACGCGCTGGCCGAACGCTCGGGGCGGGCGTCGGCCCGGCTGGTCGGCTCGATCATGGCCCGGCACGGCGGGGGCGTGCCCTGGCACCGGGTGGTGAACGCGGCCGGCCGCCTGCCGCCCGGCCACGAGCGGGAGGCGCGGGACCGGCTGCGCGCCGAGGGGACGCCGCTGCGCGGCGACGGGGTGGACATGAGGGCGAGCTGGTCCCCCGAGGAGGGGATGTGACCCGTGCCATAACGTGAGTAACATTCGGCGTCATGGACGCGCCCTCGGGTGGAGCTGCTCCGGTCGCTGGCGTGCTGCCGCGCCGGGTGCACGCCGGTTATGCGCTCGGATCGCTGGCCACGGGCGCGTTCGGCACCGTGCCCGGCCTGCTCCTGCTGCCGTACCTGACCGACACCCTCGGCGTCGCGGCGGGCGCGGCGGCCCTGCTGGTGCTCCTGCCGAAGGCGTGGGACGTGCTGGTCAACCCGGTCGCCGGCCGGATCTCCGACCGCACCCGGTCGCGCTGGGGCGCCCGCCGGCCGTACCTGCTGGGCGCCGGGCTCGCCCTCGGCGTGCTCTTCGCCGCCATCTTCGCCGCGCCGTTCGGCGCCGGGCCGGCCGCCGGGGCGTACGTGGCGGTGGCCTTCCTCGCCACCGCCACCGCGTTCGCCTTCTTCCAGGTGCCGTACGTGGCGATGCCGGCGGAGCTGACCGGCGACTACGCCGAACGTACCCGGCTGATGAGCTGGCGGATCGCGGTGCTGGCGCTGGCCATCCTGGTCTCCGGCGCGGTGGCCCCGCTGGTGCGCGACGCCGGCGGGGGAGGCGTCCCCGGGCACCGCTGGATGGGGCTCTTCGTCGCCGCTCTGATCGTGCTCGGCGCGCTCGGCGCGTTCCTCGGCACCCGCTCCGCGCCCGGCGGCACGGTGGGGGAGAGCGAGCCGACGCTGCGCGCCCAGCTCGCCGTCGCCGCCCGCAACCGACCGTTCCGGGCGCTGCTGGTCTGCTTCGTGGTGCAGTCCGCCGGGGTGGCCACCGTCCTCGCCGGGGTCAACTACTTCGCGGACCAGATCCTGCGCGATCCCAAGGGCGGGCCGACCGTCCTGTTCGCCTGCTTCGTCGGGCCCGCGCTGCTGGTGATGCCGCTCTGGACCCGGGTCGGGGCGCGGGTCGGCAAGCTCGCCGCCCTGGTCGCCGCCTCGCTGATCTTCGCGGTGGGCGCGCTGGCCCTGGTCGCCGCCCCGGTGCTGCCCCCGCCCGCGGTCTACCTGCTGGTCGCGCTGATCGGCGTCGGCTACGCCGGGCAGCAGGTGTTCGCCCTCGCCATGCTCCCGGACTGCATCGCGTACGACACGGCGCGCACCGGCCGGCGGCAGGCCGGCGTCTTCACCGGGCTCTGGACGGCCGGGGAGACCTTCGGGCTGGCCCTCGGGCCGGGCATCTTCGGCCTGGTGCTCCAGCTCAGCGGCTACGTCTCCTCCGACACCGGCACGGCGGCAAGCCAGTCCGACACCGCCCGGCTGGGCATCCTGATCGGCTTCACCGTCCTCCCCGCCCTCCTGGTGGGCCTGGCGGTCCTCGCCCTGCGCCCCTACGACCTGACCCCGGCCCGCCTGGCCGCCGTCGAGGCCGACCCGACCGCCCGTACCCACCCCGCCGATCATGCGGTTGTGGTGGGGGACGAAAGCCGCTGAACCCCATGGAAAGGGCACCACGACTCCATGATCGACGACGAAGCTGACCGGCGGGCCCTGCCCGGCAACGGGCTGCCCGCCGAGCGGGTGCTGGCGGAGGTGTCGGCGCTGCGGGGCGCCGACCGGCCCACGCACGGGGGGCGGCTGTTCGCGTACGTCTACGACCCGGCGGTGCCGGGGCTGGACGAGCTGGCCGCCGCCGCGTATGCCGGCAGCGCCCACGTCAACGGGCTCGACCCGACGGCCTTCCCGTCGCTGCTGGCGATGGAGAACGCGCTGGTCGGTGCGGCCGCCCGGCTGCTCGGCGGCGGCCCCGGCAGCGCCGCGCCGGACGTCGTCGGCAGCGTCACCAGCGGCGGCACGGAGTCGCTGATCCTCGCGGTCAAGGCCGCCCGGGACGCCCACCCGGAGATCGCCGTGCCCCGGATCGTGGTGCCGGCCAGCGCGCACGCCGCGTTCGCCAAGGCGGCGCACTACCTGCGGGTCGCCGTGGACACGGTGCCCGTGTCGGCGGCGACGCTGCGGCCGGCCGCCGCCGACGTGGCCGCCGCCATCGGCCCGGAGACCGTGCTGGTGGCCTGCTCCGCCCCCTCGTACGCGCACGGCGTGGTCGACCCGGTCGCCGAGATCGCCGGAGCGGCCGCCGCCGCCGGGGTGCGCTGCCACGTGGACGCGTGCTTCGGGGGCTGGACCCTGCCGTACCTGCGCCGCCTCGGGGCGGACGTGCCGCCGTTCGACTTCGCGGTCGCGGGGGTCACCTCGATCTCGGTGGACCTGCACAAGTACGCGTACGCCCCGAAGGGCGTGTCGGTGCTGCTGCACCGCGATCCGGCGCTGCGCGCCCCGCAGTACTTCGCGTACGCGGACTGGCCCGGCTACACGATGGTCAACCCGGTCATCGCCTCCACCCGCTCCGGTGGGCCGATCGCCGCCGCGTACGCCACCCTGCGGCACCTCGGCGACGACGGGTACCTGCGGCTCGCGGCGGCCACGCGGGACGCCGTCGCCGGCCTCGCCGACGCCGTCCGCGCGGTCGACGGGCTGCGTCTGATGGCCGAGCCGGAGTCGACCGTCGTCTGCTTCACCGCCACCGATCCGGGCCTCGACCTCTTCGTGCTGGTCGACGAGCTGGCCGCCCGGGGCTGGCACACCCAGCCGCAGCTGTCGTACGCCGACCTGCCGCCGAGCGTGCACCTGACGGTGACCGCGGCGGTGGCGCCGCGGGTGGCCGAGTTCGGCCCGGACCTGGCCGACGCCGTGGCCGCCACCCGGGCCGCCGGGCCGGTGACGCTCCCCGCCGAGCTGCTCGCGCTCGCGACCACACTCACCCCCGACGCGCTCACCCCGGACCTGGTCGCGGGCCTGGCCGCCGGCCTGGGCCTGACCGGCCCCACCCCCGCCGGAGCGGCCGGTGCCGCCGGAGCGGCCGGTGCCGCCGGAGCGGCCGGTGCCGCCGACGCGGCCGGTCCCGCCGGTCCCGCCGGTCCCGACGACGCCGCCGGACCCGTGGGTTCGCCGCCGGGGCGGATGGCGGTGGTGAACACCCTGCTCGACGCCGCGCCGCCAGCGCTGCGGGAACGCCTGCTGGTGGAGTTCGTCGGCCTGCTGCAACGTCCCACCTGGTGAGCGGCGGCGTCCACCCGGCAGGGTGGACGCCGCCGCCGGATCACCTGTCCACGCGGACGTCGACCTGGTTGTTGCCGGGTGCGAGGTCCGGCCAGTGGCGGTGATCGGCGCCGTGGTGGACCACCCGGGCCGACACGTCCGCCCCGGGACCCTCCGGTCCGACGCGGAAACGGAAGGTCCAGCTCCGGCGCTCCCCGACCGGCACCCCGTCGGTCAGGCACGGCGGCCAGTCCGACCGTCCCCGGGCCGGCTCGCACCGGTCCCAGTCGCCGCCGTCCGGCGTGCCGACGCCCTCCAGCTCGTGGAAGGCGACGTGGTCCGCGTCGACCGGTCCCCGGTTGGTCACGGTCAACGTCACCGTGGCCGGCCGCCGGCCGAGCTGGTCCGCCGGGCCGAGGACGAGCGGCCCGGCCGAGATCGCGAGGTCGGTGAGGCGGGAGTCCCGGCCCCAGGTGGTCGGACCGCCGGTCTGGGCGAACCGCTCGCCGTCCCAGCCGTACGTCCGCCACTGCTGTCGCGCCCAGTACGCCGGGATGCTGCAACAGGGCTGGATGTCGGCGACCTGGACGCGGACCTTCCCGTCGGCCACGGCGACGGCGCGGACGTCCTCGAAGCCGCCGTCACCCTTCTCGTGCGTCCGGGCCACCCGCCCCAGCGTGACGATCCGCCCGGCGGGGTCCCGGTCGAAGGCGACCACCTGCTTCGCCGACGCCTCGCCGATGCGGCAGCCGAGCAGGGCCAGCGTCTCAGTGGCGCCGTCGGCGTCGACGTCGCCGTGCGTGACGCTGATCACGTACGGCCGGTCCACCTCCGTCGTGGTGGCCGGCAGCAGGGTGATCCGCGTGGTGTCGGCGCAGTTGCGGCCGGCCCAGGCCGGCAGGTCGAGCGCGGCGGCACGCAGCTGCCGCTCGGTGATCCGGCCGTCCGGCGCGGTCGGTGCCGACGGTGACCGCGACGCGTCGGGCGAGGGCTCGGGCGACGGGGACCAGGTCGGGTCGGCCGTCGGCGTGGCCGCCGGCGGTCCCGGCGGCGGGGTCTCCCGCAGCGCCGCGACGGCGGCGATCGGGGTCACCACCAGCGCGACGGCGAGCGCCCCGGTCGCGACGGTGGCGCGGCGGCGACGCCGCAGCGTACGCCGGGCCGCGTCCGGGCCCGGACCGTCGATCCGGTCCGTCACGTCTCCGCGGTACGCGGCGAAGCGCGCCCGCAGCGGGTCCTGCTCAGGCATGACCGACTCCCTCCGGGTTCTCGTCGAGCAGGGTGGCCAGGACGGCGCGGCCCCGGTGCAGCCACGACTTGACCGTTCCCTCGGCCACCCCCTCCTGGACGGCGATCTGGGCGACGGACATGTCGGCGAGATAGTGCAGGACGACGGCCCGGCGGTGTTTCTCGGGCAGCGCCGCGAGCGCCCTGTCGATGGCCACCCGGTCCGGCGTCGGGCCCGGCACCTGCGTCTCCACCCGCCGCTGCCGCAGCAGGTGGCTCCGGGCGGTACGCAGTCGACGCCACCGGCTGCGGGCGAGGTTCCAGGCCACCCGCCGGATCCAGGCCACCGGGTCGTCGTAGCGGACCAGCCGGTCCCACCGGGCGAGCGCCCGGCAGAACGCCTCCTGGGCCAGGTCCTGGGCCTGGCCCAGGTCTCCGGTGTACGCGCAGAGCTGCGCGGTCACGCTGCGGAAGTGCGCGTGGTAGAAGTCGTCGAAGGTGATCGCCGCCCCGCCCCCGCCGGCCGGCGCGTCGACCGTCGGAGGTGGTTCGTTGGCGCGGGCCCCCATCGTCACTGTCACTGTCCCTCCCCGTTCGAGCCACCGTGGGTGTCTGGCGGCGGTAACACTCCACCGGGCTGCGGCCGGTTGCGGCTGGCGTGGTCGTGGATCCGACGGCGGGACGGGCCGTCGACGGGTCGACCGGGGCCGCCGCGGGCTGTGGTTGACTGGTGGCGGTGCTCGGGAAGGGGGCGGTCGTGCAGGTGCCGGGAGTGCTCGGTGAGCCGATCCGGTTCGTGCTGAACTGGGGCCGCCGCTACTCGCTCTGGGTCTTCAACTTCGGCCTGGCCTGCTGCGCGATCGAGTTCATCGCCACCAGCATGGGCCGGCACGACTTCATGCGCCTCGGCGTGATCCCGTTCGCGCACGGGCCCCGGCAGGCAGACCTCATGGTCGTCTCCGGGACGGTCACCGACAAGATGGCCCCCGCGATCAAGCGGCTCTACGACCAGATGCCCGAGCCGAAGTACGTCATCTCGTTCGGCGCGTGCTCCAACTGCGGCGGCCCCTACTGGGATTCGTACTCGGTGACCAAGGGCGTCGACCAGCTCATCCCGGTCGACGTCTACGTGCCCGGCTGCCCGCCCCGCCCCGAGGCGCTGCTGCACGGCATCCTGCGCCTCCAGGAGAAGATCGCCGCCGAGCAGTCCGGGATCGGCGGCGTGCCCCGGCCGGACGCGCTCGCCCCGCCGGTCGACGCCCCGCCGGCCGACGCCGGCTCCACCGGCGTGCCGCCGCGCTCGGCGGAGTCGCTGACCGCCCCGCCGGTCCGCCCGCCCACCACCTGAGCCGTACCGTCCGGTCGGACGAGGGTCCCGGTTGGCCGGCGGGGGCTAGCCTGCGCACCATGAACCACTCCGCCGACCAGCGTTCCGCCCACATCGTCGACGTGCTCACCGAGGAGTTCGGCGCGTCGATGGCTCTCGACCCGGCCGCCTTCCGGCGCAAGTTCCGCAAGATGGCCGCGTCGCCGTTCGCCTTCTACCGGGGCAGCGCCTCGCTCTTCTACGCCGACCAGGTCGGCGACTTCGCCGACGACCGGTTCCTCGACGACCGGACCAGCCGGGTGTGGATCCACGGCGACCTGCACGCGGAGAACTTCGGCACGTACATGAACGCGTCCGGGCAGCTCGTGTTCAACGTCAACGACTTCGACGAGGCGTACGTGGGGCCGTTCAGCTGGGACCTGAAGCGGCTGGCGGCCAGCGTGGCGCTGCTCGGCTACGCCAAGGCGCTCTCGGACCGGGCGATCAGCGACCTCGTCGCCGGCTTCGCGGGGTCGTACCTGACCGAGCTGCGCGCCATCGCGGCCGGCGGCGACGACGCGATCGGCTCGATCACCCTGGACAACGCCGACGGGGTGCTCCGCCGGGTGCTCCAGCAGGCGCGGCTCAACACCCGGGTCGACCTGCTCGCCACGCAGACCACCATCGACAACTACGAACGCCGGTTCTCGCTGGGCGACGGCGTCTACGAGATCGACGCCGAGACCCGGGAGCGGGTCTGCGCCGCGTTCGAGGACTACCTCGGCACGCTGCCCGCCTCCTCCGCCCAGTTCCGTCCCGTCGCCACGCACATCAAGGACGTGGTGCTGCGCAAGGGCGTGGGCATCGGCTCGGCCGGGCTGCCGTCGTACAACCTGCTGCTGGAGGGGCACACCCAGGCGCTGGAGAACGACGTCGTCATCTACATGAAGCAGGCCCAGGTGCCGGCGGTGGCCCGGCACATCGCCGACGAGACGGTCGCGGGCTACTTCCAGCACCAGGGGCACCGCACCGCCGAGTCGCAGCGCGCCCTCCAGGCGCACGCCGACCCGTGGCTGGGCTTCACCGAGCTGGACGGTGCCGGCCAGCTCGTCGCCGAGGTCTCCCCGTACGCGGCCGACCTCGACTGGGCCGACGTGAACGAGCCGGAGGAGCTGGCCGGCGTGCTGGCCGACCTGGGCCGGGCCGTCGCCCGGATGCACTCGGTGGCCGACGACGAGTCCAGCCACGACCTGGTCGACTACTCCACCGAGGAGGCGATCGTCGCGGCGGTGGACGCCGACGAGGTGGGCTTCGTGGCGCACCTGGTCGACTTCGCCCACGCGTACGGCGTCCGCGCCCGGCAGGACCACCAGCTCTTCGTCGACCTGTTCCGCAACGGCCGGCTGCCCGGCCTCTGAGCGGAAGTCAGGAGCCGAACTCCAGCACCACCTTGATGTCGTCCGGCTCGGAGGTGTACGCCTCGGCGTACGCCTCCACCGGCACCCGGCGGGTGATCAGCGAGTCGAGCCACGACCGGTCGGCGCGGGCCAGCGCCGCTGCGGCGAGGTCCCAGTGCCGGCGGTTGGCGTTCACCGAGCCGAACACCACATTGTTCTCCAGCACGAGCGCGCGGTTGAGCGCCCCGGCGTCGAGGTCGATGGTCCGCCCGCCGCTGGAGACGCCGGTCAGGCAGACGATGCCGGTCGGCGCGATCTTGTACATCACGTCGAGGACGACGACCGGCGCCCCGGTGCACTCCAGCACCACGTCCGGCTCGAAGTCCAGCTCGCAGACGGACACGGTGTGGTAGGTCGCCCCGAGCGCCCGGACCAGGTCCGGCTTCGGCCCGGTGGTGTTGCGGTCCAGCACGTGCACGGCGAGCCCGCGCTGCGTGGCCAGCAGCGCGGCCAGCAGGCCGATCGGCCCGGCCCCGGTGACCAGTACGGTCTGCGGCTGCCACTCGGCGCGGGCACCGATGCGCTCGATGTGCTCCCACGCCTTCGCCACCACGCTGGTCGGCTCCAGCAGCATGCCGACCGGGGCGAGGGCCCGGTCCAGTCCCACGGCGAACCGGGGTTGCAGCCGCCAGCGGTCCCGGGCGAAGCCGGGCAGGGCCTTGATGCCGTGCTCGGTGAACCGACCGTTGCGGCACATGTCCCACTCGCCGACCGCGCAGTTCGGGCAGGGCACCGGGTCGGGGTGCCGGACGACGCCCGCCACCAGGTCGCCGGGTTGCAGCGTGCCCGACGGGTCCTCCAGCACCCGGCCCAGCGACTCGTGCCCCAGCACCAGCCGGTCCGCGCCGGGCGGCGCCTCGCCGTACTCGCCGGCGATGATCTCGTGGTCGGTGCCGCAGATCCCCACCGCCAGTGCCTCGACCAGGATCGCGCCCTCCTCGGGCGGCGGCTCCGGATGATCGTCGACCAGCCGCAGGGAGTCGGCGACACCCGGGTTGACAGTCACAGCGCGCACGACCTCATCCTTCCCCGCCGCCCGTCCCCCCGCCGCCAAAGCCCCAGAACCGCCCGGCCTCCCCGCCCTCGCGATCATGCAGTTGTGGTGGGGGACGGAGGTTGCGTACCGGGTCGGACCGGGCACACGGCTGCATGATCGACCGGGTGGCGAGGTGGGGTGGCGGGAGCCGGTGGGGCGTTCGGTTGGGTGGGGGGCGCGGGGCAGCACCTAGGATCAGCGGCATGACTCCGGAAGAGGTCGGGCAGCGGATGGCGGCGCTGCTCGCGCCCGCCGAGGTGACCCCGTCGGTCTCCGGCGGCCAGGCGCACGCCCGCGCCACCGTCGACGTGCCGCCGGTGAACTGGCCGGACGCGCTCCGCGCGGCCCGCGACGACGCGGAGCTGGCCTGCGACTACTTCGACTGGCTTTCCGCCGTCGACGAGCTCGCCGGCGGCTTCGACGTGGTGGCGCACCTCTGGTCCACCACCCGCCGGCACGGGCTCCTGCTGCGCACCCGGGTGCCCCGGGAGGCCCCGGTGGTCGCCACGGTGGTCGACGTCTACCCGGGTGCCGCATGGCACGAGCGGGAGACGCACGAGATGTTCGGCATCGACTTTCCCGGCCACGCCGGGCTGGCGCCGTTGCTGCTGCCGCCCGAGTTCGAGGGGCACCCGCTGCGCAAGGAGTTCGTGCTCGCCTCCCGGGTGGCGAAGCCCTGGCCGGGCGCGAAGGAACCGGGCGAGTCCGAGGCCGGCGGCGGGCGCCGGCCGATCCGCCCGCCGGGCGTACCCGCGCCGGGGGAGTGGGGGACGACGCCGACACCTGCCGGCGCGGGCGGGGTCGGGGAGGGGCCGCGCGGCGGCACGCCGGCCCGCCCGGCCCGGGAGCGGCCCGCCCGGCCGGCCCCGGGGGCCCGCCCACCCCGTACCGCCCGGCCCGCCGCCACCGCCGACGGCCCGGCACCGGCCGACCCGGCGGCTACCGGACCCGCCGACGCCAGCCCGCCGCCCGGCGCGCCCGGCGACCGGCCGGTCCGCTCCGACCCGCCGGCGGACCGGCCCGCGCCGGAGGGGCCGGCCGCGTCGGAGGGTTCCGGCGACGACGGAGGTACGCCCTGATGCCACTGTGGTTGGAGCTGGTCATCCGGGTGGGGGGCGTGCTCGTCGCCTTCCTCACCCTGCCGCTGCTGGTCGGGCAGGCCGAGCACAAGGTGATGGCGCACATGCAGGGCCGGCTCGGCCCGATGTACGCGGGCGGCTTCCACGGCTGGGCCCAGCTGGTCGCCGACGGTGTGAAGTTCGTGCAGAAGGAGGACGTCACGCCCCGGGAGGCGGACCGGGCGGTCTTCCGGCTCGCTCCGGCGGTCGCCCTCGTGCCCTACCTGCTGGTCCTGCTGGTGATCCCGCTCGGCCCGAACGACCTGGTCGGGCAGCCGCTGGACATCGGCCTGTTCTTCGTGCTGGCCGTCGTGGGCGTGGGCGTCGTGGCGGTGCTGATGTCGGCGTGGGCGTCGGCCAACAAGTACAGCCTCCTCGGCGGCCTGCGCGGGGCGGCCCAGCTGCTCGGCTACGAGCTGCCGCTGGTGCTGGCCGCCGCGTCGGTGGCGATGGCGGCCGGCACGCTCAGCCTCTCCGGCATCGTCGAGGCGTGGCAGCCGTGGTGGCTGCTCTGGCAGGCCCCCGCCATGGTCGTCTTCTTCCTCGCCGGGCTCGCCGAGATCCGCCGCCCGCCGTTCGACATGCCGGTCGCCGACTCGGAGCTGGTCTTCGGCTACATGACGGAGTACACGGGCCTGCGCTTCGCGTTCTTCCTGCTCGCCGAGTACGTCGGCATCGTGGTGATCGCCGCGCTCACCACCGTGCTCTTCCTCGGCGGCTGGCAGGGCCCGTTCGCCGACGCGCAGCTCGGCTGGCTGTGGACCCTGTTGAAGGTCTTCGCCGTCTCGTTCCTGATCATCTGGCTCCGGGTGTCCTACCCCCGCCTGCGCGAGGACCAGCTCCAGCGCCTCTGCTGGCTGGTCCTGGTCCCCGTCTCCCTGGGCCAGCTGGTCCTCACCGCCGCCGTCCGCGTCGCGCTGTAGGGCGCGCGGTCAGCGCAGCGGGGTGTGGGCGGGGTCGACGCGCTCGGCGGGCGGGGGCGGCGGGGGCGGGGTGCCGTCGCCGAAGGGACGGCCGCCGAGGGCCTCCCGGCCGTGCGGGGTCAGCCAGTTCGCCAGGTCCGGGCCGAGCGGCACGATCCCGGTCGGGTTGATGTCCCGGTGCACCTCGTAGTAGTGCCGCTTGATGTGGTCGAAGTCGACCGTGTCGCCGAAGCCCGGCGTCTGGAACAGGTCCCGGGCGTACGCCCAGAGCACCGGCATCTCGGTCAGCTTGCTCCGGTTGCACTTGAAGTGCCCGTGGTAGACCGGGTCGAAGCGGACCAGCGTGGTGAACAGCCGCACGTCCGCCTCGGTGATGGTGTCCCCGACCAGGTAACGCTGCCCCGCCAGCCGCTCGCCCAACCAGTCCAGCCGGTCGAACAGCCGGTGGTACGCCTTCTCGTACGCCGCCTGGTCGCCGGCGAAGCCGCACCGGTAGACGCCGTTGTTGACGTCCCGGAATAGCAGCGCGCTCACCTCGTCGATCTCGTCGCGCAGCCGCTCCGGGTAGAGGTCGGGCGCCCCGTCGCGGTGGTACGCCGTCCACTCGGTGGAGAGGTCGAGGCTCATCCGCCCGAAGTCGTTGGTGACCACCTGACCGGACGGCACGTCCACGATCGCCGGCACGGTGATGCCCCGCTCGTAGCCGGGGAAGCGGGCGAAGTACGCCTCGGCCAGCCGCTCGATGCCGAGCACCGGGTCGCGCCCGCCCGGGTCGAGGTCGAACGTCCAGCTCCGCTTGTCGTGGGTCGGGCCGGCCACCGCCAGCGAGATCGCGTCCTCCAGCCCGAGCAGCCGCCGGACGATGATCAGCCGGTTCGCCCAGGGGCAGGCGCGGCTGACCGCCAGTCGGTACCGGCCGGGTTCCACCGGCCAGCCGTCGCGGGCGTCGGCGGTGATCCGGGTGGCGATGTAGCGCTGGTCCCGGGTGAACTCGCGGCCCGGCTCGACGTACCTGCCGCCCGTCCGCATCAGCACCTCGTCGCCGCCGCTGGCGGTGCCGCCCGCGTGCGCCGGCGCGCCGCCGCCCGCCGCGCCGCCTCCGGTCGTGCCGCCTTCGGTCGTGCCGCCCATGCCCGCCCCTCCGTCGTCGCCCGTCCCTCGTCCCATCATGGCGGCTGCGCCGCCCTCCGGCGCGCCGAGTGCCGACTCCGCCGCCCAAGCTCGGCCCCGGCCGGCGGATAGGCTGCCGCGATGATCGATGTGGAGGCGGCGGCGCGGCGCTTCATCGCCGACGTGTGGAACGCCCGGCGGGAGGAGTCCGCGTACGAGCTGGTCGGGCCGGAGTGCCCGGGGCTCGGCGGGGCCGGCCCGGAGGCGACGCTGGCGTGGCACCGGGAACGCCGCGCGGCCTTCCCCGACCTGCGCTACAAGATCGTGGACGTGGTGGCCGCCGGGGACCGGGTGGCGGTGCACTGGCGGGCGGCCGGCACCCAGGCCGGGCCGTTCGGCCCGGTGCCGCCGACCGGGCAGGTGGTCAGCTACTCGGGGGCGAGCTTCCTGCGCTTCGACGACGCGGGCCGGATCATCGACGTGTGGAGCTGCAACGAGCTGTTCCAGCTCCTCCAGCAGCTCGGCGTCGAGATGCTCCCGCCCGCGGCGGGCGGGATCAGCGCGACCGGGGCGTGATCCTGGCGAGCGGGATGTCGATCTCCCACGGCTCCGGGACGAGGATGCCGTCGGTCATCCGGGCCTGCTCGACGTAGACCCGCTTGGCCGGGTCGAGCTTGTGGGCGTGCACGACGATCCCCGACTCGGTCTCGATCCGCCAGAAGTAGGGGATGTCCGCCTCGGCGTAGAGCGCGGGCTTGAGCACCCGGTCGATGCTCCGCGATCCCTCGGAGACGATCTCGACCACCAGCATCACCTCGTGGGGCCGGTAGTGCGAGGGGTTGCGCGAGGCCGCGTCCAGCTCCGTGACCAGCACGTCGGGGATGAAGGCCCGGGTGCGGGAGAGCCGCACCTCGACACCCTGCGTGACGTCGAGGTCGGGCGGGCAGGTCTCCTGAAGAGCCGCACCGAGCATCAGTGCGATCGACTGGTGGAGTCGCGTGGGGGAGGGCGACATGATGAGGTTTCCGTCCAGGAGTTCGTGGCGGCGGCCGTCGTCGGGCAGGCGGTCGAGGTCGTCGGCCGTCCACTCGCCCGGCGGCGGATAGTCGCCCTGCAGCGCGGCGGTCATGGCGAGCCCTTTCCGGTGCGTCGTTCTCCCCGCCTCACCGTACCGCCGGCAGACCCTGGGTGGTGGTCGCGCGCGCCGCGGCCACAGGGCAGGATGGTCGGCATGACCGACCGCAGCGAGCGCAGCGAGCCGGGCGGCGCCGGCGGAGACCGTGGCCTGCCGGGCGCGGGCCTGGTGAAGGGGCTCGCGGTCACGTTGAAGACGATGACGCGCCGCTCGACCACCCAGCAGTACCCGGACGTCGCCCCCGAGCTGCCGCCCCGCTCGCGCGGGGTGATCGCGCTGCTGGAGGAGAACTGCACGGTCTGCATGCTCTGCGCCCGGGAGTGTCCGGACTGGTGCATCTACATCGACTCGCACAAGGAGGAGGTGGCGGTGCCCGGCGCCGCCCGCCCCCGCCAGCGCAACGTGCTCGACAAGTTCGACATCGACTTCTCGCTCTGCATGTACTGCGGCATCTGCGTGGAGGTCTGCCCCTTCGACGCCCTCTACTGGTCGCCGGAGTTCGAATACTCCGAGTACGACATCAAGGACCTGCTGCACGACAAGGACCACCTCGGGCAGTGGATGGGCACCGTGCCGCCGCCGCCCGCGCATGACCCGAACGGTGAGCCGGCGAAGGAGGAGACCGCCGCCGCGCGCAAGGCCGCGGTCCCGGCCGCGCCCGCCGCCCGTCCCGCCGCCCCGCCCGTACGCCCCGAGTCCGAGGCCGGCGCATGACCGGTGCGGACGTGCTGCTGCTCGCCCTCGGCGCGCTGGCGGTCGGTTCGGGGGTGCTGGTGGTGGCGACGCGGCACCTGGTCCGGGCCGGCCTCTACCTGGTGCTCTGCCTCGGCGCGCTGGCCGGGATGTATTTGGTGCTCACCGCCGAGCTGGTGGCCTGGGTGCAGGTGCTGATCTACGTCGGCGCGGTGGTGGTGCTGCTGCTCTTCGCGGTGATGCTCACCCGCGCCCCGATCGGCGCCTCCGACGACCTGGACCGGCCCGGCTGGGCGGCGGCGCTGGTCGGCGGCGGCACCGGGCTCGGGCTGGCCGCCCTGCTGGTCGACGCGTACCGGTGGACGGCCGTGGAGCTGCCCGAGGCGGGCACCGCGGAACGCCTGGGCGACCAGATCTTCCGTAGCTGGGTGCTCCCCTTCGAGGTGCTCTCGGTGCTGCTGCTGTCCGCCCTGGTCGGCGCCATCGTGATCTCCCGTCCCGACATCGGCCGGCCGAGGACCGGTGGGCCGGACACCGACCGGTCCCGCACCGGCGGGCCGGGCGCCGGACGGTCGGGCGCGGCCGTCGCCGACGGAGGTCCGGACGACGACGGCGGGCGGTCGCGGTGAGACCCGTCATCCCGTACGTCACCGCCGCGCTGCTGTTCGGCCTCGGCGTCTACGGCGTGCTGCGCCGGCGCAACGCGGTGCTGGTGCTGATGGCCGTCGAGCTGATGCTCAACGCGGTCAACCTGATCCTGGTCACCGCCGACACCACCGTGCGCGCGCAACTGCCGCACGGCGGGCAGGTCTTCGCGCTTTTCGTGATCGTGCTGGCCGCCGCCGAGATCGGGGTGGGCCTGGCGATCGTGCTCCAGCTCTACCGGCTGCGGACCACCGTCGCCGTCGACGAGGTGCCGCTGACCGAGCGCCCGGAGGGGGAACGGTGAGCACGACCACCCTGCTCGGCGCGCTGCTGCCGGCCGTACCGCTGGTGGCGGGTCTGCTCGGCCTGCTGCTGCCGCCGGCCCCGCGCGACGCCGACGGGCCCCGGACCGGCGGCGACCGGGCCCGGCGGGTGGCGATCGCGCTCGGCGTGGCCGGGGCGGCCGGTGCGCTGGCGCTCGCCGTCGCCCTGCTGGTCAGCCTCGACCGGCCCGCCGAGGCGTCCACCACCTGGGTGGACCTGGGTGGGCTGACCGTGAGCCTCGGGGTGCGGCTGGACTCCGCCGCCGCGCTGGTCGCCGTCGCGGTCGCCGCGGTGGCGCTGGCCGTGCAGGTCTACTCGGTCGGCTACCTGCGGCGGGGCCCGCACGACGACGTCGACACCGACCACCGCTACCCGCCGTACGCGGCGCAGATCAGCCTCTTCACCGCCGCCATGCTGCTCGTGGTGGTCGCCGGCGACCTGATCCTGCTGCTGGTCGGCTGGGAGGTGATGGGCATCTGCTCCTACCTGCTCATCGCCCACGACCGCCGGCTGCCGGAGCCGCCGGCCGCCGCGATGAAGGCGTTCCTGGTGACCCGGGTCGGCGACGTCGGCTTCCTGCTCGGCATCGCGCTGCTCGGCGTCTCTGCCGGCAGCTTCCGGATCGCCGACGTGCTCGCCCACGACCACGCCGCCGGCACCCTGACCGCCGCCTGCCTGCTGCTGCTGGCCGGGGTGGCCGGCAAGAGCGCCCAGTTCCCGCTGCACACCTGGCTGCCCGACGCGATGGCCGGCCCGACGCCGATCTCGGCGCTGATCCACGCCGCCACCATGGTCGCCGCCGGCGTGTACGCGGTGACCCGGCTCTACCCGCTGTTCGAGGCGACCCCGGTGGCGCTGGCCGTGCTCGGCGTCATGGCCTCGGTCACCCTGCTGCTCGGCGCGTTCGCCGCCACCGCCCAGGACGACCTCAAGCGCGTGCTGGCCTGGTCGACGGTCTCGCAGATCGGCTACATGACGGGCGCGCTCGCGGTCGGCTCGCCGCCCGCCGCGCTGTTCCACCTGCTCACCCACGCCGCCTTCAAGGCGCTGCTCTTCCTCGCCGCCGGCGCGGTGATCCACGCGGTGGGCACCACGCTGATGTCCCGGATGGGCGGGCTGCGCCGGGGCATGCCGGTCACCTTCTGGTGCACGGTGGTCGGGCTGGGCGCCCTGGCGGGGGTGCCGCCGCTGTCGGGCTTCTGGAGCAAGGACGGCGTGCTGACCGTCGCCCAGGAAGCCGCCCTGCACGGGACCGGTCCGGCCCCGGTCTGGGTCGGCTGGCTGGTCTGGCTGGCCGGGCTGGTCGGCGTCGCGGTCACCGCCTGGTACGCCACCCGCCTGCTGCTGCGCACCTTCCTCGGCGAGGCGCGGATGCCGCTGGCCCACCCGCACGACCCGCCCGCCGTGATGCGCTGGCCGCTGCTGCTGCTCGCCGTGCCGGCCGCCCTGCTCGGCCTCGCCGGTTTCGTCCAGGCCTTCGCCCGCCGGCTGCTGCTGACGCCCGCCTCCGGCGCGCCGGCCGGGGAGCACCTGCTGATCCACGTCGGCCCGGAACTGCTGCTGCCGCTGGCGCTGCTGGCCGCCGGGGCGGGGCTCGCCTGGCTCCGCTGGCGGCGGGACCCGGCCGCCGACCCGGCGACCGCGCTGGGTCCGCTGCGGCCGGTCTTCGCCGCCGCGTTCCGGCTCGACGACGCCCAGCGTGCCCTGGTAGTACGCCCGACGAAGGCGCTGGCGCGCGCGACGCGTACCGCCGACGAGGTGGTGGTGGACGGCGCGGTCGAGGGCAGCGGCCGGGCCGCGCTCGGCCTCGGCGGCGGTCTGGCGGCGCTGCACCGCGCGGCGCTGCACCGCGCGGCGGTCGGCGTGCTGGCCGGGGCGCTGCTGATCGGCCTGGCGGCCGTCGTGATCGGAGTTTCCGCATGACCACGGGGGAGTTCCTGCTGGTGGCGGTGCTGGCGCTGCCGGCGCTCGGCGCGCTGGCGGTGGCGGCGACGCCCCGGGACCGCGCGGCCCGGGCGGTCGGCACGGCCGTCGCCGCGCTGACCCTGGTGGCCGCCGCGCTGCTCTTCCTCGGCGACCGCGGCCGGACCACGTACGCGGCCGACACCCCCGCCGTGCGCCCGTGGCACCGGCTCGACCTGCCCTGGGTGCCCGGCCTGGACCTGCGCTTCCACCTCGGGGTGGACGGCATCTCCTGGCCGCTGGTCGTGCTGACCGCCCTGCTCACCCTGCTCTGCTGCGCCTACACCCTGTGGAAGGTGCCCGACGGCGGCAGCGGGCGGGCGCTGGTGGCCCTGCTGCTGGTCGTCGAGGTCGGCATCCTCGGCACCTTCCTCGCCCTCGACCTCGTGCTCTTCTTCGTCTTCTTCGAGGTCGTCCTGCTCCCCATGTACGCGATCATCGCGGGCTGGGGCGGCGCGGACCGGCGGCGGGCGGCCCGCAAGTTCGCCCTCTACACGCTGCTCGGCTCGGTGCTGCTACTGGTCGGCGTCTACGTGGTGGTGGCCGCCGCCGGGACGGCCGACGTGGTGGCGCTCACCGGGGGGACGGGGCTGTCCCGGGGCACCCAGCTCGCGGCGTTCACGCTGCTCGCGCTGGCCTTCGCGGTGAAGAGCCCGCTCTGGCCGCTGCACTCCTGGCTGCCCGACGCACACACGCAGGCGCCCACCGTCGGCAGCGTGGTCCTCGCCGGGGTGCTGCTCAAGATGGGCACGTACGGGCTGATCCGGATCGCGGTCGGGGTGGCCCCGGAGGGCGCCCGCTGGGCCGCCCCGGTGCTCGGCGTGCTGGCGGTGGCGGCCATCCTGATCGGGTCGCTGGTCTGCCTCGCCCAGCGCGAGCTGAAGCGGCTGATCGCGTACTCCAGCGTCGGACACATGGGTTTCGTGCTGCTCGGGGTCGCCACGCTCACCACCACCGGCATCCAGGCGGCCCTGATCGGCAACGTCGCGCACGGGGTGATCACCGGCCTGCTCTTCTTCCTCGCCGGCGCGATCAAGGACCGTACGCACACCGGGTCGCTGGACGAGCTGTCCGGGCTGCGGGAGACCGCTCCCCGGCTCGCCGGGCTGCTCGGCTTCGCCGCCGTCGCCTCGCTCGGTCTGCCCGGGTTGGCCGGCTTCTGGGGCGAGGCGTTCGCCGTGGTCGCGGCCGTGGAGGTGGGCCGGGCGCTCTGGACCACCCTGGGCGTGCTGGCGGCAATCGGCGGGGCGCTCACCGCGGCGTACCTGCTGCGGCTGCTGCGCCGGGTGACGCACGGGCGGCCCAGCCCGGCGGTCGGGCGGCTCACCCCCGGCCTGGCCGGCGCGGAACTGGTCGCGTGGGCGCCGCTGGTGCTGCTCGCCCTCGCGGTCGGGTTGGCCCCGACCCTGGTGCTCGGCGTCGCCGAGGCCCCCGTCGACGCCCTCGTGGAGGTGCTGCGGTGAGCGAACCGGGCCGACGGTACGGACGTGAGGGGGTGCCGGCATGAGCGTGGTGCAGAGCGTCGACAACGTGGCGCTGCTCCCGGCGTACCTGGCCGCCGGCACGGCCGTGCTGGTGCTGCTCGCCGACCTGCTGGTGGCCCGTGCCCGGGTCACGCTGGCGACGGCTGCGGTCGGCGCGACGGCCACGGCGCTCGGCGCGGCCCTGGTCGGTGCCGGTAACGAACGGCGGACGTTCTGCGTCGGCCCCGACTGCTCGTACGTCTTCGGCGGCCGGGCCGCCCTGGTCGCCGTCGTCGTCGCGCTGCTGACCCTCGGCGTGCTCGCGCTGTCCGGCCCGCTGCTGCGGGCGGGGCAGTCGCCGGCGGGGGAGTACTGCTTCCTGCTCGCCTGCTCCATGACGGGCGGCGTGGTGCTCGGCGCGGCCGGCGACCTGATCACCCTGATCGTGGCGCTGGAGACGCTCACCCTCCCGCTGTACGTCCTCGTCGGGCTGCGCCGGGACAGCCTGGCCAGCGCCGAGGCGGCCGTCACCTTCTTCGTGGTCAGCGTGGTCGCCACCACGCTGACGCTGCTCGGGGCGGCGCTGCTCTACGCGGCCACCGGCGGGCTGCACCTGGGCCGGATCGGCGCGATCCTCGCCGACCGGCCGGACCTGCTGGACCTGCCGCTCACCACGGCCGCCGTGGCGCTGGTGGTGCTGGGGCTGGCGTTCAAGGTGGCGGCGGTGCCGTTCCACGCCTGGGCGCCGGCCGCCTACGACGGCGCGCCGCTGCCGGTGGCCGCGTACCTGTCCACCGCCTCGAAGCTGGGCGGCGTGGTGGCCCTGCTCGCCGTGGTGCAGCACGCGCTGCCGGCCGACGTGACCGGCCCGGTGCTCGCCCTGCTCGCGGTGCTGACGATGACCGTCGGCAACCTGGTGGCGCTGCGCCAGCGGCGTACGGTCCGGCTGCTCGCCTGGTCCTCGGTCGCCCAGGCCGGCTACATCCTCGCCCCGCTCGGCGCGCTGGCGCTGGCCTCGGGGCGCACCGCCGACGCCCGCACCGCCGCGTACGCGGCCGCCGTCGCGTACGCCGTCTTCTTCGTGGTGCTGGAGCTGGCGGCCTTCGCGGCCGTGGTGGCGTTGCGCCCGGCGGGCGCGGACGGCGGCACGGTCGACGACCTGCGCGGGGCGGCCCGGCGACACCCGTGGCGGGCGGCGGCGCTCGGGCTGGCGCTGATCGGGCTCGCCGGCCTGCCGCCGGGCCTGGCCGGCCTCTTCGCGAAGGTGACAGTGGTCCGTTCGCTGCTGGACGGTGGCGCGGGCTGGCTCGCCGTGGTGGTGGCCGTGAACGCGGTGATCGGCCTCGCCTACTACCTGCGCCTCACCGCCACCCTGTGGGCCGCGCCGGCCGACGGGCCGGCCGCCCCGGTGGGCGGGGCCGCCGCGCCGGGCGTCGGGCCCGGCGGCGCCCCGGCCGTGGTCCCCGTGCGGGCCCGGACGGTCGGCGTGGTGCTGGCCGTGGCGACGGCGGCGGCGCTGGTGCTCGGCTTCGCCCCGCAGCTCGTGCTCGACGTCGCCGTCCGCTGACGCGGCAACCTCGTCGGGGCGGCCTACCCGCCTTTCGGGGCGGTAGTCCCGACGGGCACTTCGGACATCCCAGGCAACTCACAGCCATGAGACGGATGGTTGACGGGTACCGGGTTGTTGAACCGGTCAGCGGATCCCGCGCGATCCGTGCTGCACCGAAGGAGTGATCGTGCACCACAACCGTCTGAAGACCGCCGCGCTGCTCGGCCTGCTCACCTCGCTGATCCTGGCGGTGGGCTACTGGTTCGGCGGCAGTGGCGGCCTGGTCATCGCCGTCGTCGTCTCGCTGGTCATGAACGGCGTCACCTACTTCTACTCCGACAAGCTCGCGTTGCGCTCGATGCGGGCGCAACCGGTCAGCGAGGCACAGTTCCCCGAGCTGTACCGGATGGTCCGCGAGCTGGCCACCGAGGCCGGGCAGCCCATGCCGCGCCTCTACGTGAGCCCGACGTCGCAGCCCAACGCGTTCGCCACCGGGCGCAACCCGCAGCACGCGGCCGTCTGCGTCACCCAGGGGATCACCGAGATCCTCGACTACCGCGAGCTGCGGGGCGTGATCGGGCACGAGCTGTCGCACGTCTACAACCGGGACATCCTCATCTCCAGCGTGGCGGCCGGTCTGGCCGGCATCATCACCATGCTGGCGAACATCGCCTGGTTCATCCCGCTGGGCGGGGGCGACGACGAGGACTCCCCGAACCCGGCCGTGCTGCTGCTCACCATCATCCTGGGGCCGATCGCGGCCACCGTCATCCAGCTGGCGATCAGCCGCAGCCGGGAGTTCCAGGCGGACGCCTCCGGCGCCCGGCTCACGAAGGACCCGCTGGCCCTGGCCAGCGCCCTGCGGAAGATCCACATGGGCGCCCAGCGCCGGCCGCTGCCGGCCCAGGGGCAGCTCACCAGCACCGCCCACCTCATGATCGCCAACCCGTTCAAGGGCGGCGGCGTGGCGGCGCTCTTCTCCACCCACCCCAAGATGGAGGAGCGGGTCGCCCGGCTGGAGCGGATGGCCGCGAACAGCGGCCCCGTGCAGTTCCAGCGCTGAGGCGCTGATCACCTTTCCGCCCGTGTCCGGTCCGCCGGACACGGGCGGAACGCCGTGTGAGCGCGTTAACCGTTCCTTCCACGCCTCCGGCGGCGTTAGGGTCGAAAGGTTCCCCGCTCGTTACATCCCCTGGAGGTCGATCGTGGCCGCACTGCGCCAGTACCTGGGCGTCTGGCGGATCCCCGGAGCGCCGATGCTGCTGCTCACCGGCATCATCGGCAGGCTCGGGATCGGCATGACGCCGCTGGCGCTGCTGCTGGTCGTCGAACAGGTCACCGGCCGCTACTCGCTGGCGGCCGTCGCCGGCGCCATCTACGCCCTCTCCGGCGCCGCGCTGAGTCCCGTCGCCGGCCGGATCGCCGACCGGATCGGGCCCACCCCGGTGCTCGTCGGTACCGCCATAGCCCACCCGTTCGCCCTGCTCGGCCTGCTCTGGTCCGCCCGCTCCGACGCCGGCAGCCTGACGCTGGTCTTCGTGGCCTCCGGCGTCGCCGGGGCCACCTACCCGCCGCTGACCGCCGCGATCCGGGGCGCCTGGAACGAGCTCACCTCGCCCACGTCGGGCCGGTGGCACCTGCGCAACACGGCCCTCGCCGCCGAGACCACGCTCTTCGAGATCGTCTTCGTGCTCGGTCCGCTGCTGGTCGCCGGTTTCATCCTGTTCGCCGACGCCGGGGCCGCGCTGGTCGGCGCGGCCGTGGTGACCCTGGTCGGCACCCTGGCCGTAGCCCTCGGCCGGGTGATGCGCGGCTGGCGGCCACCGCCGCGCGAGCACCGGACCACGGGGCTCGGTCCGCTGCGCGTGCCCGGCTTCCCGGCCCTGCTCCTCTGCGTCGCCAGCCTGGGCATCGCCTTCGGCGCGGCCGGCGTGACCGTGCCGGCGTTCGCCACCGCCTACACCGCCGACGACCCCGACAGCCTCGCCGGGGTGCTGCTGGCCGTCTGGGGCGTCGGCAGCGCCGTGGGCGGTTTCTGGTTCGGTGTCCGCAAGCCGGCCCGGAACATGACCCGGCAGTTCTCGCTGCTGCTCGGCGGGGTGGCCGCCAGCTTCGCCGTCTTCGCGGTGATGCCCACCCCCGTGGCGCTGGGCACCGCCCTGGTGATCGGGGGCGCCATGATCGCGCCCGCCCTGACCCTGGAGAACACCCTGGTCGGCCGGGTCTCCCCGACCGGCATGCTGAACGAGGCGTACACCTGGGTGGTCACCATGTCGGTGGGGGCGAGCGCCGCCGGCGGTGCGGTGGCCGGCCTGATCGTCGACCACGCCGGCGGGGTGCCCTGGGCGTTCGTCTTCGCCGGGGCCGCGGTCGCCGTCGGGGCCGGGGTCGCGGCCCTGCCCGCCGGGCCCATCGCCCGCGCGGAGGCCACGGCGGTACGCACCGAAGAGCTGCTGCCCGCCTGACGTCCCCAGGGTTCCCGCCGCCTTTGCGGGGTACCACCCGGTCGTGTTCGTCTTCTTCTCGAACCGGGTGGGCTGCCTCGGCTCCCTGCTCATCAGCGCAATCCTGACGGTGGTGCTGCTGCTCGTCTTCTCCCGCTGACCCGGTGCGGTCCTCTCGACCCGGGTTGCCAGGGTCGGCCGTCCGTCGCCCGGTCGGCCCTGTCGTGGCAGGGCCGACCGGGCACCCGTCAGCGGTAGTTGGTGAACTGGAGGGCGACGCCGAAGTCCTCGCCCTTGAGCAGCGCGATGACGGCTTGGAGGTCGTCCCTCTTCTTGCCGGTCACCCGAAGCTGGTCGCCCTGGATCTGGGCCTGGACGCCCTTCGGGCCCTCGTCGCGGATCTTCTTGCTGATGGCCTTGGCCTTGTCCGAGTCGATGCCCTGGATCACCTTGCAGTCGATCTTGAAGATCTTGCCCGACGACCGGGGGTCGCCGGCGTCCAGCGACTTCAGCGAGATGTTCCGCTTGATGACCTTCTCCTTGAAGACCTCCAGCGCCGCCCGCACCCGCTCCTCGGTCTCCGCCTGGAGGCTGATCGCCTCCTCGCCCGACCAGGAGATCTCGGCGCCGGTGCCCCGGAAGTCGAACCGCGTCGCGAGCTCCTTCTCCGCCTGGCGGAGAGCGTTGTCGACCTCCTGACGGTCGACCTTGCTCACGATGTCGAACGACGGGTTCGCTGCCATGCTCATGCTCCTGCTGTCCGGCGGTCTGTGGTCCTTCGTCCCCCGCTGACCAGCGGTACGACCCCCTGACGGTACCCGGTTGCGTCGGTGCCGGGGGGAGCCGCTATCCTTGCTTCCGCTGCCGCGTTACGACGCGGTGGGGTGCCCTGGCGGGTTGCCCGAGCGGCCAATGGGAGCGGACTGTAAATCCGTCGCGAAAGCTACAGAGGTTCGAATCCTCTACCCGCCACCAGGTGCACCAACGGCCCCTGACCAGCAGGAATGCTGATCGGGGGCCGTTGTCGTTTGTCCGGCTGCGTCCAGTCGTTGACGACTGGTTGTGGGCAGATCGTGGGCAGGTCGATCTTGCCTCTGAATGCGCCTCTGGGCTGCGCCTGTGGGTGTTGGTGGTGCTTGCCGGGCTGTCGCGGGCCGTGCACGTAGGGACCGGCTGAGGGCTCCGCGCTGGCGTGCCGCTGGTTACGGGAGGCAGGCCGGGGGCAGCCAGTCCCGGGGTTGGACTGGCGCGGCAGTCGGAAGCCCTGAGCGCCGACTAGGCCGGTCCGTCGGCTTCCGTACCGCCTGGCCGTGATCGTGCCGCTCTCGGGAGCAGCGGGTTCGGGGCGGCGGTCGGCGAGTGACCCCGCACTCGGTAGACGTCTCCAGCGCCTTACTCAAGTTGCCTAGCGCCTCGACGGTCGTGTCGTCCACGCCCGCCGGCCGCAAATGGCTTCGTTGCCAGCCTGGCTCCCTTGCTTATCCGCCATGGCGGTGCCTATACCCAGTGGCGAGAGCTTAGAGCGGGGCTGTGGAGTGCGTCACCGCGAATGGCGCAGCTACAGGAGATGCTGGTCCTGGTCAAGGAGCCACGCGGCACATCAAAGAATCGTCCGTCCAAGATCAGAGTTTGGCGTCAATTCGAGGAGTGTCGCTTGCAATTATTCCCGACCGTATGGCTATGATTCTTTCCGAGTCAGACTCGACTGACCCGCGACGCGCAACCGGTCCGATCGCCTCCTGAACCTTGGCGGCGATCCGTTTATGTCGCCGCGAGGAGGTGGAGTATGGCCAGGTCCCCCAAGAGGCCCAGGTCCCGCGAAGCGCGGGGTCGGGTCCGTAGGAACGATTCCTGCCGGCGTCGCCGCCTGCTGGACGCGCTCAGTTGGCTCTTCAAGCTCAGCACGCCCATCATGGCATCGCTGATCATGGAAATGTTCAGGGGTGGGGATGGGGGTCGGCCCACCTAGCTAGTTAGGTAGGCCGACCGCCCGACGGGCTCCCGCCTTCGCTTCCGACGGCACGGCGGGGGCCCGTTCCTGCATGGGAACCTCTCGCACTACACGACAGGTCACCACATCTTCGGTGGAAGCTCCATGCGTTGAACGTGCAACGCATCTCACCTTCCAAACCTGAGCTTATAGAAGTGCACTCTACACACGTCACACATGGTGTTCTATGCACGCCACACTTGCAGTATCTACTGAGTTACTGGCCTCTGTTGCAGCTTTCCGATCGCCGGTTCGAATCGCTCGATCCGCATCCAGCTTCCGTGTGTGCAGTCCGATACCGCTAGAAACTCTGCTTGCAGGCAAGTTTGCTACGTAGCAAGCCCCGCCTCCTTGCAAGCTTCGCCGCCGCTCGGGCGTAGCTGACGCCGCGCTCACCAGCATGTGGCCGGGCGCGGAAAGGGGGGATCTGCGGCTGAGGGCGGCATTCCTGCCGGACGTCGCCGGTGCCGCACCTCCCGCGCTGCTTGCCGGGCAACGGCTCCGGGGCACCCCTCCGTCGCGGCGGCATGCGATCCTCTTCGCGGCTGATAATCGCCACCCGTCAATCATGGGGAGACCACGTGCGTAACGCTCCGCGCGCTCGTCAGCGTGCCATGGCGCTGATCATGGCCTCGACACTTGGCTGCGGAACGATCGTGGGGCTCACCGCGGCTCCGGCCACCGCGGCCGTGGGCGCACCCACTGACCTGAAGACCGCCGGCCAGTCGTGCGCCACCGCCGCACCGGGGCCGTACCTGAGCCCGGTCTTGCTCAACGCCGCCCAGGCCGTCGTGCTGCGGGGCACCTTCGACCGTACGGGTGCGGGCTCCCATCTGGAGGCCGACTTCCAGGTCTGGGACGTGGCCGACCCGGAGCACCCGCAGCAGTGGCTCCGCACCGTCGGCGAGCAGAGCAACGAGGTCTACGTCCAGCTCGAGGACGAGGCGAAGCAGCTCGACGGCGTCACGTACGCCTGGCGGGTGCGGGTCCTCGACGGCGCGGCAGCGTCGGCGTGGAGCGACACGTGCCATTTCACCGTCGACCGCAGCGGTGGCCCGGCACCGACCGTCACCTCTGCCGAATATCCCGCAGGCAGCTGGGACAACGCCAGCGGCGCGATCGGCGTCCCCGGCGTGTTCGCGCTGGCCCCAGCCTCCGCCGATACGGTCAGCTACCGGTACCGGTTCTACTCGGGCGAGCTCTCGGAAGACACCGTCGAGGGCACGGTGAACGCCGAGAGGCTCGGCGGGCCGGCGACCGTCCGCTGGAGCCCGCGAACTGCCGGCCACCACTCGCTCACCGTCCGAGCCATCGACCGGGCTGGCAACTCGTCAGAGCCGGCCTACCACGAGTTCTACGTCAAGGAGACCAGGCCGTCGGTCTTCTCTGCCGCGTACCAGGACCTGTCTCCGGACCTCGACTACAACGTCGGCGTGCCCGGCGCGTTCGAGTTCACCGCCACGGTCGCCGGCACAGCGTCGTTCGCATGGCGGATCGACGAGGGCGGACCATCGGGAACCGTGCCTGCGGACGCCGCCGGAAAGGCGACGGTCATGATCGCTCCGACGCGCGGCGGCTGGCAGACCCTCCACGTGCACAGCGTCACGCGCGACGGCACGGCGCACGCGGACCGCGCCTACCGGTTCATCGTCGACAACGGTCCGACGCTCACCGGGGACACGCGCGGCAGCGTGGTCATCGGGTCGTCGCTCGCCTTCCGCCTCGCGCCCCGGATGCCAAACGTCGAGGCGTACGTCTACTGGGCGGAATACTCGAGCCTGGAGCAGCGGCCGATCGAGAAGATCACCGTTCCGGCCCGGCCGGACGGCACCGCCGACCTGACCTGGACGGCCACCGAGACCGGCGTCGCCGGCCTGCGGATCCAGAGCCGGAGCGCCGACGGCACCCTCTCCCATCCGCGCTGGCAACCGATCTCCGTCGACGGCGCGGCACCGACGGTGACCCGCACCGGCGGCACCGACCTGGGCACGCCGGCGACCTTCACGGCCCGCAGCCGGATGGCCGACGTGGTCGACTACGTGGCGACGCTCCACTACGACGAGGCCAGCAGCCAGGTCGTCAGGCCGGCCGCCGACGGCACCGCCACCTTCAGCTTCACCCCGACCAGAAGTGGCTACAAGGCCGTCACCGTCATCGCCCGCAACGCCGCCGGCGTGCAGACGGAGTCGGACGGCGTGACCTGGACCGTGACGGACGGGCCCCGGGTCGCCTCGACCGACTTCCCGGCGACCGGCAGCGGTCGCCTCGCCCCGGGCACCTTCAGCTTCACGCCGCGCATGCCCGGCTCGACCTCGTACCAATGGTGGGTCAGCGACGGATCGGGCGGCACCGTTGCCGCCAAGGCCGATGGCAGCGCGGCGCTGACCTGGACACCGCCGGCCGCCCGCAGGTACGTCCTGAGCGTCCGCAGCTTCACGGCTGACCGCACCGCCTCCATGGTCACCACGTACAGCTTCATCGTCGAGGGCCCGCCGATGGTGTCGAATCTCAAGGCGACCGGTGGTGTCGGCTCGGCCACGCTGTCCTGGACGCTGCCGTCGATCACAGATCTGGACCAGGTGATCGTGCGAAGTGCCACGGGCTCGACGGCGCCGTCGTCGCCAACCGCCGGCACGGCGGTGTACGAGGGCACGGGCAGCAGTGCCACGGCGACGGGGTTGGCACCGGGTACGACGTACACGTTCGCGGTGTGGGTCAAGGACAGCAACGGCAAGCTGTCGGCCGCACCGGGTGTGACCCTGCTCGGCAGCACGACCACGATCGCGGCCAGCGCCACGTCGCTGGCGCACGGATCGGCGGTGACGGTGTCGGGCACGGCAGTGCGCGCGGACACCGGTGCGCGTATCGCGAACGCTCCGATGCGGCTCTACGGCAGGCGTAAGGGCACCAGCCAGTGGACGTTGATCACCACGTCGACCACTGACAACTCAGGCGAGGCGAGCTACAGCCACAAGCCCTCGTGGGGGCTGGACTACAAGTGGCAGTACCGCGGCTCGACGGCCGCCCTGGGTTCGGAGAGCAGCCTCACGACGGTCTGGGTGAAGACCACCGTCACCGCCACGCTGTCGAAGACGTCCGTGCCCCTCGGCGACTCGGTCACCCTGTCGGGCAGCGTGTCCCCGGCCCACCCAGGCAAGACGGTGCGCCTGGAGCGTTACGTGGACGGAAGCTGGTCCACGGTGAGCAGCACGGCGTTGTCGTGGACCGGCGCCTACTCGTTCACCATCCAGCCCTCCGCGAAGGGCACCCACCACTACCGGGTTCACATGCCGCCCGACATCGACCACCTGGCCAGCTACAGCGACACCCGCAGCTTCGAGGTCCACTGAATCCTCTACCGCCAGGAGCGTCAACGGCCCCTGACCAGCAGGAATGCTGATCGAGGGGCCGTTGGCGTTCGTCTGACCGAGTCCGGCTGCGCCCAGCCGTTGACCGACCGGTTGTGGCAGGCCGATCTTGCCGTTGGCGGCTCCGGTTGGGCTGTGACCGGTGGTGCTTGCAGCGGTGGCTCTGCCGGTCACCGGCGTCCGGTCCCGTCCGCGCACGAGGTTTGTCGGGCCGCCGGCAGAAGCTGTGGCATGCTGGCGCAGAACGAGTATGGTGGTCGATGTCCGGTCGGGCCTCCTCCTGGGCAGGAGGTCACCCACGGTGAAGGCGGGTGCGCCCGGACTCCCGACCTTCCCCCAATTGCGTGGAAGGTCGCAATCCGCAATGTGCGAAGTGCACAGTGCCCACTCAGCCCCGTGATCAGGGCTCTGTCGGGGTGGCCGCTGGGCCGAACGGCGGAACGTCGCCGACGCTCGGCTCGGCGGTACGCGCACCGCTTTTCTGGGTACCTGCCTTGTGGCACGATCGTGGAACCTCCACCATCCCCGTGACACTTCCCCTGCAGGAGCAACCATGTCTCGTCGAAAGCCCGGCCGGCTGCTTGGCTCGCTTTTCGCGCTCGCCGTTCTCGCGAGCGGCGTCCTGGTCGGTGACCTCCAGGGATCCGGAGACTTCCAGACCGCCGACATCATCTGGAACATGCCCGCGCCTCGTTGAGTGACCACCGCTCGATGACGTGACACCGGCGGGCCGGTAAGGGGGCACGGGATGGCGGGTCGTGGCCCCACCGGCCCCCGCTCGACTGAATACGCGTGGCTGATCACCGGACCGTTGGCCCTGATGGCCATCGTCTGCACGACGGTGGTCGGCCTGGTCGCGCCGCAGCCGTTCGGCGGGTGGTCGCTCGCGCTGCCACTTCTCGTGGCCATGGTGGCCGCCGGGATCCCGGTACTGAACTTCACCGTCCGGCGGCAGTCCCTCGGCGTGACGCTGACCGAGATCCCACTGGTCCTGGCGTTCTATCTCGTCGAACCGCTGACGGTTGTCATGATCTACACGGTCGCGTCGGCCGTGTCGCACCTCAGGCACCGGTTCGGCCCGACGAAGTTCTGGTTCAACGTGGGCCGCGCGGCCGCGGGTTCGTCCCTGGCCGTCCTCGTGCTCCAGGCCCTGCCGCCCGTCGAGGATGTCGGCCCGGCCACCTGGCTCAAACTGTTCTTCGCGGCCAGCATGGTGAACCTGCTGAGCATGGCCTCGGTCGCCGGCGTGCACACCCTGTTGCAGGGCTGGCAGGCGGGACGGGGCGCGATCCGACAGTCGATGCCGGGGCTCCTGGCAGCGATGATCAATATCGCCATCGGCATCATCGTCCTCATCCTCATCGCGGCCACCTGGTGGTCGTTGCTGCTGTTGGGGGCGCTGCTCGTCGCGCTGGCCTTCGTCTACCGGGCGTACGCGCAGTTCTTCCGGCAGCACCGCACCCTCACCGACATGTACGAACTGAGCCGCGCGGTCAGCGAGAGCGGCGAGTACGGCACCCTGCCCGACGCCCTCCTGGGCCGCGTGCGGGCGCTCATGCAGGCGGAGTACGCCACGCTCTGGCTGCCCGCCCAGGGCAGGCACCCCGAGGTGCTGCTGACCGCGCGCAACGACGCCCCCGGTCTGCTCGACTTCGCCAAGACCCCGGCCGCCCTGCGGGAACGGGCCCGCGACGAGGGCCGCACCGTGGCCGTCGGCCGAGGACTGACGACCGACGGTGACCTGCGCGCCCCGCTCTCGACGCACCGGGTCAAGGACGTGATCGTCCTGCCACTGCGGTCCGGTCAGGCGGTCATCGGGACGCTGGAGGTGGCCAACCGGCTGGGCGACAGCAACTACTTCGTCCGCACCGACGTGCCTCTCTTCGAGACGGTGGCGGCGCACGCGGCGGTGGCGTTGGAGAACTCGCGGCTGGTCGACCGGCTCCGGCACGACGCCAGCCACGACACGCTGACCAGGCTGCCCAACCGGCGGCGGATCACGGGCGCGCTGGAGGAGGCCGTCAAGATCCGGGCGCCCGGCGAGGTGGTGGCCCTGCTGCTGTTCGACGTCGACCGGCTGCGCCAGGTCAACGAGTCGCTCGGGCACGCCGCCGGCGACAAGGTCCTGGTGGAGGTCGCGAACCGGCTGCGTTCCTGCGTACCCTCGTCGGCCCTGGTCGGGCGGGCCGGTGGGGACGAGTTCCTGGTGACGCTGCGTCTGGAGAGCGCCGAGGCGGCGATGGAGCTGGCCGCGCAGCTGCGCGAGCAGATCCGCGACGAGATGGTCTTCGACGCGCTCACCCTCGACGTGGACACGGCGGTCGGGGTCGCCGTGTACCCCGACCACGGCAGCGACGCGGTCTCCCTGTTGCAGCGGGTGGACCTGGCGGCGACGGCGGCCAAGTCCGTGCCGGGCAGCGTGCAGCTGTTCAGCCCGACGCTGGAGTCGCGGTCGCTGCGGCGGCTCGGCCTCGCCGGCGACCTGCGGCGCGCGCTGGACGCCGACGAGCTGGAGGTCTACTTCCAGCCCAAGGTGACGCTGCGCGACCGCCGGCTGGTCGGCGTGGAGTGCCTGGCCCGCTGGGCGCACCCGGCGCACGGCACGGTCGCCCCGGAGGACTTCGTCGCGGTGGCCGAGCACACCGGCCAGCTCGGCCGGTTCACCGAGTTCGTGCTCCGCGAGGGGCTGCGGCGCAGCCGGGACTGGACGCACGCCGGCCAGCCGCTCGCCGTCGCGGTCAACCTCTCCGCGCGTACGCTCACCGACCAGCACTTCCCGGCCCGCGTCAAGGAGCTGCTCGACGAGTACGGCGTACCGCCGCAGCTGCTCACGCTGGAGATCAAGGAGGCCGGGGTGCTGGACGGCACCGACCGGCCCATCCCGACCCTGCGGCGGCTGCGGGACCTCGGCGTGCGGCTGTCGGTGGACGACTTCGGCACCGGCGACTCGTCCCTGGCCCACCTGCGCCGCCTGCCGGTGCACGAGGTGAAGGTCGACCGCTCCTTCGTGCAGGGCATGGCGACGGACCCGGGCGACCTGGCGATCGTCAACGCGGTGGTCACGCTCTCCCAGCAGTTCGGCCTGGCCGTGGTCGCCGAGGGCGTGGAGAGCGAGCTGACCCTGGAACTGCTCCAGGACATCGGCTGCGAGATCGGCCAGGGCTTCCTGTTCAGCCGCCCGTTGCCGTACGAGCGCCTGGAGGCCTGGTTCGGCGCCCAGGTGGACCCGGAGACGATCTCCCCGGGGGAGCTGCCCCGGCTGCGGGCCGTGCCCTGACCTGCGGAAACGCCCCTGTGGGGGATCCGATTTCATCTCCGCCGCAGGGCCGTGTAATGTATCCCCTGCGCGTCACCCCCCGGGGAGATCGCGCAGGCCCCCTTAGCTCAGTCGGCAGAGCGTCTCCATGGTAAGGAGAAGGTCTACGGTTCGATTCCGTAAGGGGGCTCAGAGGGTCCGGCTGGACCCGCCACGGCGGTGTAGCTCAGATGGTAGAGCAAGCGGCTCATAATCGCTGTGTCGCCGGTTCAAGTCCGGCCACCGCTACTCTCGTCCACCGGGCCAGCTCCCGGCGGTCGGTGGGATGGGCGCCACTGGCGCCCACTTTGCATGTCCGCGCCGTCAGCGCGTAGGCTGATGCGCCGTAGTTGTTACCCGTAGCGAGGAAGGCACTCCGCCGTGGCGAAGGCGACCGATGTCCGGCCGAAGATCACTTTGGCGTGTGTGGAGTGCAAGGAGCGCAACTACATCACGCGCAAGAACCGCCGTAACGACCCCGACCGCATCGAGCTGAAGAAGTTCTGCCCGCGGGACGGCAAGCACACGGTCCACCGCGAGACCCGCTGACCCACGGCCGGCACCGCCGGCCCGGTCCTCAGGCACTTCCCGATCGCCGGTCCGTAGGGACGGCGCGGCTCCGGCCGCCGCCGACCGTACGGATCGGCGATCGGCGTTTGCGTGTAGGTTCGCGGCATGTCCCTGGACCCGTCCTTCGTCGGCCGGACGTATCCGCCGACCGCCCCCTACCAGGTGGGCAGAGAAAAGATCCGCGAGTTCGCCACGGCGATCGGCGCCGCCGATCCGGCCCACCACGACCCGGAGGCCGCCCGTGCGCTCGGCCACCCGGACGTGGTCGCCCCGCCGACCTTCCCCATCGTGCTCACGATGGCGGCCAACCAGCAGATCATCGACGACCCGGCCCTCGGTGTCGACTACAGCCGCGTCGTCCACGGCGACCAGCGCTTCGCCTACACCCGGCCGGTGGTGGCGGGGGACGAGCTGGTCTGCGTCAGCGTCATCGACGACGTCAGCAGCCGTGGCGGGCACGGCTTCCTGACCACCCGCACCGAGGTCGCCACCCCGGCCGGCGAGCCGGTCGTGACCGTCTGGTCGAAGCTCGTCGTACGCGGGGAGGGCTGAGATGGAGCTGCCAGTCAGGACGTTCCGGGTGACGCGCGCGGACCTGGTCCGCTACGCCGGCGCCTCGGGGGACTTCAACCCGATCCACTGGAACGACCGGACCGCCACGAAGGTGGGTCTGCCGGGCGTGATCGCCCACGGCATGTTCACCATGGCGCTGGTCGGCCGCGCGGTGGCGGAGTGGGCCGGGGCGCCCGACGCGATCGTCGACTACAACGTCCGCTTCACCCGGCCGGTGGTCGTCCCGGACGACGACGAGGGCACCGAGATCGAGGTCACGGCCGTGGTCCGGGAGGTCACCGAGGACGGGCTGACCAGGCTCGACGTGACCGCCGTCTGCCGGGGCGAGAAGGTGCTCTCGCAGGCTCGGGCGACCGTCCGGACGGCCCGCTGACCAGGCTCCCGACGCGCGAAGGGCAGACCGGTTGGGAAAGTGGTGCCGCTACCCGTACACTGGTCCGCCGTGGGGCAAGTAACCCCTGCACGGTCGTGCATGACCGGGCGGGGCGAGCATTGCCGCACAGGGGTGTAGCTCAATTGGCAGAGCAGCGGTCTCCAAAACCGCAGGCTGCAGGTTCAAGTCCTGTCACCCCTGCGCCTCAGGCCTGACCGTTCCCGTGGGTCGCGCCGCCGTATGGCGGCGTCCGGCCCGTGGTGGTGGCATCGGCGGGGTGGCCCCGAGGCATTCGGGCCCTCCCGGCTGATCCGCCGGCCGCGGCCCGTCGCGGGACGGTTGGTCCGGCCGGCGTGACCAAGCGCCGCGCACGCCCGACAGCGTGCGACCCGACATCCCGCGACGGAGGGCGAAGTGGCCGACAAGAAGCGGCGCGGCGAGGACGCCGGCGACGACCGTCTGCACGACGAGGTCGTCGACGACGTGGCCGACGACGACGCCACCGACGCCGAGGAGCCGGTATCCCGCGGCGGCACCGCGACGCGCTCGCGGGCGAAGGCGGATTCGGCGGACAGCCGACCGAAGACCAAGGCGGAAACCGATCGGGTGGGCCTGTTCGGCCGCATCGCCCGATTCATCCGCGAGGTCGTGGCCGAACTGCGTAAGGTCATCTGGCCGACCCGCAAGGAGCTGCTGACCTACACGGCCGTGGTGGTCGCCTTCGTCGCGGTGATGCTGACGATCGTGGCCGGCCTTGACTTCGCCTTCGCGAAGGGCGTGCTGTGGGTCTTCGGCAACCCCAGCTGACCGGCCGACTGAGCCGATAGTGACGGAAGTGAGCGAGCGTGCCTGAGTACGACGAGACCGCCGAGACCACGGACGAGCAGTCCACGGTGGCGACGGCGGCTGGTGACGAGTCGGTCGAGGCCGCCAGCGAGCCGGAGTTCCCCACCACCGAGCCCGCGCCGGACGAGGACTACGACCCGGTCGCCGAGCTGCGGCAGAAGCTGCGCTACGCGCCGGGCGACTGGTACGTGGTGCACTCGTACGCCGGCTACGAGAACAAGGTCAAGACCAACCTCGAGACCCGGATCACGAGCCTCGACATGGAGGACTACATCTACCAGGTCGAGGTGCCGACCCGGGAAGAGGTGGAGGTCAAGAACGGGAAGCGGTCGCAGATCCAGGCCAAGGTCTTCCCGGGCTACATCCTGGTCCGGATGGAGCTGACCGCCGAGTCCTACTCCTGCGTGCGCAACACGCCGGGCGTCACCGGCTTCGTGGGCGCGACGGACCGGGCCGACCGTCCGGCCCCGCTCTCCCTCGACGAGGTGCTGAAGTGGCTGGCGCCGGCCGTCGAGACCGAGCAGAAGAAGGCCAAGCCCGAGATCAAGGTCCTCGACTTCGAGGTCGGCGACTCGGTCACCGTCACCGACGGCGCCTTCGCCTCGCTGCCGGCGACGATCAGTGAGATCAACGCCGACCAGCAGAAGCTCAAGGTGCTGGTGTCGATCTTCGGTCGCGAGACGCCGGTGGAGCTGAACTTCAACCAGGTCGCCAAGATCTGACGTCGGGAGCGCCGGCGGTGGGCAGCGGCCCGCCGCCGGCGTACCTGTTCCGCCCCCCCGCCCGACCTCGGCGCAGGCGGCGGCGGGACGCTGCGCTACTCTAGAACGTCGCCGCTGTCGCATCGCGCTGACCGTGCGCGCCTGCGGCCGGCACCTTTCCCAGTTTCAAGCCCCAGGAAGAGACATGCCTCCGAAGAAGAAGCTCGTCAAGACTTTCACGCTTCAGCTGCCGGCGGGCCAGGCCACTCCGGCGCCGCCGGTCGGCCCCGCGCTCGGCCAGCACGGCGTGAACATCATGGAGTTCTGCAAGTCCTACAACGCGCAGACCGAGTCCCAGCGGGGCGACATCGTCCCCGCCGAGATCAGCGTCTACGAGGACCGCAGCTTCACCTTCGTGCTGAAGACCCCGCCCGCCGCCCGGCTGCTGATCAAGGCCGCCGGCGTGCAGAAGGGCTCGGGCGTCCCGCACAAGGAGAAGGTCGGCTCCGTCAGCCGCGCCCAGGTGCGTGAGATCGCCGAAAAGAAGATGGCCGACCTCAACGCCAACGACATCGACCAGGCTGAGAAGATCATCGCCGGCACCGCCCGGTCGATGGGCCTCAACGTCACCGACTGACCTCGGTCACCGCCAGATCCAGTTCGTGGGAGGGCGCGCGGGAAGTCGCGGCCCGCCATAGACCACAGGAGTACCAGAAAATGCAGCGCAGCAAGAGCTACCGCAAGGCCGCCGAGGTCATCGACCGGTCGAAGCTCTACACCCCCGCCGAGGCCGTGAAGCTGGCCAAGGACACCACCACCGCCAAGTTCGACGCCACGGTCGAGGTCGCCATGCGCCTCGGCGTCGACCCCCGCAAGGCGGACCAGATGGTCCGTGGCGTGGTCAACCTGCCCCACGGCACCGGTAAGACCGCCCGCGTGATCGTCTTCGCGGCCGGCGCGAAGGCCGAGGAGGCCGCCGCCGCCGGTGCGGACGAGGTGGGCACCGACGAGCTGGTCGCCCGGATCCAGGGCGGTTGGCTCGACTTCGACGCGGCGATCGCCACGCCGGACCAGATGGCCAAGATCGGCCGGATCGCGCGGATCCTGGGCCCGCGCGGTCTCATGCCGAACCCGAAGACCGGCACGGTGACCATGGACGTCACCAAGGCCGTCTCGGACATCAAGGGCGGTAAGATCACCTTCCGGGTGGACAAGCACTCCAACCTGCACCTGATCATCGGCAAGGCCTCGTTCTCCGAGACCCAGCTGATCGACAACTACGCGGCGGTCCTCGACGAGGTCCTGCGGGCCAAGCCGTCCGCCGCGAAGGGCAAGTACCTCAAGAAGGTCACCCTGACCACCACCATGGGCCCGGGCGTCCCGGTCGACCCCAACGTGGTGAAGAACCTGCAGGAGGCCTCGGCCGAGGGCTGAGCATCCGTACCCGTGACGGGGCGTCGCCACATCGTGGCGGCGCCCCGTTCCGTGTCGGTTGTGGCATGCTCGGCCGGTGCACCTGGAGAACGTCTGGCTGCGCTACCGGCGGCGGGGCCCGTGGGTGCTGCGGGAAGCCGCGGTGCGGGTCGGCCCCGGTGAGGTCGTGGTCGTCCTCGGCCGCAACGGCGTGGGCAAGTCGACCCTGCTCCAGGTGGCGGCCGGGGTGCTGCGGCCGAGCCGGGGGCGGGTCACCGGTCGACCCCGGCACGTCGGGTGGGTCCCGGAGCGCTTCCCGGCCGACCAGCCCTTCACCGTCGAGCACTACCTGACCGCCATGGGACGTGTCGCCGGCCTCGACCCGGCGGCCGCCGCCCACGCGGTGAACCACTGGACCTCCCGGCTAGGCCTGGCCGCGTTCCGCCGGGTCCGCCTGCCGGAGCTGTCCAAGGGCACCGCCCAGAAGGTCGGCCTGGCCCAGGCGATGCTGCGTCCGCCCGGCCTGCTGGTGCTCGACGAGCCGTGGGAGGGCCTCGACGCCGCGACCCGGGACCTCGTGCCCGAGGTGATCGACGAGGTGGTGGCGGCGGGCGGGTCGGTACTGGTCAGCGACCACCGGGGCGAGATCGCCCGGTTGCCCGGTGCCCGCCGCTGGACGGTGGCGGACGGCACGGTCACCGAGGCCGCCCCGTCGCCGGACGCGGCGCTGGCGGTGGTCGAGGTCGCGGTCCCCGCGGCGCGGGTCGACGGCACCGTCGCCCGGCTGCGCGCCGAGGGGCATCGGATCCTTCGCGTACGCCGGCCCGCCCGGCCCGGCAGGGTCGCCCCGGACGGCGCCGAGGGGCCGCCGGCGGAGACCGTGGACCCCGGCACGCCGCCCGTCGCCCGGGCGCCAGAGGCCACGGGCGGGACCACCGGGGGGCCGCGGTGACCGCACTGCTGCGGCTGCGGCTGGCGGGCTTCCTGCGTACGGGACGGGCGCTGGCCCCGCTGCTGGCCGGCCTCGTGGCCCTCGGCGTCCTCTACGGCGGCGGCCGGGCGCAGCCGGGGGAGGCGTACGGCGTCTCGGCGGTGGTGCTCTTCCCGGTGCTCGCCTGGCAGACCAAGGTGCTGCTGGACGTCGAGCCGGACGTGCAGCGCCGGTTGGCCCAGGCGCTCGTCGGGGTGCGCCGGGAGCGACTGGCCGGGCTGCTGGCGGCCGGCGTGGCCGGGCTCGGCACGGTGGCCGTCGCGCTGGTCTTCCCGTGGCTGGTCGGCGGGGTCGCCGGTCCGGTGGAGCCGGGCGACCGGTCGGTGCCGGTGGGGATCGCCGTCGGGCTGTGGGCGCACCTGCTGGCCGTACCCGCGGCGGTGGCGCTCGGGGCGCTGGCCAGTCGCGCCTGCACGGGCAGCGCCGGCTACGGCGTCGCGGTGCTCGCGCTCGGCGGGGTCGGCGCGGTCGTCCTCGGCCTGAGCGGCTCGGTGGCGCCGTGGCTGGCGCCGCCGGTGATGGCGACCGCACGGGCCGCCGCCGACGGCCTGGCCGCGTCGACGGTGGGCCTGCTCACCGCCTGGGCCGTTGCCTGGAGCGCGGTGGCGGCTGGGGCGTACCTGTGGCGACGGCGCCAGCGGCCCTGAACCCGCGCCGGCCTCCGGCGTCGACCGTCCGCCTCCGGTGTCGGCCGCCGGGCACCGCCGCGATCGCCGGGCACTGCCGCGACGGCCGGGGGCGCACAGACGGCCGGGGTGCACCGACGGCCCGGGGTGCTCGGCGCCCGGTGCGGCGAGACCGGCGGCGTGCCGCGACCGCCGGTGCGGCCAGGGCCTCCGGCTCCCCCGGGTGCGGGGGAGTGACCCGGCCCACCGGGGGCGATTTGGTGGTCGCGGGGATCCTCGCGTAACCTTGGCCGCGAAGTTCCACCCAGAGACCGCTGGTCACCGTGCCCCGGCACGGTCGAAGGTCCCGCGACTACGGGCGACCCGCGCAGGGCGGTAAGCGAAAATCGGTGCTGAGCATGGTCCGCCGACCGTGTCCGTGTGCCGGCCCTCGCCCCGTGCGCCCTGCGCCGGGGCCTTTCTCGTTGTCGTGGCACCTGCGCCCCCGTCGAAAGCTCCGGCCGACGACGGTGACCGGCCTCGAGTAACGAGAGAGGAGGGACATGGCGGACAAGCCGATCCGGGCCGACAAGGCCACGGCCGTCGCTGAGCTGACCGAGAGCTTCCGCAACGCGGGCGCCACGGTGCTGACCGAGTACCGCGGTCTGACGGTTTCCCAGCTCACCCAGCTGCGGCGCTCGCTCGGCAAGGAGACCAGCTACACGGTTGCGAAGAACACGCTCGCGAAGCGTGCCGCGACCGACGCTGGCATCTCCGGCCTCGACGAGATGTTCTCCGGTCCTACCGCGCTGACTTTCGTTTCGGGCGACGTCGTCGAGGCGGCGAAGGGGCTTCGCGACTTCGCGAAGGCCAACCCGAAGCTCGTCATCAAGGGCGGTGTCTTCGAGGGCAGGGCCATTACCGCGGCCGAGGTCACGAAGCTCGCCGACCTGGAGTCCCGTGAGGTGCTGCTGGCCAAGCTGGCCGGCGCGATGAAGGGCAACCTGAGCAAGGCCGCGGCCCTGTTCCAGGCCCCGCTGTCGAAGACCGCCCGTCTGGCGGCCGCCCTGCAGGAGAAGCGCGAGAAGGAGGGCGCCGAGGCGGCCTGAGGCCCCGCGGCGCACCCAGTTCTTACCTAACAGATTCAGGAAAGGACGCCAGACATGGCGAAGCTCAGCACCGACGAGCTGCTCGACGCGTTCAAGGAGATGACGCTGATCGAGCTCTCCGAGTTCGTGAAGCAGTTCGAGGAGACCTTCGAGGTCACCGCCGCCGCTCCGGCCGCGATGATGGTTGCCGGCCCGGGTGCCGGTGCCGCTGCGGCCGAGGCCGAGCCGGAGAAGGACGAGTTCGACGTCATCCTCGAGGCTGACGGCGGCAAGAAGATCCAGGTCATCAAGGTCGTGCGTGAGCTGACCGGCCTGGGCCTCAAGGAGGCCAAGGACCTGGTCGAGGCCGCTCCGAAGGCCGTCCTGGAGAAGGCCAACAAGGAGACCGCCGACAAGGCCAAGGCCAAGCTCGAGGGCGAGGGCGCCAAGGTCACCCTCAAGTGACCTGACGTACGACCAGGCGCGCGTCCGGCTCCGTGAGCCGGGGCACACCGCGTCACGGCGGGCGGTGATCCGACACTGGATCGCCGCCCGCCGTCTTGTGGATCCGGCGACAGCGCGGTGAGCAGGGCGTCCGCGCCCCGCAACGGTCGGCGACCGGGGCCCGTGGGTAGCCCGTCGGTGGGAAAGAAGCGGCGACCCGGATGCCGGGCCTTGACGCGGCCCCGGGCTGACAGGCACGCTGACACAGCAAGACCTTCCGCGCTTGCAACGGCCACCACTTGGGTAATGGCAGCGGCGACACCATCGGCCGCGGCACCTGAGCGGCCCGGCAGGAACGTCGCGTTCCGAGCGGCCCGGTGAGACCCTGGTCCAGGGGTCCCGAGGCACGTTCCGCGACGACCTGCGGGTTGGGCTGGACAGCGGTTAGCCTCTCGGCTACACTGCTAGTTTGCGCTGCCTTCCGACTTGACCCCTGCTCGGAAATGTCCGTTTACGGATATTTCTGGTGGGGTCATTGGAGTGCACGCGTACCAGCCGTTCTGCAGCACCGGTCCTCGGAAGGACGCATCTTGGCAGCTTCCCGCCCTGCGAAGACCAGTCGTACGTCGAGCGCATTCGCTCCCCGCCGAGTTTCATTCGGCAGGATCACCGAACACCTCGAGGTCCCCAACCTCCTCGCCATCCAGAACGAGTCCTTCGACTGGCTCGTCGGCAACGAGGCTTGGCAGGGCCGGTCGGCGGACGACCCGCACGCACGCTCGGGTCTCGCGGAGATCCTCGACGAGATCAGTCCCATTGAGGACTTCTCCGGCACCATGTCGCTCTCCTTCTCGGCTCCGCGCTTCGACGAGGTCAAGGCCTCGATCGAGGAGTGCAAGGAGAAGGACCTGACCTACTGCGCCCCGCTGTTCGTGACCGCGGAGTTCACCAACAACACCACCGGCGAGATCAAGAGCCAGACGGTGTTCATGGGTGACTTCCCGATGATGACGCCGAAGGGCACCTTCATCATCAACGGCACCGAGCGCGTCGTCGTCAGCCAGCTCGTCCGGTCCCCGGGCGTCTACTTCGACAAGCAGCCGGACAAGACCTCTGACCGCGACCTCACCAGCGTCAAGGTCATTCCCAGCCGGGGCGCCTGGCTGGAGTTCGACATCGACAAGCGCGACACGGTCGGCGTCCGCATCGACCGCAAGCGCCGGCAGGCCGTCACCGTCCTGCTCAAGGCCGTCGGTTGGTCCGCCGAGCGCATCCGCGAGCGGTTCGGCTGGTCCGAGCTGATGATGACCACGCTCGAGAAGGACCACATCGCCGGCGCGGACGAGGCGTTGCTCGACATCTACCGGAAGCTCCGCCCTGGCGAGCCGCCGACCCGCGAGAACGCCCAGACCCTGCTCGACAACCTCTTCTTCAACCCGAAGCGGTACGACGTCGCCAAGGTCGGTCGTTACAAGTTCAACAAGAAGCTCGAGCTGGAGGTGCCGATCACGACCGGCACCCTGACCGAGGACGACATCGTCGCCACCGTGGAGTACCTCTGCCGGCTGCACGCCGGTGAGGACGGCTACGAGGCCGACGACATCGACCACTTCGGCAACCGGCGCCTGCGTACCGTGGGTGAGCTGATCCAGAACCAGGTCCGGGTCGGTCTGTCCCGGATGGAGCGCGTCGTCCGCGAGCGGATGACCACCCAGGACGTCGAGGCGATCACGCCGCAGACCCTGATCAACATCCGCCCGGTGGTGGCGGCGATCAAGGAGTTCTTCGGCACCTCGCAGCTGTCCCAGTTCATGGACCAGACCAACCCGCTGGCGGGCCTGACCCACCGGCGCCGGCTGAGCGCGCTCGGCCCGGGTGGTCTGTCCCGGGAGCGGGCCGGCTTCGAGGTCCGCGACGTGCACCCGTCCCACTACGGCCGGATGTGCCCGATCGAGACGCCGGAAGGCCCGAACATCGGTCTGATCGGCGCGCTGTCCACCTTCGCCCGGGTCAACCCGTTCGGCTTCATCGAGACGCCGTACCGGAAGGTCGTCGACGGTCGGGTCACCGACCAGATCGACTACCTGACCGCGGACGAGGAGGACCGGTTCGTCAAGGCGCAGGCCAACGCGCCGCTGAAGGCCGACGGCACGTTCGCCGAGGACCGGGTCCTGTGCCGTCGTAAGGGCGGCGAGACCGAGGACGTGGTGCCGAGCGCCGTCGACTACATGGACGTGTCGCCGCGGCAGATGACCTCGGTCGCGACCGCGATGATCCCGTTCCTCGAGCACGACGACGCCAACCGGGCACTGATGGGCGCGAACATGCAGCGCCAGGCGGTGCCGCTGGTCAAGGCCGAGTCCCCGCTCGTCGGCACCGGCATGGAGTACCGCGCCGCGGTCGACGCCGGTGACGTGGTCGTCGCCGAGGTCGGCGGCGTCATCGAGGACCTCTGCGCCGACTACATCACCATCCACCAGGACGACGGCCACCGCCGCACGTACCTGCTGCACAAGTTCCGCCGCTCCAACGCCGGCTCCTGCGTCAACCAGAAGCCGGTCGTCTTCGAGGGCGACCGCGTCGAGGCCGGCCAGGTCATCGCCGACGGTCCGTGCACCGACGAGGGCGAGATGGCGCTCGGGCGCAACCTGCTGGTGGCGTTCATGTGCTGGGAGGGCCACAACTACGAGGACGCGATCATCCTGTCGCAGCGCCTCGTGCAGCAGGACGTGCTCACCTCGATCCACATCGAGGAGCACGAGGTCGACGCCCGGGACACCAAGCTCGGCCCGGAGGAGATCACCCGCGACATCCCGAACGTCAGCGAGGAGATGCTCGCCGACCTCGACGAGCGCGGCATCATCCGGATCGGCGCCGAGGTCGTCCCCGGCGACATCCTGGTCGGCAAGGTCACGCCCAAGGGTGAGACCGAGCTGACCCCGGAGGAGCGGCTGCTCCGCGCGATCTTCGGTGAGAAGGCGCGCGAGGTCCGCGACACCTCGCTGAAGGTGCCGCACGGCGAGACCGGCACGGTCATCGGTGTGCGTACCTTCTCCCGCGAGGACGGCGACGAGCTGCCGCCGGGCGTCAACGAGCTGGTCCGGGTCTACGTCGCCCAGAAGCGGAAGATCCAGGACGGTGACAAGCTCGCCGGCCGGCACGGCAACAAGGGCGTCATCTCCAAGATCCTGCCGATCGAGGACATGCCCTTCCTGGAGGACGGCACGCCGGTCGACATCGTGCTCAACCCGCTGGGTGTGCCGTCCCGGATGAACATCGGCCAGGTGCTGGAGACGCACCTCGGCTGGGTGGCGAAGACGGGGTGGAGCGTCGACGGCGACGACGCCGAGTGGAAGCGCCAGCTGCGCTCCATCGAGGCACACGAGTCGGAGCCGGACACCAACGTGGCCACGCCGGTCTTCGACGGTGCCCGCGAGGAGGAGATCTCCGGCCTGCTGTCGTCGACCCTGCCCAACCGGGACGGCAAGCAGCTGATCGGTTCCAGCGGCAAGGCGCAGCTGTTCGACGGCCGCTCCGGCGAGCCGCTGCCGGACCCGATCGCGGTCGGCTACATCTACATCCTGAAGCTCAACCACCTGGTCGACGACAAGATCCACGCCCGGTCGACCGGTCCGTACTCGATGATCACGCAGCAGCCGCTGGGTGGTAAGGCGCAGTTCGGTGGCCAGCGCTTCGGCGAGATGGAGTGCTGGGCGATGCAGGCGTACGGCGCCGCGTACGCCCTGCAGGAGCTGTTGACCATCAAGTCCGACGACGTCCTCGGCCGGGTCAAGGTCTACGAGGCCATCGTCAAGGGCGAGAACATCCCGGAGCCGGGCATCCCGGAGTCGTTCAAGGTGCTGCTCAAGGAGCTGCAGTCGCTGTGCCTCAACGTCGAGGTGTTGTCCAGCGACGGTGTGGCCCTGGAGATGCGCGAGACCGACGACGAGGTGTTCCGCGCCGCGGAGGAGCTGGGCATCGACCTGTCCCGGCGCGAGCCGAGCTCGGTCGAAGAGGTCTGAGGTGAGCGGTCGGGAGCCGGCTCGCCGCCGGCTCCCGACCCCACCCACTAGCTAGCAGTACAGACGACGACATAGGGGACATAGTGCTCGACGTCAACTTCTTCGACGAGCTGCGCATCGGCCTCGCCACCGCCGACGACATCCGTCAGTGGTCGCACGGTGAGGTCAAGAAGCCTGAGACGATCAACTACCGCACCCTGAAGCCGGAAAAGGACGGGCTCTTCTGCGAGAAGATCTTCGGTCCGCAGCGGGACTGGGAGTGCTACTGCGGTAAGTACAAGCGGGTCCGGTTCAAGGGCATCATCTGCGAGCGCTGCGGCGTCGAGGTGACCCGGTCGAAGGTCCGCCGTGAGCGGATGGGGCACATCGAGCTCGCCGCGCCGGTGACCCACATCTGGTACTTCAAGGGCGTGCCGAGCCGGCTGGGCTACCTGCTGGACCTCGCCCCCAAGGACCTCGAAAAGATCATCTACTTCGCCTCGTACGTCGTGACGAGCGTGGACGCCGAGTCGCGTCACCGTGACCTCTCGACGATCGAGAACGAGATCCTGGCCGAGAAGCGGCAGGCCGAGAACAGCCGCGACTCGGAGATCGAGAAGCGGGCCACCAAGCTCGAGGCCGACCTGGCCGAGCTGGAGGCCGAGGGTGCCAAGGCGGACGTCCGGCGCAAGGTCAAGGAGGGCGGAGAGCGCGAGATGCGCCAGATCCGCGACCGGGCCCAGCGCGAGATCGACCGCCTGGACGAGGTGCTGGACACCTTCCGCAAGCTGGAGCCGAAGCAGCTCGTCACCGACGAACTGCTCTACCGCGAGCTGCGGGACCGGTTCGGCGAGTACTTCACCGGCGGCATGGGCGCCGAGGCCATCAAGGCGCTGGTCCAGAACATGGACCTCGACGCCGAGGCCGAGAACCTGCGCGAGACGATCCGCTCCGGCAAGGGGCAGCGGAAGATCCGGGCGCTCAAGCGGCTCAAGGTCGTCGCGGCGTTCCTGAACACCCGCAACTCGCCGCTCGGCATGGTGCTCGACTGCGTGCCGGTCATCCCGCCGGACCTGCGCCCGATGGTGCAGCTCGACGGTGGCCGCTTCGCGACCTCCGACCTGAACGACCTGTACCGCCGCGTGATCAACCGGAACAACCGCCTCAAGCGACTGATCGACCTCGGCGCGCCCGAGATCATCGTCAACAACGAGAAGCGGATGCTCCAGGAGGCCGTCGACGCGCTGTTCGACAACGGCCGCCGCGGCCGGCCGGTCACCGGGCCGGGCAACCGCCCGCTGAAGTCGCTCTCCGACATGCTCAAGGGCAAGCAGGGCCGGTTCCGGCAGAACCTGCTGGGCAAGCGCGTCGACTACTCCGGCCGTTCGGTCATCGTTGTCGGCCCGAAGCTCAAGCTGCACCAGTGCGGCCTGCCCAAGCAGATGGCGCTTGAGCTGTTCAAGCCGTTCGTGATGAAGCGGCTGGTCGACCTCAACCACGCGCAGAACATCAAGTCCGCCAAGCGGATGGTCGAGCGGCAGCGGCCGGTCGTGTGGGACGTGCTGGAAGAGGTCATCGGCGAGCACCCGGTCCTGCTGAACCGGGCGCCGACCCTGCACCGCCTGGGCATCCAGGCCTTCGAGCCGCAGCTCGTCGAGGGCAAGGCCATCCAGATCCACCCGCTGGTCTGCACCGCGTTCAACGCCGACTTCGACGGTGACCAGATGGCGGTGCACGTGCCGCTGTCGGCCGAGGCCCAGGCCGAGGCGCGGATCCTGATGCTGTCGTCGAACAACATCCTCAAGCCGGCCGACGGCAAGCCCGTCACCATGCCCACCCAGGACATGGTGATCGGCCTCTACCACCTCACCCACCTCACGGCGGGCGAGAAGGGCGAGGGCCGGGCGTTCAGCTCGGACGCCGAGGCGCGGATGGCGTACGACAACGGCGAGCTGCACCTCCAGGCCCCGGTGAAGATCCGCCTGCGTGGCGTGGTCGGGGTCGACAACGGTGCCGGTGCCGAGGCGTGGACCGCCCCGGAGGGCTGGGTCGAGGGCGAGCCGCTGACCGTGGAGACGACCCTCGGCCGGGTGCTGTTCAACGAGACGCTGCCCCAGGGCTACCGCTTCGTGAACTACGAGATCCGCAAGGGTCAGCTCTCCGCGATCGTCAACGACCTCGCCGAGCGCTTCCCCAAGGTGGCGCTGGCGGCCACCCTGGACGGGCTCAAGGAGGCCGGCTTCCACTGGGCCACCTGGTCCGGCGTGACGATCGGCATGGAGGACGTCATCGCCCCGCCGCGCAAGCGGGAGATCCTGGAGCGGTACGAGAAGGAAGCCGACCAGATCGACAAGCAGTACCAGCGCGGTCTGATGACCCCGGAGGAGCGTCGCGGCGAGCTCATCCAGATCTGGACCAAGGCGACCAACGAGGTCGCCAAGGAGATGGACACCGCCCTGCCGCAGGAGAACCCGCTGTGGAAGATGATCAACTCGGGTGCCCGCGGTAACCTCCTCCAGCTCCGGCAGATCGCGGCGATCCGTGGTCTGGTGGCCAACCCGAAGGGCGAGATCATCCCGCGGCCGATCAAGGCCAGCTACCGGGAGGGTCTGTCCGTGCTGGAGTACTTCATCTCCACGCACGGTGCCCGTAAGGGTCTCGCGGACACCGCCCTGCGTACCGCCGACTCGGGTTACCTGACCCGTCGTCTGGTGGACGTCTCGCAGGACGTCATCATCCGCGAGGAGGACTGCGGCACCGACCGCGCCATCCCGATGCAGATCGGCGAGCGGCTCGACGGCAAGCTGGTCGTGCACGAGCACGCCGAGACCAGCGTGCACGCGCGGACGCTGGCCGACGACATCAAGGGGCCGGACGGCGTCGCCGTCGCCGAGCGGGGTCAGGACATCAACTCGATCCTGGTCGACAAGATCGTCGCCGCCGGGGTGGAGACGGTCCGGGTGCGCAGCGTGCTCACCTGCGAGTCGAAGCTGGGCGTCTGCGGCGCGTGCTACGGCCGCTCGCTGCCGACCGGCAAGACCGTGGACGTCGGCGAGGCGGTCGGCATCATCGCCGCCCAGTCGATCGGTGAGCCGGGTACGCAGCTGACGATGCGTACCTTCCACACCGGTGGTGTCGCGGGTGAGGACATCACCCAGGGTCTGCCCCGTGTCCAGGAGATCTTCGAGGCCCGGGTCCCGAAGGGCAAGGCGCCCATCGCCGACACCCCGGGTCGGATCCGGATCGAGGACGGCGAGCGCTCGCGGAAGATCATCGTGGTGCCGGACGACGGCAGCGACGAGATCGTCTACGACAAGATCTCCAAGCGGGTCCGGCTGCGGACCCACGACGGCGGTCACGTCGCGGTCGGCGAGAAGCTGACCGAGGGCACCATCGACCCGCACGAGCTGCTGCGGATCATGGGTCCGCGGGCGGTCCAGGTCCACCTGACCAGTGAGGTCCAGGAGGTCTACCGCTCGCAGGGTGTGCTCATCCACGACAAGCACATCGAGATCATCATCCGCCAGATGCTCAAGCGGGTGACGGTCATCGACTCCGGCTCGACCGAGTTCCTGCCGGGCGTGCTGGTCGACCGGGCGCTGTTCGAGTCGGAGAACCGCCGACTCGTCTCCGAGGGCGGCGAGCCCGCCGCCGGCCGTCCGGTGCTGATGGGTATCACCAAGGCCTCGCTGGCCACCGACTCCTGGCTCTCGGCGGCCTCCTTCCAGGAGACCACCCGGGTGCTGACCGACGCGGCGATCAACTCGCGCAGCGACTCGCTCGTCGGCCTCAAGGAGAACGTGATCATCGGTAAGCTCATCCCGGCCGGTACGGGCATCAGCAAGTACCGCAACGTCCGGGTCGAGCCGACCGAGGAGGCGAAGGCCAAGGTCTACTCGATGACCGGCTACCCGGAGACCGACTACGGCTTCGGGCCGGCCAGCGGCCAGGCGGTTCCGCTGGACGACTTCGACTTCGGGTCGTACCGCTAAGCAGCACGATCGACGAGGCCCCCGGCACGCGCCGGGGGCCTCGCCGTGTCCCGGCACCGGGTGGCCCGTGCGGGCGCCGCGGCGCGGCGGGCCGGGGCATGATGGAGGGCATGACGACCGCACCCGGGCAGGCGCCCGTCGCCCAGCCGGGGCTGCCCCGCCATCCGCTCGACCCGGACCCGGCCCGGGCCACCAAGGCGCGGGCGGTCTTCGCGCTCGGCCTGATCGGCGCGCTGACCGGCCTGTTCATCGGCGGCGTGGTGCCGGCCACGGTGGCGCTCCAGCTCGCCCGCCAGGCGCGCCGGGAGGCGTACGCCTCGGGGGGTTTCCTGACCGGCGCGGCCTGGCTGCGGCGGGGGGAGCGGCTGGCCTGGACGGGCCTGGTGCTCGTCGCCGTCAGCGTGGTGGCCGCGGTGGTGCTCGGGGTGGTCCGGCTCGCCGACACGCCCTACGGGCAGGACTTCGCACCGAACATGGACTGACTGCCGTCCGAGGGGAACGGGTCCCGCGCCGGGCGCGGGCCGTGGACCGGCGGCGGTAGCCTGGCCCGGTGTCCGTCGCGCGGCGGTGGACGCCGAGACGTCGACAGGAGGACCCGTGACGGAACCGGCGCGCTACCCGGGCGGCGATCCCGTGGCGCCCCCCGCCGCGAATCCCGACGCCCCGCCCGGCGGGACGCAGTGGGGGCGACCCGACGCGGGCAGTGGGTCCGTCGCGCCGGGGTACCCGCCGCCGGCGTCGCCCTGGCACGCCCCGTCCGGGGGAGGGGACCCGGGCCCGTCGTCGGCGTTGCCCTGGGGTGCCTCGTCCGCCGGTGGGGACCCGGGTCCGTCGTCGGTGTCCCCGTGGGGGACCTCGCCCGCGGGAGCGGGCCCGTCGCCGGCTCCGGGCTGGGGTCCGGGCCCGCTCGCCCCGCCCCCGCCACCGCGCGAGGCCGCCCGGCCGCCGAAGCGGGTCGACCCGGTCGCGGGCACGCCCTTCGGCGTGGTGCACCTCGACGTGCCGCCGGTCACCTCCGGCCTGGCCGTGGGTTCGCTGGTGGCCGGGATCGTCTCGACGCTGGTCGCGATGCTGGTGATCTGTATCGGCGCGGTCGGCGGCGTGGGCGGCGCCTGGGCGGCCGGCGCCTTCACCGTGCTGGGCGTGCTGGCCGGCGCGGGCGCCGTCGTGGCCGGCCTGCTGGGGATGCGGCAGATCCGCCGCCCGACCGCCCCGCCGGCGGTCCGGTTCACCGGGCGGGGCCTGGCGGTGGCCGGGGTCAGCTGTGGCGGGGCGGGGCTGCTGCTCAGCCTGCTCGGCCTGGGGTTGGCGTTGCTGCTGACGCTCGGGTGACGCCCGCGCGCGGCCGTGGGGCGTGACGGCGGCCGTGACGGGGTCGACGGGCCGGTCCGCGGGGAAGCCGGTACACTTGGATCCGTAGGTGCCCACCACGGGCGGGTAGGCGCGACGGGTTCGATCGGCAGGCGGTGGACGCTCCGCCGGCCGCTCCGTTTTGACCTGTGCGGTTGTGGTAGGTACTCTTTCCCCTTGTGCCCGGGCAAGCCCGGGCAACTCGTGCGTGCGCTGGATCCGGTGAGCCGGAGATCGCGTGGGAGCACGACAAAGCCAAAGATCCGGCGCGCGGCCTGCCGTGCGCCGGTGCAAGACCCCGTCGACACGCGCGAGCGTCGGCGCCGGGGCCGTGAGCTGGGCGACACGCCCGACCGCGGGTGCCGGGACCATCGCGAGGTGGCCCTGGTCGGAATGTAGGAGAGTCGGCCATCAGGTCGGCTACGGCAGACGGTGCGGCCGCCACCAGGCGGCCGAAGGGAGCGGAGAAACCCGGTGCCCACGATCCAGCAGCTGGTCCGAAAGGGCCGCCAGGCTAAGACGAGTAAGACCAAGACCCCGGCGCTGAAGGGTTCCCCTCAGCGGCGCGGCGTGTGCACCCGCGTGTACACCACCACCCCGAAGAAGCCGAACTCGGCGCTGCGCAAGGTCGCTCGTGTCAAGCTCAGCAGCCAGATCGAGGTGACCGCCTACATCCCGGGCGTCGGCCACAACCTGCAGGAGCACTCGATCGTGCTCGTCCGCGGCGGCCGGGTGAAGGACCTCCCCGGCGTGCGTTACAAGATCGTCCGCGGTTCGCTGGACACCCAGGGTGTCCGCAACCGCAAGCAGGCGCGCAGCCGTTACGGCGCGAAGAAGGAGAAGAGCTGACATGCCGCGTAAGGGACCCGCTCCGCGGAAGCCGCTGGTCGCTGACCCGGTGTACAACTCGCCGCTGGTCACCCAGTTGGTGAACAAGATCCTCCTGCGCGGTAAGCGTCAGCTCGCCGAGCGCATCGTCTACGCCGCCCTCGAGGGCTGCCGCGAGAAGTCCGGCACCGACCCGGTCGTCACCCTCAAGCGGGCGATGGACAACGTCAAGCCGACCCTCGAGGTGCGCAGCCGCCGCGTCGGTGGCGCCACCTACCAGGTCCCGGTCGAGGTCCGCCCCGCCCGGGCGACCACCCTGGGCCTGCGCTGGCTGGTCACCTACTCCCGCGCCCGTCGCGAGAAGACCATGATCGAGCGGCTGATGAACGAGCTGCTGGACGCGAGCAACGGCCTCGGTGCCGCCGTCAAGCGGCGCGAGGACACGCACAAGATGGCCGAGTCCAACAAGGCCTTCGCGCACTACCGCTGGTAACACCCTGGTTCCGGCGCCCTCGGGGCGCCGGAACCGCCACCAGTTGTGTCGAGACGACGATAAGTAGGGATTGAAGTGGCCGCCGCAGACGCGCTCGCCAACGTACGCAACATCGGCATCATGGCCCACATCGATGCCGGTAAGACCACCACCACCGAGCGGATCCTGTTCTACACCGGCATCACGTACAAGATCGGTGAGGTCCACGAGGGCGGTGCCGTCATGGACTGGATGGAGCAGGAGCAGGAGCGTGGTATCACCATCACCTCCGCTGCTACCAAGTGTGAGTGGAAGGGCCACACGATCCAGATCATCGACACGCCCGGCCACGTCGACTTCACGGTCGAGGTCGAGCGGTCGCTGCGGGTGCTGGACGGCGCGGTAGCGGTCTACGACGGTGTCGCCGGCGTGGAGCCGCAGACGGAGAACGTCTGGCGGCAGGCGGACAAGTACAACGTCCCCCGGATGTGCTTCGTCAACAAGCTCGACCGGACCGGTGCCGACTTCTTCCGCTGCGTGCAGATGATGATCGACCGGCTCAACGCCACCCCGCTGGTTCTCCAGATCCCGATCGGCGCCGAGTCCGACTTCATCGGCGTGGTCGACCTGGTCGAGATGCGGGCCCTCACCTGGCGCGGCGAGACGCAGAAGGGTGAGGACTACGCGATCGAGGAGATCCCGGCCGACCTCGCCGACTCCGCCGCCGAGTGGCGCGAGAAGCTGATGGAGACCCTGGCCGACGTCGACGACGCGGTGATGGAGAAGTACCTGGAGGGCGAGGAGATCTCCGTCGAGGAGATCAAGGCCGCCATCCGCCGGGCCACCATCGACGGCAAGGCCAACCCGGTTCTCACCGGCACCGCCTTCAAGAACAAGGGCATCCAGCCGATGCTCGACGCGGTCGTCGCGTACCTGCCGTCGCCGCTGGACATCCCGGCGATCGAGGGCACGGCCACCGACGGCGAGACGCCGCTGCAGCGCAAGCCGTCCAAGTCGGAGCCGTTCTCGGGCCTCGCCTTCAAGATCCAGACGGACAAGCACCTCGGCAAGCTCACCTACGTCCGGATCTACTCCGGCACGCTCGAGTCCGGTTCCCAGGTGGTCAACTCCACCAAGGACCGCAAGGAGCGGATCGGCAAGATCTACCAGATGCACGCCAACAAGCGGGAAGAGCGCGGCTCGGCCCAGGCTGGCGACATCATCGCGGTGCAGGGTCTGAAGCAGACCACCACCGGTGACACGCTGTGCGACCCGGCGAACCCGGTCATCCTGGAGTCGATGACCTTCCCGGAGCCGGTCATCGAGGTCGCCATCGAGCCGAAGACCAAGGCCGACCAGGAGAAGCTCAGCACCGCCATCCAGCGGCTGGCCGAGGAGGACCCGACCTTCCGCGTCAAGCTGGACGACCAGACCGGCCAGACGGTCATCTCCGGCATGGGCGAGCTGCACCTGGACATCCTGGTCGACCGGATGCGCCGCGAGTTCAACGTCGAGGCCAACATCGGCAAGCCGCAGGTGGCGTACCGCGAGACCATCCGCCGCAAGGTGGAGAAGGTCGAGTACACCCACAAGAAGCAGACCGGTGGTTCCGGCCAGTACGCCCGGGTGATCATCAGCCTGGAGCCGCTGCCGCTGGGCAACGACGCCCCGACCTACGAGTTCGCCAACGCGGTGACCGGTGGCCGCATCCCCCGGGAGTTCATCCCGTCGGTGGACGCGGGCGCGCAGGACGCCATGCAGTACGGCATCCTCGCCGGCTTCCCGCTGGTGGGTGTCAAGCTGACGCTGGTGGACGGCCAGTACCACGAGGTCGACTCGTCGGAAATGGCATTCAAGATCGCCGGCTCGATGGCGATGAAGGAGGCGGCCCGCAAGGCCGACCCCGCGCTCCTCGAGCCGATGATGGCCGTTGAGGTCACCACTCCTGAGGAGAACATGGGTGACGTCATCGGCGACCTCAACTCCCGCCGCGGCATCATCCAGGCGATGGAGGAGCGCAGCGGCGCCCGCGTCGTCAAGGCTCTGGTGCCGTTGTCGGAGATGTTCGGCTACGTCGGCGACCTGCGGTCGAAGACCCAGGGCCGGGCTAGCTACAGCATGCAGTTCGACTCCTACGCCGAGGTTCCGTCCTCGGTCGCGAAGGAGATCATCGCCAAGGCGACGGGTGAGTGACCTCACCTGACGTGATCGATGATCCGAGGCGGTCGCGGGAGGGTGCTCCCGCCCGCGGCCACCTCGGTCGGAACGCGTGAGACCGGGCCTGTAGGCTTCATCGCCGCAGAACCCACCAAAGCTCTCCGGCCGTCAGGCCGGAAAGGCTGTCGACAGAGTCCTAAGCGCCGACCGGCGCGCCGGGCGTACGAACCAAGAAGTCCACAGGAGGACCCAGTGGCGAAGGCGAAGTTCGAGCGGACTAAGCCGCACGTCAACATCGGCACCATTGGTCACATCGACCACGGTAAGACGACGCTGACGGCGGCCATCACCAAGGTCCTGCACGACCAGTACCCGGACCTGAACCCGTACACGCCGTTCGACGAGATCGACAAGGCGCCGGAGGAGAAGGCCCGCGGCATCACGATCTCCATCGCGCACGTCGAGTACCAGACCGAGGCGCGGCACTACGCGCACGTCGACTGCCCCGGTCACGCCGACTACATCAAGAACATGATCACCGGTGCCGCCCAGATGGACGGCGCGATCCTGGTGGTCGCGGCGACCGACGGTCCGATGCCGCAGACCCGCGAGCACGTGCTGCTGGCCCGCCAGGTCGGCGTGCCGTACATCGTCGTGGCGCTCAACAAGAGCGACATGGTCGACGACGAGGAGCTCCTGGAGCTCGTCGAGCTCGAGGTTCGTGAGCTGCTGTCGAACCAGGACTACCCGGGCGACGACCTGCCGGTCGTGCGGGTCTCCGCGCTGAAGGCCCTCGAGGGTGACCCCGAGTGGACCGGCAAGCTGCTGGACCTGATGACCGCGGTCGACACCGCGATCCCGCAGCCGGAGCGCGAGACCGAGAAGCCGTTCCTCATGCCCATCGAGGACGTCTTCACGATCACCGGTCGTGGCACGGTCGTCACGGGCCGCGCCGAGCGTGGCGTGCTCAAGCCGAACGAGGAGGTGGAGATCGTCGGCATTCGCGAGAAGTCGATGAAGACCACCTGCACCGGCATCGAGATGTTCCGCAAGCTGCTCGACGAGGCCCGCGCGGGCGAGAACGTCGGTCTGCTGCTGCGTGGCATCAAGCGCGAGGACGTCGAGCGCGGCATGGTCGTCATCAAGCCGGGCACCACGACCCCGCACACGGAGTTCGAGGCGACGGTCTACATCCTCTCCAAGGAGGAGGGTGGCCGCCACACCCCGTTCTTCCAGAACTACCGTCCGCAGTTCTACTTCCGGACCACGGACGTCACCGGTGTCGTCACCCTCCCCGAGGGCACCGAGATGGTCATGCCGGGTGACAACACCACCATGACGGTGAAGCTGATCCAGCCCATCGCCATGGAGGAGAACCTCAAGTTCGCGATCCGCGAGGGTGGCCGCACCGTCGGCGCCGGGTTCGTCACCAAGATCATCAAGTGAGCTAGGTAACCCCGATTAGACCCGCCGCCGGTCGTGCGGCATACTAGTCAGGTTGCGTAACGACAGTTCGCTGCCTGTGTTCGGCTTTCGCTGAACCTCCGGGTGGCAGAGCAGTCGAGCGTAGGGTGGTTGGCGGCCCGTCCGCCAACCACCCTCGCGCGGCGTTCAGGTCGCGGTAGTGCGATCGACGCCTTGACCCACCGCGCGGTCAGAGTCGCTCCGGAGTCCCGGGGCGGAGCCTGGCCCGAGGGCGCGACACGCCCGACCGCGGGGGTCGGCGAAGTGGGCCTGTGCCAGCCGGTACAGGCGCCCGCAACACAGCGGCATCGAGAGAAGGAACAGAAGCCACCATGGCGGGACAGAAGATCCGCATCCGGCTCAAGGCCTATGACCACGAGGTCGTCGACTCCTCGGCTCGGAAGATCGTCGAGACGGTGACGCGTACCGGGGCGCAGGTCGCGGGCCCGGTGCCGCTGCCCACGGAGATCAACCGTTTCTGCGTTATCCGCTCGCCGCACAAGTACAAGGACTCGCGCGAGCACTTCGAGATGCGCACGCACAAGCGGCTGATCGACATCATCGACCCGACCCCGAAGACGGTCGACTCGCTCATGCGCCTCGACCTGCCGGCTGGCGTCGACATCGAGATCAAGCTGTAGGGACCGGACAAATGGACAGGCAAGTCAAGGGGATCCTGGGCGCCAAGCTCGGCATGACCCAGGTCTGGGACAACAACCGTGTTGTCCCGGTGACCGTGGTCGAGGCCGGCCCGTGCGTCATCAGCCAGGTTCGTAGCGCCGAGAAGGACGGTTACTCCGCGGTCCAGCTCGCGTACGGCACGATCGACCCGCGCAAGGTCAAGAAGCCGATCAGCGGGCACTACGCGAAGGCCGACGTCGCGCCGCGCCGGCACATCGTCGAGCTGCGCACCGCCGACGCGGCGGACTACTCGCTCGGCCAGGAGATCACGGTCGAGGAGTTCCCGGCCGGCGTCTCCATCGACGTGACCGGCAAGACCAAGGGCAAGGGCTACGCCGGCCCGATGAAGCGGCACGGCTTCCACGGTCTGCGCGCCAGCCACGGTGTCGAGCGCAAGCACCGCTCGCCGGGCTCCATCGGCGCCTGCGCCACCCCGGGTCGTGTCTTCAAGGGCACTCGGATGGCCGGCCGGATGGGTGGCGTGCGCTACACCGTGCAGAACCTGACCGTCCAGGCGGTCGACACCGAGAACAACCTCCTGCTCGTCCGTGGCGCCATTCCCGGCCCCAAGGGCGCGCTGGTCCTGGTCCGTACCGCGGCCAAGACCAAGGCGAAGAAGGGCGGTGCGGCCAAGTGACCACCGTTGACGTCCTCACCGTCGAAGGCTCCAAGAGCGGCTCCGTCGAGCTGCCCGCCGACATCTTCGACGTCCAGGCCAACGTCGCGCTGATGCACCAGGTCGTGGTGGCTCAGCTCGCGGCGGCCCGGCAGGGCACGCACAAGGTCAAGACCCGCGGCGAGGTCGCCGGTGGCGGCAAGAAGCCGTACAAGCAGAAGGGCACCGGTCGCGCCCGGCAGGGCTCGATCCGCGCGCCGCAGTTCGCCGGCGGTGGCGTCGTGCACGGCCCCGTGCCGCGCGACTACAGCCAGCGGACCCCGAAGAAGATGAAGGCCGCCGCCCTGCGTGGCGCCCTCTCTGACCGGGCCCGCGCCGGGCAGGTGCACGTCGTCGAGGCGTTCGTCTCGGGCGAGAAGCCGTCGACCAAGGCCGCCCTGGCCACGCTGGCGAAGCTGACCGAGGCCCGCCGGGTCTTGGTCGTGCTGAGCAGCACCGACGAGCTGAACTGGGTGTCGCTGCGCAACGAGCCGCGGGTGCACCTGATCGAGGCCGGCCAGCTCAACACGTACGACGTGCTGGTGGCCGACGACGTGGTCTTCACCAAGGACGCCCTGGACGAGTTCCTGGGTGTTCCCGCCGAGACCACCGAGGAGGGTGGCAAGTGAGCACGATCGCCGACCCGCGCGACATCATCGTGGCGCCGGTCGTCTCGGAGAAGAGCTACAGCGAGCTGAACCGCAACTGGTACACCTTCCTGGTGCACCCGGACGCGAACAAGACCGAGATCAAGATCGCGATCCAGCAGATCTTCGACGTCCGCGTCCTGACGGTCAACACGCTCAACCGCCAGGGCAAGCGCAAGCGGACCAAGACCGGTTTCGGGCAGCGTAAGGCCACCAAGCGGGCGATCGTGAAGCTGGCTGACGGTGACCGTATCGAGGCCTTCGGCGGCCCGGTCAGCTGAGGGGTGTAGACAATGGCTATCCGTAAGTACAAGCCGACGACGCCGGGCCGGCGTGGCTCCAGCGTCGCCGACTTCGCTGAGATCACCCGGTCGACGCCCGAGAAGTCGCTGCTGGCTCCGCTGCCGAAGAAGGGCGGGCGTAACGCCCACGGCCGGATCACCACGCGGCACCACGGTGGCGGTCACAAGCGCCAGTACCGTCTGATCGACTTCAAGCGGGTCGACAAGGACGGCGTGCCGGCGAAGGTCGCCCACATCGAGTACGACCCGAACCGCACCGCGCGCATCGCGCTGCTGCACTACGCCGACGGCGAGAAGCGCTACATCATCGCGCCGAAGGACCTGAAGCAGGGCGACCGCGTCGAGTCGGGTCCGGGCGCCGACATCAAGCCGGGCAACAACCTGCCGCTGCGCAACATCCCGGTCGGTACCACGATCCACAACGTGGAGCTGCGTCCGGGCGGCGGCGCCAAGCTGGCCCGCTCGGCCGGCGTCGGCATCCAGCTGCTCGGCCGTGAGGGCGTGTACGCGACCCTGCGCATGCCGTCCGGCGAGATCCGGCGGGTCGACGTCCGCTGCCGCGCCAGCATCGGCGAGATCGGCAACGCCGACCAGTCGAACATCAACTGGGGCAAGGCCGGCCGCATGCGCTGGAAGGGCAAGCGCCCGACCGTCCGTGGTGTCGCCATGAACCCGGTCGACCACCCGCACGGTGGTGGTGAGGGTAAGACCTCCGGTGGTCGCCACCCGGTCAACCCGCAGGGTAAGCCCGAGGGCCGCACCCGTCGTAAGGGCCAGCCGAGTGACCGGCTGATCGTCCGCCGCCGCTACGCCACGCGTAAGCGCGGCTGAGGGAGATAAGACATGCCTCGCAGCCTGAAGAAGGGCCCGTTCATCGACGACCACCTGCTCAAGAAGGTGGAGACGCAGAACGACAAGGGCTCGAAGAACGTCATCAAGACCTGGTCGCGGCGCTCGACGATCATCCCCGAGATGCTGGGCCACACGATCGCCGTGCACGACGGACGCAAGCACGTCCCCGTGTTCGTGACTGAGGCGATGGTCGGGCACAAGCTCGGCGAGTTCGCGCTGACCCGCACGTTCAAGGGTCACGAGAAGGACGACCGGAAGAGCCGTCGGCGCTGACGCCGCGGGCATACGGATAGAGGAACAAGGGGTTACAGCGATGCCAGGAAAGGGCGACGCTCCGGTGCTTCCGGGCGCGCGGGCGGTTGCGCGGCACGTGCGCATCTCGCCGATGAAGGCGCGCCGGGTGGTCAACCTCGTCCGCGGCCTGCCCGCGAAGGAGGCGCTCACGGTGCTGCAGTTCGCGCCGCAGGCTGCGAGCGAGCAGGTGTACAAGGTGCTCGCTAGCGCGATCGCCAACGCGGAGAACAACGAGCGGCTGGACCCCGACGCGCTGCTCGTCAGCGAGGCGTTCGTGGACGAGGGCCCGACCATGAAGCGGTTCCAGCCGCGGGCGCAGGGCCGGGCGTACCGGATCCGCAAGCGCACCTGCCACATCACCGTCGCGGTCGAGGCGGTGGCGCCGGCCGCGCCGAAGAAGGCGGCCGCGAAGAAGGCGGCCCCGGCGAAGCAGGCGGAGCCGGCCGAGACGGCCGAGACGCAGAGCAAGACGGAGGGCGCCGAGTAATGGGTCAGAAGGTTCACCCGCACGGGTTCCGGCTCGGCATCTCGACCGACTGGAAGTCCCGCTGGTTCGCGGACAAGCTCTACAAGGACTACATCGGCGAGGACGTCAAGATCCGCCGCATGATGTCCAAGGGCCTCGAGCGCGCCGGCATCTCCAAGGTCGACATCGAGCGCACCCGGGACCGGGTCCGCGTCGACATCCACACCGCCCGGCCGGGCATCGTCATCGGCCGTAAGGGTGCGGAGGCCGACCGGATCCGCGGCGAGCTCGAGAAGCTGACCGGCAAGCAGGTCCAGCTGAACATCATCGAGGTGAAGAACCCCGAGTCGGACGCGCAGCTCGTCGCACAGGGTGTGGCCGAGCAGCTCTCCAGCCGGGTCAGCTTCCGTCGGGCGATGCGCAAGGCCATGCAGTCCGCGATGAAGAACCCGGTCTGCAAGGGCATCCGGGTCCAGGTCTCGGGTCGTCTCGGCGGCGCCGAGATGAGCCGGACCGAGTTCTACCGCGAGGGCCGGGTCCCGCTGCACACGCTGCGGGCCAACATCGAGTACGGCTTCTTCGAGGCCCGTACGAGCTTCGGCCGGATCGGCGTGAAGGTCTGGATCTACAAGGGCGACGCGGTGCCGGGTCGGGAGACTCCGGCCGAGGCGCCGTCGCGTCCGCGCCGTGACCGTGGCGACCGCCCCGAGCGGCCGCGCCGTGGCCGGTCCGGCTCGTCCGGCACGACCGCCGGCGGTACCGAGGCCGGCCGGGCCGCCGCCGCGACGACCATCGCGCAGCAGGCCGAGACGCCGAGTGGGGACGCGGTGGATCCCGCCGCCGTCGCCGCCGCGGCAGAAACGCAGCAGGAGGGCTGACAGATGCTGATGCCGCGCAAGCCCCCGAAGGGCTTCCGCAAGCCGCACCACCCGGACCGCAGTGGCGCGTCCAAGGGTGGTAACCGGGTGGTGTTCGGCGAGTTCGGGATCCAGGCTCTCGAGCCGGCGTACGTGACGAACCGCCAGATCGAGTCGGCGCGTATCGCGATGACCCGCCACATCAAGCGTGGTGGCAAGGTCTGGATCACGATCTTCCCGGACCAGGCTCTCACCAAGAAGCCGGCGGAAACCCGCATGGGTTCCGGTAAGGGTTCGCCCGAGTGGTGGGTCGCCAACGTCAAGCCGGGGCGGGTTCTCTTCGAGATGTCCTTCCCCAACGAGCAGATCGCGCGAGAGGCGATGCGTCGCGCGATCCACAAGCTCCCGATGAAGTGCCGCATTGTTACGCGCGAAGTGGGTGAATCCTGATGGCAGCGGGCGTTAAGGCCTCCGAGCTGCGTGAGCTCTCCGAGGAGGAGCTGGTCACGAAGCTGCGCGAGGCCAAGGCGGAGCTGTTCAACCTCCGCGTGCAGGCCGCGACCGGCCAGCTGGACAACAACCGGCGGCTGCAGGTCATCCGTCGGGAGATCGCCCGGATCTACACGATCATGCGTGAGCGCGAGCTGGGTCTCTCGGCCGCGCCGACTGAGGTGACTGCATCATGAGCGAGAACACCACCGCCGCCGCGCGGGCCCGCCGCAAGGTGCGTGAGGGCCTCGTGGTCAGCGACAAGATGGAAAAGACCGTCGTCGTCGAGGTCGAGGACCGGGTCAAGCACGCGCTGTACGGCAAGATCATGCGCCGTACGCGCAAGTTGAAGGTGCACGACGAGCAGAACACCGCCGGCATCGGCGACCGGGTCATGATCATGGAGACCCGGCCGCTGTCCGCCACGAAGCGGTGGCGGCTCGTGGAGATCCTGGAAAAGGCCAAGTAGCGAAGGCTCGAGCTCGCCCGGCGTCAGTCGGGCGCGGGTTCCGCCAGGCTCCGGCCGCCGTGCGCGGCCGGAGAACCGGCAGACATAGGAGATAGACGTGATTCAGCAGGAGTCGCGACTGCGCGTCGCCGACAACACGGGTGCCCGGGAGATCCTGTGCATCCGGGTTCTCGGTGGCTCCGGTCGGCGCTACGCGAGCATCGGCGACGTCATCGTGGCCACCGTCAAGGACGCGATCCCAGGTGCCGGTGTGAAGAAGGGCGACGTCGTCAAGGCCGTCGTCGTTCGCACCGCCAAGGAGAGGCGGCGGCCGGACGGTTCGTACATCCGCTTCGACGAGAACGCCGCCGTCATCATCAAGGACGGCGGGGACCCGCGCGGTACCCGTATCTTCGGCCCGGTGGGCCGGGAGCTGCGGGACAAGCGGTTCATGAAGATCATTTCCCTCGCGCCGGAGGTGTTGTGACCGTGAAGGTCAAGAAGGGCGACACGGTCGTCGTCATCGCCGGCAAGGACAAGGGTGCCAAGGGCAAGGTCATCGCGGCCTACCCGCGGCAGGACAAGGTCCTGGTCGAGGGCGTGAACCGGGTCAAGAAGCACACCCGCATCAGCACCACTCAGCGTGGCGCCAAGACCGGTGGCATCGTCACCCAGGAGGCCCCGATCCACGTCTCGAACGTGCAGGTCCTGGACTCCGACGGCAAGCCGACCCGCGTCGGTTACCGGATCGACGAAAACGGCCAGAAGGTCCGCATCGCGCGTAGCACCGGTAAGGACCTGTGATGACCACGGCTACCGAAACCAAGACCACGCCGCGCCTCAAGGAGCGGTACCGCAACGAGATCGTGGCGCAGCTGCAGGAGCAGCACAAGTACGGCAACCCCATGCAGGTGCCGCGGCTGGTCAAGATCGTCGTCAACATGGGTGTCGGCGAGGCCGCCCGGGACGCCAAGCTGATCGACGGCGCCGTCCGGGACCTGGCCACCATCACCGGCCAGAAGCCGCAGGTGCGGCGGGCGACCAAGTCCATCGCGCAGTTCAAGCTCCGCGAGGGCATGCCGATCGGCGCGAAGGTGACCCTCCGCGGCGACCGGATGTGGGAGTTCCTGGACCGGCTGCTGTCGATCGCGCTGCCGCGTATCCGCGACTTCCGGGGCCTGGACGGGCGCAAGCTCGACGGGCACGGCAACTACACGTTCGGTCTGACCGAGCAGTCGGTGTTCCACGAGATCGACCAGGACAAGATCGATCGGCAGCGGGGCATGGACATCACGGTGGTCACGACCGCCACGACCGACGACGAGGGCCGGGCGCTGCTCAAGCTCCTGGGCTTCCCGTTCAAGGAGAACTGAGATGGCCAAGAAGGCGCTGATCATCAAGGCGGCCGCGAAGCCGAAGTTCTCGGTTCGCGCGTACACCCGCTGCCAGCGGTGCGGGCGTCCCAAGGCGGTCTACCGCAAGTTCGGTCTCTGCCGGGTCTGCATCCGGGAGATGGCCCACCGCGGTGAGCTGCCGGGCGTGTCCAAGGCTTCCTGGTAAGGGCGACCGCGTCCCGGCCTTCGGGCCGGGACCCCTTGCACCGATCACGTATTGCTCTTCGCCGTAGGCCCGGGCGCATCGCCTCGGGAACCCCGGCGAGAAAGGCTGACGAAATCCATGACGATGACCGACCCGATCGCAGACATGCTCACGCGTCTGCGTAACGCCAACCAGGCGTACCACGACCGGGTGACGATGCCCTACTCGAAGATCAAGGCGAACATCGCCGAGGTCCTCAAGGCCGAGGGCTACATCGCCACCTGGTCGGTCGAGGAGCCCGAGGAGGGCGCCGTCGGCAAGCGACTGGTCGTCGAGCTGAAGTACGGCCAGAACCGGGAGCGGAGCCTGGCCGGCATCAAGCGAGTGTCCAAGCCCGGTCTGCGGGTTTACGCCAAGTCGGACGGGCTCCCGCGGGTGCTCGGCGGGCTGGGCGTGGCGATCATTTCGACGTCCCAGGGGCTGCTCACCGACCGGCAGGCCCGCAAGCGGAGCGTTGGCGGGGAAGTCCTCGCCTTCGTCTGGTAACGGGAGACAGGTAGAAATGTCGCGTATTGGACGTAAGTCGATCCCGGTGCCAGCCGGCGTCGACATCACGATCGACGGGCAGACCGTCAAGGTCAAGGGCCCGAAGGGCGAGCTCTCGCACACCCTGGCCGAGCCGATCACGATCGACCGGGCCGAGGACGGGCAGCTGAACGTCAACCGCCCGAACGACGAGCGCAAGGCCAAGGAACTGCACGGCCTCAGCCGTACCCTGGTCGCCAACATGATCGTCGGCGTCACCGAGGGCTACCGCAAGAGCCTGGAGATCGCCGGCACCGGTTACCGCGTGACCGCCAAGGGTCAGGACCTGGAGTTCGCGCTCGGGTTCTCGCACCCGGTGCACGTGGCGGCGCCCGCCGGCATCACCTTCACGGTGGAGAAGCCGACGCTGTTCCACGTGGCCGGCATCGACAAGCAGCTCGTCGGTGAGGTTGCCGCCAACATCCGGAAGATCCGCCCGCCGGAGCCCTACAAGGGCAAGGGCGTGAAGTACCAGGGCGAGGTCATCCGCCGCAAGGCTGGAAAGGCAGGTAAGAAGTGAGCGCCACGCTGCTCAAGCGCCGCCGCGGCGTCGCCGCCAAGCGTGCCGTCGGGCGTGCGCGCCGGCACTTCCGGGTCCGCAAGAACGTCAGCGGCACCGCCGAGCGTCCCCGCCTCGTGGTCACCCGCTCCCTGCGGCACATCGTCGCCCAGATCGTGGACGACACCAAGGGTCACACCCTGGCGTCGGCCTCGACCCTGGACGCCTCGCTGCGGGGCGCGGAGGGCGACAAGAGCGCCCTGGCCGGCAAGGTCGGCGCCCTGCTCGCCGAGCGGGCCAAGGCCGCCGGCGTCTCCAAGGTCGTCTTCGACCGCGGTGGCAACCGGTACGCGGGGCGGGTCGCCGCGCTTGCCGACGCCGCCCGCGAAGCCGGGCTCGAGTTCTAGAAACCCCGTCACGAGAGAGAAGGAAGGCTGCTGATGCCAGGTCAACAGCGCCGTGGCGGCGGGTCCGGTGGCAACGAGGGTGGTCGCCGCGACAACCGCCGTGAGGGCGGCCGCGGAAACGCGCCCGTCGAGAAGACCCCGCACCTCGAGCGGGTCGTCGCGATCAACCGCGTCGCCAAGGTCGTGAAGGGTGGTCGTCGCTTCAGCTTCACCGCCCTGGTGATCGTGGGCGACGGCGACGGCACCGTCGGTGTGGGCTACGGAAAGGCCAAGGAGGTGCCCGCAGCGATCGCCAAGGGCGTCGAGGAGGCCAAGAAGCACTTCTTCAAGGTGCCGCGGATCGCCCAGTCGATCCCGCACCCGGTGACGGGTGAGGCCGCGGCCGGTGTGGTGCTGCTCAAGCCGGCTTCCGCCGGTACGGGTGTCATCGCCGGTGGTCCGGTGCGTGCCGTGCTGGAGTGCGCGGGTATCCACGACGTGCTCTCCAAGAGCCTCGGTTCGTCGAACCCGATCAACATCGTGCACGCCACCGTGGCGGCGCTGAAGGGGCTCGAGTCGCCCGAGGCCGTCGCCGCCCGTCGTGGCCTGCCGGTCGAGGACGTCGCGCCGGCCGCCATGCTGGCGTCGCGGGCGGGGGTGGCTTCCTGATGGCTCGCCTGAAGGTCACCCAGGTCCGGTCCGGGATCGGGACCAAGCAGAACCAGCGTGACTCGCTGCGTTCGCTCGGTCTCAAGCGGATCAACGACGTGGTGGTCAAGGAGGACCGTCCGGAGATCCGCGGCATGATCTTCACGGTCAACCACCTCGTGAAGGTCGAGGAGGTCGAGTAATGACGATCAAGGTCCACCACCTGCGCCCGGCGCCCGGTGCCAAGACCGCGAAGACCCGCGTGGGTCGCGGTGAGGGCTCCAAGGGCAAGACCGCCGGTCGCGGTACCAAGGGCTCCAAGGCCCGTAAGAACATCTCGGCGGCGTTCGAGGGTGGGCAGATGCCCATCCACATGCGCCTGCCGAAGATGAAGGGCTTCAAGAACAAGTTCAAGGTGGTCTTCCAGGTGGTCAACCTGGACCGGCTCGCCGAGCTGTTCCCGAACGGCGGCCAGGTCGGCCCGCTCGAGCTGGTCGAGGCCGGCGCGGTCCGTAAGGGCCACCCGGTCAAGGTCCTCGGCACCGGGGACCTGGGCGGGGTCGCTCTCCAGGTGTCGGCGCACGCGTTCAGCGCGTCGGCCAAGGAGAAGATCACCGCCGCCGGTGGCTCCGTCACCGAGCTGTAAGGGCTGCACGACCCGTGGCGCCCGCTCAGTTGTCGCAACTGGGCGGGCGCCATGGTCTGCCTGGCATGTGTGCGCCGGGTAACATCGGATTCGGTTTATGTAGCCGGGCACATCTGCCCGGACGGGGATCGGGCTGTTAGAGTCCCTTCCCAGCCATGGATATCGGGCACTCGCCCGGCACCCAACCCGCCCCGCCAGGGATCACCGGCGGCCCGCCTCGCGCAGGAGGAAGAAGTTGCTGTCCGCCTTTCTCAGTGCGTTCCGTACGCCTGACCTGCGCAAGAAGCTGCTGTTCACAGTAGGCATCATCGCGGTCTACCGGCTCGGGGCGACGCTGCCCAGCCCGGGCGTCTCGTACGGCAACGTCCAGAAGTGCATCGACGCCATGGAGAACGGCTCCACGGGCGTGATGAACCTGCTCAACCTCTTCTCCGGCGGCGCGCTGCTGCAGCTCTCGGTCTTCGCGCTGGGCATCATGCCCTACATCACAGCGTCGATCATCCTGCAGCTGCTGACCGTGGTGATCCCCCGGCTGGAGCAGCTCCGCAAGGAGGGCCAGGCCGGCCAGGCGAAGATCACCCAGTACACCCGCTACCTGACCCTGGGCCTGGGTGTCCTCCAGGCGTCGGCGTTCGTGGCGCTGGCCCGCTCCGGGCAGCTCTTCAACAACCAGTGCGACCAGTTCCCGATCATCCCCGAGGGGACCGGCATCCCGGACTGGCTGACGCTGAGCCTCCTGGTCATGACGATGACCGCCGGCACCGGCGTGGTGATGTGGCTCGGTGAGCTGATCACCGACCGGGGCGTCGGCAACGGCATGTCCGTCCTGATCTTCACCTCGATCGCCGCCCGGCTCCCCAGCGAGGGCTGGCAGATCAAGCAGACCGGTGGCTGGGGCAAGTTCCTGCTCGTCATCGCGCTGGTCCTGGTGGTCATCACCGCCGTCACCTTCATCGAGCAGGCGCAGCGCCGGATCCCGGTGCAGTACGCCAAGCGCATGATCGGCCGGCGGATGTACGGCGGCACCTCGACCTACATCCCGCTGAAGGTCAACCAGGCGGGTGTCATCCCCGTCATCTTCGGTTCCTCGCTGCTCTACCTGCCCCAGCTGGCGCTGCAGTTCTTCGACCAGAACAACCCGGGCAAGACGCAGGCGTGGATCCAGAACAACCTGGTGGACCCGACCAGCCCGATCTACATCGCGGTCTACTTCCTGCTGATCATCTTCTTCACGTACTTCTACGTCTCGATCACGTTCAACCCGACCGAGGTCGCGGACAACATGAAGAAGTACGGCGGCTTCGTGCCGGGTATCCGCCCCGGCAAGCCGACCGCCGACTACCTCGACTTCATCCTCAGCCGGATCACGCTGCCGGGCGCCCTCTACCTGGGCATCATCTCGATCCTGCCGAACTTCTTCTTCATCTGGCTGGACAAGCAGCAGTACCTGAACTTCCCGTTCGGCGGCACCGCTGTGCTGATCATGGTCGGCGTCGGTCTGGAGACCACGAAGCAGATCGAGAGCCAACTCATGCAGCGGAACTACGAAGGGTTCCTGCGGTAGATGAGACTCGTTCTGGTTGGCCCGCCGGGGGCGGGCAAGGGCACGCAGGCCGAGTTCATCGCCGCGCACCTCTCGGTTCCGAAGATCTCGACCGGCGACATCTTCCGGTCGAACGTCTCGCAGGGCACCCCGCTCGGCGTCGAGGCGAAGCGCTACATGGACGCCGGCGAGCTGGTGCCCGACGAGGTCACCATCAACATGGTGCGGGACCGGCTCGCCGAGCCGGACGCCTCCGAGGGCTTCCTGCTCGACGGCTTCCCGCGCACGACGCCGCAGGCCGCCGCGCTGGACAAGCTCCTCGCCGACCTGGGCACCGCGCTGGACCTGGTGCTGGAGCTGGTCGTCGACGACGACGAGGTGATCCGGCGGCTCTCCGGTCGGCGTACCTGCCGGGGCTGCGGCAAGATCTGGCACGTCGAGTTCGACGCCACCTCGCGTGAGGGCATCTGCGACCGGTGCGGCGCCGAGCTGTTCCAGCGCGACGACGACAAGCCGGAGACCATCGCCACCCGCCTGCGCGAGTACGCGGACAAGACCGCGCCGCTGGTCGACTACTACGGCGCCCAGGGCAAGCTGGTGGGCATCGACGCCACCGGCCCGGTGGAGGACGTCACCGTCCGCGCCATCGACGCCCTGCGGTCGTACGGCGGCTGACGTCCCGCCGGTTTCCGGCGGATAGAGTGCGAAGAGCGGGGTACGTCTGACGTGCCCCGCTCTTCGGCATCGGCAACGAAAGGTAACGGCTCCATGCGTCGTCCCCAGCTGGACATCCAGCTGAAGACCCCTGACCAGATCGAGAAGATGCGGGCCGCCGGGCTGGTGGTCGCCGAGGCGCTGCGTCGGATGCGGGAGGCGGTCGCCCCCGGGGTCAGCACCGCCGACCTGGACGCGATCGCCGAGTCGACCATCCGCGAGGCCGGTGCCGTCCCCTCCTTCAAGGGCTACCACGGCTTTCCCGCGTCGATCTGCTCGTCCGTCAACGAGCAGGTCGTGCACGCCATCCCGTCGGCGCAGCAGGTGCTCCGCGACGGCGACCTGATCTCCATCGACTGCGGTGCGGTGCTCGACGGCTGGCACGGCGACGCCGCCATCACCGTCGGCGTGGGCGAGGTCGAACCGGCGCTGCTGAAGATGGCCGCCGTGGCCGAGGACGCCATGTGGGCGGGCATCGCCGCAGCCGCCCGCGGCGCGGCCAGCGGCAAGGGCCGGCTGACCGACATCTCGCACGCCGTGGAGGACGCGGTCCGCAAGGGCGGGCGGTACGGCATCGTCGACGGCTACGGCGGGCACGGCATCGGCACCGAGATGCACCAGGACCCGCACGTGCTCAACCACGGGCGGCCGGGCAAGGGCCCGCGCCTGGTGCCGGGCATGGCGCTGGCGATCGAGCCGATGATCACGATGGGCTCGCCGCGGACGGTGGAGCTCTCCGACGGCTGGACCGTGATCACCCGGGACCGGTCGATGGCGGTGCACGTCGAGCACACGATGGCGCTGCTCCCGGACGGCGTCTGGGTGCTGACCGCGCCGGACGGCGGGCGCGCCCGCCTGGGCGAGCTGGTCACCTCCCGGCAGCCCGCCGACTCGCCGGCCCGCTGAACCCGGCGGCAGCGTCCCGCCGGGCGCCCGCATGCCGTCCTCCCACCCGCTGAGGCGCGCACCAGCCGCCCCCTGGTGCCCGGGCGGCGGACGGGCACCGAGGCCGAGGCAGAGTGCCCGGCGCACGATGCCGGGCCCGACACGTCCGGCTCCGACGCGACACGACCTCGACCGTCGACACGACCTCGACCGTCGGCGCGACCTCGACCGTCGGCGCGACCTCGACCGTCGGCCCGGCCTTCGCCTGAGGCCGCCTGAGCCGCGGACCGGTGTCGCGTCCGGGCCCGGCACGCCGCGCCGCCTCGGCCGCCGGCCAGGCTCCGCCCGTGCCTCGGGCGCCGAGCGGCGGGAGGGGCAGCGGCTGGTGGGGCGGTGGCATGCTTGCGGGCATGCAGGGACGCGACGGGATGCGGGCCGCCGACGCCGACCGCCAGGCGGTGGCGGAGCGGCTGCGGGTGGCCGTCGACGAGGGCCGGCTGGACCTGCACGAGTACGACGAGCGGTTGCAGCGGGCGTACGCCTCGCGCACGTACGGCGAGCTGGACGCGCTGGTGGTCGACCTGCCGGTGCCGGCCGTTCCGGCGGCGTCGGAGCTCGCCACGCGCCCGGAGACCGTCCCGTCGCCGCCGGAGGCTGTCCGGTCGTCGGCGACGTCGTCCGTGACGGCCCGGTGGCTGGCCGAGGTCTGGCTGCCGTACCTGCGGGTGGTCGCGATCGTGGTGACCGTCTGGGCGGTGACGTCCGCGCTCTCCACGGATCTGCTCTACTTCTGGCCCGTCTGGGTGGCCGGGCCGTGGGGAGGGGTGCTCGTGGTGCGCACGGTCGCCGGCCTCGTCAGCGGGGAGCCGCGGCAGCAGGCCGAGCAGCGGGAGCGACGGCGCGAGCGCCGCCGGGCGAAGCGGGCGCGGAAGCGCGAGCTGGCTGCCCCGGAGGAGGGGCGCCAGGACCCGGTGCGGGAACTGCCGGCCGCCGAGGGGGAGCGTCAGGACCAGGAGCGCGAGCTGGCTGCCCCCGGGGAGGACCGCCGCGGGGCGGAGCGGGAGCTGCCGGCGGCTCCGCCGGAAGGCCGGCGCGGCGGGGCCGACGCCGAGGTCTGAATGGCCCTTTCCGTCCGGTTCGACGCACCGATTCCCGGCCGGTTTGGCGACGGCCCGCAGGCGGGCGTACACTTTCTGATCGGCGCACAGCGTCCACTCCGGCATGCCCACCCTGCGCTTCGGTGGGAGCCGGAGCCGCGGCTGGCGCGGGCAATCTGATCTTGATCGGTGGCCCGTGTAAGACGTTGTGGGCCGTCCGGAGTAACCGACGTCAGGACAGCGGAGTACATGCCGAAAAAAGACGGAGCCATCGAGATCGAGGGTCGGGTCATCGAGCCCCTGCCGAACGCCATGTTCCGGGTGGAGCTCGCGAACGGCCACAAGGTGCTGGCTCACATCAGCGGCAAGATGCGGCAGCACTACATCCGCATCCTGCCGGAGGACCGGGTCGTCGTCGAACTCTCGCCGTACGACCTGACCCGCGGGCGCATCGTCTACCGCTACAAGTAAGCCTGACGGCGGCCGGGACGTCCCCGTGTCCGTCTTCGACGTCCGGTGTCGCGCCTCGGCGCGTCGTCGGGCCAGATGGGAAGTAAGGCAACCGTGAAGGTCAAGCCGAGCGTCAAGAGGATCTGCAACAAGTGCCGGGTCATCCGTCGGCACGGCCGGGTCATGGTCATCTGCACCGACCCGCGCCACAAGCAGCGCCAGGGCTGAACCAGTTCCGGCCGACCGTGTGACAACGGTCGGTCGAAATCGGTCCGGGCCGCGGATCCAGACAACGAATCACATGCTCGTCCCAGCCGCGGGCGGTGCGCGTCGCGTACCTCATCGTGGTTGACCCCCGGTCGGAGGCCGGGGCCCGCTCGGGCAGCGACCGACCCGGTCGCCGGCGCACGACGCCGGTGGCGGAACGGTCGGTAGCGGGGTGGGACGGGTCCACACCTCCGCCAGAACATCACGAGGAGTACGCCCGCACATGGCACGTCTAGTCGGCGTCGACCTCCCCCGCGAGAAGCGGATGGAGATCGCGCTCACCTACATCTTCGGCGTGGGTCGCACCCGGGCCCTGGAGACGCTCTCTGCCACCGGCATCTCGCCGGACAAGCGCGTCCGGGACCTCACGGACGAGGAGCTGGTCCAGCTCCGCAACCACATCGAGGGCAACTACAAGGTTGAAGGCGACCTGCGCCGCGAGGTCGCCGCTGACATCCGCCGCAAGGTCGAAATCGGCTGCTACGCCGGCATCCGGCACCGCCGGGGCCTGCCCGTGCGTGGCCAGCGGACCAAGACCAACGCGCGGACCCGCAAGGGCCCGAAGCGGACCGTCGCCGGCAAGAAGAAGCCCGGCAAGAAGTAATAGGAGCGCACAGACTTATGCCACCGAAGGCTCGTGCCGGAGCCGCCGTCAAGAAGGTCCGGCGCAAGGAACGCAAGAACGTCGCCCACGGGCAGGCGCACATCAAGAGCACCTTCAACAACACCATCGTGTCGATCACCGACCCGACCGGTGCGGTCATCTCCTGGGCCTCCTCGGGCCAGGTGGGCTTCAAGGGCTCCCGCAAGTCGACCCCGTTCGCCGCGCAGCTGGCCGCCGAGGCCGCCGCGCGTCGGGCCATGGAGCACGGCATGCGCAAGGTCGACGTGTTCGTCAAGGGCCCCGGCTCCGGCCGGGAGACCGCCATCCGTTCGCTGCAGGCAGCCGGGCTCGAGGTCGGACAGATCTCCGACGTCACCCCGCAGCCGCACAACGGGTGCCGTCCGCCCAAGCGTCGTCGGGTCTGAGAGGTAGAGAGAGATGGCTCGTTACACCGGTGCTGACTGCCGCCGTTGCCGGCGGGAGAAGATGAAGCTGTTCCTCAAGGGCAGCAAGTGCGATGGCCCGAAGTGCCCGTTCGAGTCCCGGCCGTTCCCGCCCGGGCAGCACGGCCGCGGCCGCACGAAGGAGACGGAGTACCTGCTCCAGCTCCGTGAGAAGCAGAAGGCCCGCCGCGTGTACGGCGTGCTGGAGAAGCAGTTCCGCGGCTACTACGAGGAGGCCGTGGGCAAGAAGGCCAAGACCGGCGAGGTCCTCCTGCAGATCCTCGAGTCGCGGCTGGACAACGTGGTCTACCGGGCCGGCTACGCCAAGTCCCGGGACATGGCCCGCCAGCTCGTCAAGCACGGTCACTTCAACGTGAACGGCAAGAAGGTCGACATCCCGTCGTACCGCGTCAAGGAGCACGACATCATCGAGGTCCGGGGCAAGAGCAAGGAGCTCACCCCGTTCATCGTGGCGCAGGCCGAGGCCGGCTCGAAGTCGGTTCCGGCGTGGCTGGAGGCTATCCCCAGCCAGATGAAGGTGCTCGTGCACTCGCTCCCGGCCCGTCAGGTCATCGACACGCAGGTCCAGGAGCAGCTGATCGTCGAGCTCTACTCCAAGTAGTCGGAGCTCGTTGCGGTGGCCCGTCCTTCCGGGGCGGGCCACCGGAACAGTTTGTCGTGGGCGTCATATGGCGGGCGCCCCGGAAGAGAAGAGAAGACATGCTCATCAGCCAGCGACCGACTCTCTCCGAGGAGTCGATCAACGAGACCCGGTCCCGGTTCACCATCGAGCCGCTGGAGCCGGGCTTCGGCTACACCCTGGGCAACTCGCTGCGGCGCACGCTGCTGTCGTCGATCCCGGGTGCGGCGGTCACCTCGATCAAGATCGACGGCGTGCTGCACGAGTTCACCACGATCCCCGGTGTCAAGGAGGACGTGGTCGAGCTCGTCATGAACATCAAGGAGCTGTGCGTCAGCTCCGAGCACGACGAGCCGGTCAGCATGTACCTGCGCAAGCAGGGCCCGGGCGACGTGACGGCGGGCGACATCCAGCCGCCGGCCGGTGTCTCGGTGCACAACCCGGACCTGAAGCTCGCCACCCTCAACGGCAAGGGCCGGCTCGACATGGAGCTGACCGTCGAGCGGGGTCGCGGCTACGTCACGGCGGCGCAGAACAAGCAGGCCGGCGCCGAGATCGGCCGGATCCCGGTCGACTCGATCTACTCGCCGGTGCTGAAGGTGACGTACCGCGTCGAGGCGACCCGTGTCGAGCAGCGGACCGACTTCGACCGGCTGATCATCGACGTCGAGACCAAGCCGTCGATGGGCCCGCGTACCGCGCTGGCCTCCGCCGGCTCGACGCTGGTGGAGCTGTTCGGTCTGGCCCGGGAGCTGGACGAGACCGCCGAGGGCATCGACATCGGGCCGTCCCCGCAGGACGCCCAGCTCGCGGCCGACCTGGCGCTGCCGATCGAGGAGCTGGACCTGACCGTCCGCTCCTACAACTGCCTCAAGCGCGAGGGCATCAACTCCGTTGGTGAGCTCATCGGGCGTACCGAGGCCGACCTCCTCGACATCCGCAACTTCGGTCAGAAGTCGATCGACGAGGTCAAGATGAAGCTCGCCGGGATGGGTCTGGGGCTGAAGGACTCGGCCCCGAACTTCGACCCGGCGCACGTCGTGGACGCCTTCGGCGAGGCCGACTACGACACCGACGACTATCGCGAGACCGAGCAGCTCTAGTCCGCGCTGCCGCCACACCTGAGGAGCACCAAGCATGCCCACGCCCACCAAGGGCCCCCGCCTCGGCGGCAGCCCCGCGCACGAGCGGCTGATGCTGGCCAACCTGGCCACTGCGCTGTTCCAGCACGGCAAGATCAAGACCACCGAGACGAAGGCCCGGCGGCTGCGTCCGCTGGCCGAGCAGCTCATCACCAAGGCCAAGCGTGGCGACCTGGCGTCCCGCCGGCGGGTGCTGGGCGTCGTCAAGGACAAGGACGTGGTCTACTCCCTGTTCGACCAGATCGCGCCGCGGTTCGCCACCCGCAACGGTGGCTACACCCGGATCGTGAAGACCGGTCCGCGCAAGGGTGACAACGCGCCGATGGCGATCATCGAGCTTGTCGAGGAGCTTCAGGTCGCCGAGCCGAAGGCGAACAAGAAGACCGCCGCCCGCAAGGCCGCGCAGCAGGACAAGGTCGAGGCGCTCGCCCCGGCCGAGGAGGCCCCGAAGTCGAACTCGGGCGACCAGGACGCCGAGCCGCCCGTGTCGGCGTCCGGCGACACCGCCGCCGCCCGCGAGGACAGCGACGAGGCCGGCGAGAACGACAAGGCCTGATCCAGGCCACCGTCGGGCCCGGCACCCCCTCGCGGGGTGCCGGGCCCGACCCCGTGAGGCGGAGGTACGAGTGGACGAGCGCACCCGGCTGCGGCTGGACGTCGCGTACGACGGGTCGGGCTTCTCCGGCTGGGCCGCCCAGCCCACCCGGCGCACGGTCGCCGGGGTGCTCGTGGAGACCCTCGACCTGGTCCTCGGCGCGGGTACGGCGACCGGCCTGACCGTGGCGGGCCGCACCGACGCCGGGGTGCACGCCAGCGGGCAGGTCTGCCACGTCGACCTGCCGACCGCCGTGTGGCGGGAGCACGGGGGACGGCTGCTGCGCCGACTGGCCCGGCTGCTCCCCACCGACGTCCGGGTACGCGCGATGGCCGAGGTGCCCGCCGACTTCGACGCCCGGTTCTCGGCCACCTTCCGCCGCTACGAGTACCGGGTGACCGACGCGCCGTGGGGCGTCGAGCCGCTGCGCCGGCACGAGATTCTGGCCTGGCCGAAGCCGCTGGACCTGGCCGCGTTGAACGCCGCCGCGGCGGGACTGGTGGGGGAGCACGACTTCGCCGCGTACTGCCGGCGCAAGGAGCACGCCACGACGCTGCGCGAGGTGACCCGGCTGGACTGGCGGCGGGACCCGGACGGGATCCTCGTGGCCACCGTGCAGGCCGACGCGTTCTGCCAGGCGATGGTCCGCAGCCTGGTCGGGGCCATGCTGGTCGCCGGGGACGGGCGCCGGCCGGTCGAGTGGCCGGGCAGCCTGCTGGCCCGCCGGGAACGCTCCAGCGAGGTGACCGTGGCACCGGCGCACGGGCTCACCCTGGTCGCCGTCGGCTACCCCGAGGACCCGGCCGAGTACGCCCACCGCGCCGAGGCGACCCGCCGGCTGCGCGTACCCGTGGAGGGCTGACCGCCCGGGGCTTGCGTCCCGACCGGCGGCTGCCGGATCCTCGGGCCGGGGCGAGCGGCTGCGCCGGGACGGGGGCGGTCGCCCGCCGGGCCCGCGCCCGGCCCCGGCAGAGCACCGTCGACCGTCAAGGAGTGGAAGCCGTGCAGGAACCTCGCCGTGGACGGGACCTCGGCATCGTCGTCGGGACGCTGCCGACGGGACCGCTGAACGCCGTCACCGACGTGCCCGGCGTACGGGTGGGCCACACGACGCTGGTCGACGGGGACAGCATCCGCAGCGGGGTGACGGCGATCGTCCCGGACCAGCTGACCGACCGCCGGTCGCTGCCGGCGGGGCTGTTCGTGGGCAACGGGCACGGCAAGATGGTCGGTTCGACCCAGGTTGCCGAGCTGGGCGAGATCGAGACCCCCGTGGTGCTGACCGCGACGCTGTCGACGTTCCGGGCCGCGGACGCGCTGGTCACGTACATGCTCCGGCAGCCGGGCCGGGAGACGGTCGAGTCGCTGAACCCGGTGGTGGCGGAGACCAACGACGGGTTCCTGTCCGACATCCGGGCGCGGCCGGTGCGGGCGGAGCACGTCCTCGCCGCGCTGGCGGAGGCCCGCGGCGGGCTGCCGGCGGAGGGCGCCGTCGGCGCTGGTACGGGCACGGCGGCCCTCGGCTTCAAGGCCGGCATCGGGACGTCCTCGCGGCTCGCCACGACGTCCCGTGGCCCCGTCACCGTCGGTGTGCTGGTGCAGTCCAACTTCTCCGGCGTGCTTCAGGTGTCCGGGGTGCCGATCCGGCCCGAGCAGGTGGGGGTGCCGACCCTGTCGCGCCCCGGCCGGCTCGAGCACCCGGGCAACTCCTGCGTCATCGTGGTCGCCACGGACGGCCGCCTCGACGCGCGGCAGCTGGGTCGCGTCGCCCGCCGGGCCATCTTCGCGATGGCGCGCGTCGGCTCGGACTTCGCCGGGGGCAGCGGCGACTACGCCCTGGCGTTCTCCACCGCCGACACGCAGGCACCGACGGCGCCGGAGTCCGACCTGGAGCCGGTCTTCGCGGCGGTGCTGGAGGCCGTGGAGGAGGCACTGCTGAACTCGCTGTTCATGGCGCGCACCACCGTCGGCGTCAACGGACGCGTCAAGTACGCGGTCCCGCACGACCGGATGCTCGACCTGCTACGGGCCCACCGGGTCGCGCTGCGGACCTGAGTGGCCGGCGGCGACGCGCGGAACGGGTACGCGGCCGTGGCCCACGTACCCGTTGCCTCACTCACCGTCGGCGGGCTCGCCGCCCGCCCTCGCGACCCGGTCAGTCGCCCCCGTCCTGCGTGCCGGTGTCGCCCGCACCATCGTCGGTCGGCTGGCCGGCCGTGCCGCCGTCCGCCCGGCGCTCCAGCACGCCCCGGTTGAGATGCAGCTCGATCATGTCGAAGAGGATCTCCCGGGCCCTCGTGTCGCCGGACCTGATCGTCTCGCCGTCGCTGCGGGCGACCACCGCGTACGCGAGGTAGTGGCCGCGCACCTGCCAGCCGACGCGGGCCGGCGCGGTGGCGATCGCCGCGCTGTCCTCGTCGGCCGCCATGCCCCGGAACCGGCCCTCCCGCTCGTCGAGCAGCAACCGGATCCGGTCCCGGGCGCGTTCGGCGTTGGCCCGGTCGGTCAGGTTGAACAACCCGGTGGTGACGAGGTGGCCGCCGTCGGGCGTCCGCAGCGTGGCCCGGACCACCTGGGTGCAGCCGAGGCGGACCAGCAGGTCGGCGACCTCACCGGTGGCCGCCACCGCGCAGCTGGCGCTGGACTGGCTCTTCAACACCTTGTAGGCGGGCTCTCCGTCGGCGACGACGAGCTGCTTGCCGGGGAAGAGCTCCTTGGCGGTCAGCGGCGCCTGGTCGGTGTCCCGCGAGTCGAGGGCCTGCGCCCCGACGTCGGCGGACTCGGCCGCCTCCGGTTGGGACGTGCGCGCCGTCTGCGGCGTCCCGTCGCGCTCGGCCAGCAGGGCGGCGGCACCGAGGCCGCAGAGCGCGAGCAGCGCCAGGACGGCCGCGCCGCCGACCACGACCTGCCACCACCGGCCGCCGCCACCCCGCTGCGACCGCCCGGCCGACAGCGGCGGCTCGACGCGCGGCGGTTCGACCGGCGCGGGCGGCTCGACCGGCGGCGGCTCGACCGGCGCGGGCGGCTGTGCCGGCGCCTGCGCCTCGACGGGTGCCCGCACATGGGCGGGCGCCGGAGGCGACACCTGCGCCACGGCGCGGACCGGCTCCGGCGCGGCGGAGGGCAGCGCGACCCGGTTGGCGCGGGGCAGCGACGGCGTCGGGAAGCGGGACGGGGAGGGGCCGGCTGGGGGAGGCGGACCGGCACCGAGCACCGACCCGTCGGACCCGGGCTCCGGGTACTCCATGAATGCGTCCTCATCGGACTCGTACCGATACACCATGCCGCCCAGAGTAGGAGGCATTGTCCCTTTAGGTGCGAATAATGGGAAATTGCGGGCAGAGTCATTTCGTCCCGTGCTGGGCACCCGCGCCGGTCCCGCGTCGCCGTGCCGGGCCTACGCCGCCGTGCCGGGCCCGCGCCGCCGCCCCTGCCGGCCGTGGCCCGCGCCGCCGTGCCGGGCCTGGTCGGCCTGGTCGGCCCGGTCGTGCCGCCGGGCCCGCGCCGGGGTGGCCGGTGGCGGTGCGAGAATTGCCGGCGTGACCGGCGAACACTACTTCACCGCTGAACCCACGACCGCCGCCAGCCCGCGCGAGGTCGAGTTCTCCGTCGCCGGCCGCGACTACGCCCTGGCGTCCTCCGCCGGCGTCTTCTCCGCCGCCCGCCTCGACCCCGGCACGGCGGTGCTGCTGCGCAAGGCCGAGCTGCCGTCCGCCGGAACCACCGGCGCCCTGCTCGACCTCGGCTGCGGCTTCGGCCCGATCACCTGCGTGCTCGCCAGCTCCGCGCCGTCGGCGACCGTGTGGGCCGTCGACGTCAACGAACGGGCCCGCGAACTCACCGCGGCCAACGCGGCGCGGGTCGGCGCGGCCGACCGGGTGCGCGTCGCCGCGCCGGACGACGTACCCGCCGATCTGACCTTGGCGGAGATCTGGTCCAACCCCCCGATCCACGTCGGCAAGGACGAGCTGCACGGGATCCTGCTGCGCTGGCTGCCCCGGCTCGCCCCGAACGGCGTCGCCTGGCTGGTGGTGGCCCGCTATCTCGGCGGGGATTCGTTGCAGCGCTGGCTGGTCGAGCAGGGCTGGCAGGTGGGGCGCCACGCCAGCCAGAAGGGCTACCGGGTGCTGCGGGTCACCCGGTAAATGATTGGGCCGCCCGGCCCGTGCTCGGGCAGGATGCCGACGTGGGATACGTGGACGTGGCAGCGGTCGGGCACATTCTTCCCGACGGTCGGGAACTCTTCTCCGACGTGTCGTTCCGGGTCGGGGAGGGCGCCAAGGTGGCCCTGGTCGGGCCGAACGGCGCGGGCAAGACGACGTTGCTGCGGATGGTCGCCGGCGACCTGCCGGTGAAGACCGGCGCGATCGCGCGCTCCGGCGGGCTGGGCGTGATGCGCCAGTTCATCGGGATGATCGGCGACGAGTCCACGCTGGCCGACATGGCCCTGTCGCTGGCCCCGCCCGCGCTGCGCGACGCCGGCCGCCGGCTGGTCGAGACCGAGGGGGCCATGCGCGCCGCCGAGGTCCGCGGCAAGTACAGCACCGCCGCCGGCAAGGCCCAGCTGGCGTACGCGGACGCGCTCGCGGCCTGGGGCGAAATCGGCGGGTACGACGCCGAGGTGCTCTTCGACACGGTCGCCACCATCGTGCTCGGCCTGCCCTGGGAGAGCGCCCGGGAACGGCCCGTCCGGACCCTCTCCGGCGGTCAGCAGAAGCGCTTCGCCCTCGAACTGCTGCTGCGCGGCCCCGACGAGGTGCTGCTCCTCGACGAGCCGGACAACTTCCTCGACGTGCCCGGCAAGCGCTGGCTGGAAGGGCGGCTGCGCGAGTCGACCAAGTCGGTGCTCTACGTCTCGCACGACCGGGAGCTGCTCGCCCACACCGCCGACCGGGTGGTCGCCGTGGAGGGCGGCAGCGCCTGGGTGCACCCGGGGGGCTTCGCGAGTTGGCACGAGGCCCGGCTGGCCCGGCACGCCCGCCTCGACGAACTGCGCAGGCGGTGGGACGAGGAGCACCAGAAGCTGCGCGAGCTGATGCTGATGTACAAGCAGAAGGCCGCGTACAACGACGGGCTGGCGTCGCGCTACCAGGCCGCGCAGACCCGGTTGCGCAAGTTCGAGGAGGCCGGGCCGCCGCCCGTACCGCCGAAGGACCAGGACATCCGGATGCAGCTCACCGGCGGGCGGACCGGCAAGCGCGCGGTGATCTGCGAGCAGCTGGAGCTCGACGGCCTGACCTTCCCGTTCGACCTGGAGATCTGGTACGGCGACCGGGTCGCCGTGCTCGGCGCCAACGGCACGGGCAAGTCGCACTTCCTGCGGCTGCTCGCCCGGGGCGGCACCGACCCCGACCCGGCCAACGGGCCGGTCGACGGCGCCGCCGCGCTCGCGCCGGTGGTGCACGACGGGGTGGCCCGGCTCGGCGCCCGCGTACGCCCCGGACACTTCTCGCAGACCCACGACCGGCCGGAGCTGATGGCGAAGACCCTCGTCGAGATCCTCTGGCGGGGCGACGAGCACCGGACCGGCATGGACCGGCACGCCGCGATGGCGGCGCTGAGCCGGTACGAGCTGGCGGGGCAGGGCGACCAGCGCTTCGGCACCCTCTCCGGCGGTCAGCAGGCGCGCTTCCTGGTGCTGCTGCTGGAGCTGTCCGGCGCGACGCTGCTGCTGCTCGACGAGCCCACCGACAACCTCGACCTGGCCTCGGCGGAGGCGCTGGAGGCCGGGCTGACGGCGTTCGAGGGGACCGTGGTGGCGGTGACCCACGACCGCTGGTTCACCCGCTCCTTCGACCGGTTCGTGCTCTTCCGGGGCGACAACGAGGTGGTGGAGACCCCGGAACCGGTCTGGGACGTGGCGTGATCCCCGCCGACCTGGCCGACCGCCTCTGCGCGGTCGGCGGGGTCGTCGCCGTCGCCCTCGGCGGCAGCCGGGCCCGGGGCGAGCACCGGCCCGACTCCGACTGGGACCTCGGCCTCTACTACCGGGGCGAGCTTGACGTGCCGGGCCTGCGCGCCGTCGCCGCGACCGTCGCCGACGAGGCGGTCGAGCTGACCCCGCCCGGCGGCTGGGGGCCGTGGGTCGACGGCGGCGGATGGCTGCGCGTCGGCGGGGCGGCGGTCGACTGGATCTACCGTGACCTCGACCGGGTGCACCGGATCTGGGCCGACTGCCGGGCCGGCCGGTACGAGATCGGCGTGCAGGCCGGGCACCCGCTCGGTTTCTACTCGTCCGCCTACGCCGGCGAGGTGGCGCTCTGCCGCGTGCTCGGCGACCCGACCGGTGAGCTGACCGCGCTGCGGGAGGAGACCCGCGCGTACCCGCCGGCCCTGGCCGAGGCCCTCACCGCCGGCGGGTGGGAGGCCCGGTTCCTGGTCGACGGCGCGGCCAAGGCCGCCGTGGCCGGCGACGGCGGGTACGTGGCCGGCTGCCTGTTCCGGGCGATCGGGGTACTCACCCAGGTGCTGCACGCCCGGGCGGGGCGGTGGCTGGTCAACGAGAAGGGCATGATCGCCGCCGCGGGGCGGCTGCCCGGCGCGCCGCCCGACTTCGCCCGGCGGGCGCAGGCGCTGCTCGGCGCGGTCGGGCACACGCCGGACGAGCTGGCCGGCACGCTCGCCGCCGCCCGCCGGCTCGTCGCCGACGTGCTCGACTGACGGTCCGCGACGTACGCCGGGCGGCTCCGCCGTCGGTGCGCGTGGTTCCTGCGTGGTCCGCGGGTGCGTGGGGTCGTGCTTGGGTCCTGCCGTCCGCGGGGCCTGGTTCGGCTTCGCGGTCCGTGCGTGTGGTGGGCTGCGCGGTCCGCAGCGTGCGCCCGGCGGCCGGCATAGGGTGGATCTCGTGACTGAGATGACCTACCGCCGGTTGGGCGACTCCGGGCTCGTGGTGTCCGTGGTCGGCATCGGCTGCAACAACTTCGGCCGCAAGCTCGACCTCGACGGCACCCGGGCGGTGGTCGACGCCGCGCTCGACGCCGGGATCAACTTCTTCGACACCGCCGACATCTACGGGGAGCCGCAGGGCGGCTCCGAGGAACTGCTGGGCCAGGCGCTCAAGGGCCGGCGCGACGACGTCGTGGTGGCCACCAAGTTCGGCATGGACATGAACGGCATGAACGGCCCCGACTTCGGCGCCCGGGGCGCCCGTCGCTACATCGCCCGGGCGGTGGAGGCGTCGCTGCGCCGGCTCGGCACCGACCACATCGACCTGTACCAGATGCACGAGCCCGACCCGGGCACCCCGATCGACGAGACGCTCGCCGCGCTCGACGACCTCGTCCGGGCCGGCAAGGTCCGCTACCTGGGCAACTCCAACTTCGCCGGCTGGCAGATCGCCGACGCGGACTGGGTGGCCTCGTCGAACGGCCGGTCCCGGTTCATCAGCGCACAGAACCACTACAGCCTGCTGGAGCGCGGCGTCGAGGCCGAGGTGGTGCCGGCGTGCGGGCGCTTCGGCCTCGGGCTGCTGCCGTTCTTCCCGCTGGCCAACGGGCTGCTCACCGGCAAGTACAAGCGCAACGAGGCCCCGCCGGCCGGCAGCCGCCTCGCCGGTGGCGGCCGGTACGCCCAGCGACTCGCCGCCGCCGACTGGGACACCATCGAGGCGATCGAGTCGTACGCCGCCGAGCGGGGGCTGTCGATGCTCCAGGTGGCGATCGGCGGGCTGGCCGCCCAGCTCGCGGTGACCTCTGTGATCGCCGGCGCCACCACGCCCGAGCAGGTACGCGCCAACGCGGCGGCGGGCACCTGGCAGCCCAACGACGAGGACCTCGAAGCCCTGCGCGCCGCCCTCTGACGGGACGTGCCCGCCCTGCCTTGTCCGGGCCGGGGCCGGGCCTCCACGGGTGGAACACCACGCATGTCTCCGGCCCGGGGAAGCAGCCCTGGTGTTCCACCCGTTCCCGCCGCCCGCCCGCGGGCTGCCTTCCCAGGTGTCCCGTGGCCGGCGCACCTGCGCGGGGTGGCCGGTCGCGGCGTGTGCCGGGTGGACCTCCCGCCTGTCACCCGCCGGAGCCGGCTTGCACCGCCGGGTGGAACGTCAGGGCTGTCACCGGGGGCGGATGACAGCCCTGACGTTCCGCTCGTCGGCGCGTTCGTGCAGGGCGGTGGCGACGAGGCGTACCGTCCGGGCCCGGTGCCGGAGCACGTCGTCGGCGGTGAAGCGCAGGACGATCCAGCCGGCCGCGCGCAGCGCGTTAAGCCGGGCGACGTCCTGGCGGAAGTGGGCACGCTCGCGGTGGTGGTCGCCGTCGTACTCGACCGCGACGCGCAGGGCGGGCGAGGCCAGGTCCACCCGACCGACGAACCGTCCTCGGGCGTCGAGCACGTCGTGCTGCGCCGTGAACGGGGGAAGCCCGGCGTCGAGGAGGAGGAGGAGCCGTAACCGGGTCTCCATCGGGGACTCACTCAGGGGCTCGGCCAGCGCCAGCACCTCCCGCAGCAGCGGCAGCCCGGGCCAGCGGGGACGAGCGTCGGCGAATGCCCGCAGGGCCGGCAGCTTGACCACCCGGCGGTGCAGCAGTGCGTCGACGGCGACGAGGGCCTCGGGGCGCGGCGCCTGTCGCCCGAGGTCGAACGCCGTTCGTAGCGGCGTGGTGACCGGTAGGCCTCCGAAGCTGGTCAGATCGCTTTCCGGCAGGTTCGAACGGGTGGCGGACAGCCGGGGATGCGGACGCAGCCGCGCCGAGCGAGGAAGGAGGACGCTGACCGGAGCGTCGCGGGCCAGAAGGTCGACGCCCCACAGGTACGCGGCGCTCATCCCGGCGATCGCGGCGCCTGCGGGCAGGAGCAGGGCGACCGCATCACACCAGAGCCGATGGTCCGGTGCGCGCAGCGCGTCCCGGTGCACGTACACGTCCGGGAGGAGGCGTTGCCAGGTCGGCCCGCGCAGCATGGCGCGGCTCAGGAGTCCTTCGGCGATGGCGGTGCTGGCCCGGAACGGCAGGAAGGCGAGGCGGGGCGGTACCCGGGCGGCGGAGGGCATCCGGACAGCATCGCGTGACGGGACGGTCACGCGCCGTCCCGTCCCTCGGGTTCGAGCTGTCGGTGTGAAATCCGCGGCTCGACCTTGGCGGATCCGGCGATCCGTCGTACGGTGACACCCGCAAGTGACCCACGGGAGCCCGGTACACCGGGCTGAGAGGGGGGCTGTGAGCCCCCGACCGTCGAACCTGATCCGGGTAATGCCGGCGCAGGGAGGAGTGTTGCCGTGCCGTCCCTCGGGCGACTGCATCTCATCACCGACACCCGACCCGGGCGGGATCCGCTCGCCGTGCTGCGGGCCGCCCTCCCGGTGGCCCGCGCGGAACTGGTCGTGCAGGTCCGGGTGACCGACGACGCCACGGACCGGGAGGCGTACGACCTGGCCCGCCGGGTGGTCGCGCTCTGCGCCCGGTACGACGCCACCTGCCTGGTGAACGACCTGCTGCACGTGGCGCTGGCCGTGGGCGCAGCCGGTGGGCACGTCGGCGCGGACGACCTGCCGGTCGGGGCGGCCCGCCGGGTGCTCGGCGCGACTGCCGTGCTCGGCGCGACCGCCCGGGAGCCGGGGACGGCCGCCGAGGCGGTCGCCGCCGGGGCCAGCTACCTGGGCGTGGGCCCCTGCCACGCCACCGGCACCAAGACGGGGCTGCCGGCGCCGATCGGCCCGGCGGGGGTACGCGCCGTCGCCGACGCCGTGGACGTGCCGGTCGTCGCGATCGGCGGGGTGACCGCCGCGAGGGTGCCCGCGCTGCTGGCCGCCGGGGCGTACGGGGTGGCGGTGGTGGGGGCCCTCTCCGGGGCGGCGGATCCGGCCCGGGCGACGGCGGAGCTGCTGGGAGCACTGGGGTGCTGAACCGACCGGATGTCGCCGTGGTGGGGGCGGGACCGGTCGGGCTGGCGATCGCCTGGCGCTGCGCGCAGCGCGGACTGCGCGTCGTCGTGCACGACCCCGCCCCGGGATCCGGCGCGTCCCACGTCGCCGCCGGCATGCTCGCCCCGGTCGCCGAGGCGTACTTCGGCGAGCATGAGCTGACCGGGCTGCTGACCGCCTCCGCCGCCCGCTGGCCGGCCTTCGCCGCCGAACTGACCGCCGCCACCGGTGTGGACGTCGGCTACCGGAGCGAGGGCACGCTGATGGTCGGGCTCACCGCCGACGACCTGGCCGAGGTGCGCCGGCTGTGGGCGTACCAGCAGGGGATCGGGCTGCCGGTGACGCCGCTGCGCCCGTCGGCGCTGCGGGACCGCGAGCCGGCGCTGGCGCCCCGGGTGCGCGGCGGCGCGCTCGCCGCCACGGACCACCAGGTCGACCCGCGCCGGTTGGTGCCCGCGCTGCGCACGGCCGCCGAGCGGGCCGGCGCCACGCTGGTACCCGCCGCCGTGTGCTTCCTGTCCGACGTGGACGCCGACGTCACGGTGGTCGCGGCCGGCTGCGGCGCGGCGGCCCTGACCGGGCTGCCGGTGCGGCCGGTGAAGGGGCAGGTGGTCCGGCTCCGCGCGCCCGGCGGCGCCGCGCCGGGCTTCCGGCACGTCATCCGGGGGTACGTCGACGGCGAGCACGTCTACCTAGTCCCCCGCGACGACGGGGAGGTGGTGGTGGGCGCGACCGTCGAGGAGCGCTCCGACACCGACGTGTCCGCCGGGGCGGTGCTGCGCCTGCTGCGCGCCGCCGTCGACCTGCTGCCCGAGCTGACCGAGTACGACCTGGTCGAGATCCTTGCCGGCCTGCGCCCCGGCACCCCCGACAACGCCCCGATCCTCGGCCCCCTGCCCGGCCGGCCCGGCGTGCTCGCCGCCACCGGGCACCACCGGCACGGCATCGTGCTCACCCCGGTCACCGCCGACCTGATCGCCGAGCTGGTCGTCACGGGTGCGGCGGACCCCCTGCTCGCCCCCTTCACCCCGGCCCGGTTCGGGCACGACCCGTCCGCACCCGAGAAGGAGCACACGTGGAACTGACGGTGAACGGCACCGGGCGCAGCCTGCCCGGCGGCTCGACCGTGGCGGACCTGGTCCGCGCGGTCACCGACCAGCAGCGCGGCCTCGCCGTCGCGGTCAACGGGGAGGTGGTGCCGCGTACTGGCTGGCCGGCGACCGTGCTGCGCGACGGCGACCGCGTCGAGGTGCTCAGCGCCGCCCAGGGCGGGTGACGCGGTGAGCTTCGACCTGGGTGGCGTGAGCTTCACGTCCCGGCTGATCCTCGGCACCGGCGGCGCGGCCAACCTGCGCATGCTGGAGGACGCCATCCGCGCCTCCGGCACCGAACTGGTCACCCTGGCCCTGCGGCGGGTCGACACCGCCCCCGGCACCGCCGGCGGGCTGTTGGACCTGCTCGACCGCTGCGGCGTGCGGCTGCTGCCGAACACCGCCGGCTGCTACACCGCGGGCGAGGCGGTGAAGGTGGCGCACCTGGCCCGGGAGGCGTTCGGCACCGACTGGGTGAAGCTGGAGGTGATCGGCGACGAGCGCACGCTGCTGCCCGACGGGGTGGAGCTGCTGCGCGCCGCCGAGGAACTCGTCGACGACGGGTTCGTGGTGTTGCCGTACACGTCGGACGACCCGATCCTGGCACGCCGGCTGGCCGACGTCGGCTGCGCCGCGGTGATGCCGGCGGGCGCGCCGATCGGCTCCGGGCTGGGCGTGTCGAACCCGCACCACATCCGGCTGATCCGGCAGGGCGTCGACGTGCCGGTGATCCTGGACGCTGGCATCGGCACCGCCTCGGACGCCGCGCTGGCCATGGAGCTGGGCTGCGACGCGGTGCTGCTCGCCAGCGCGGTCACCCGTGCCGCCGACCCGGTGGCGATGGCCACCGCCATGCGGTACGCGGTCGAGGCGGGCCGGCTCGCGTACGGGGCGGGCCGGATCGCCCGACGCTTCCACGCGCTCGCCTCCACCCCCGACGAGGGACGGCCGGACCTGTGACCGCCAGCCCCGGTCTCGCTCTCGCGGCTTCGGCTGCGGCTTTGGTGTCGGCTGCGGATCTTGGTGCGGAAGGACCCCTGGAGGGGCCGTTTCCCGCCAAGATCTCGCGCGGGCCGGCCGGCGTCGTGCTGTTGACGGACCGGTGGCAGGCGCGGCGGTCGTTGGTCGACGTCGTGGCGGGCGCCGTCGCCGGGGGAGTGCGGTGGGTGGTGCTGCGGGAGAAGGACCTGCCCCGGGCCGAGCGCGCCGCCCTCGCCGCCGAGCTGCGCGCGATCCTCGCCGAGGTGGGCGGCACCCTGGTCGTCGCCGGCCCCGACCCGCTCGGCGGCGACGCCGTGCACCTGCCGTCGGCGGGGCCGTACCCGCCGCCGCGCCTCGGCCTGGTCGGCCGCTCCTGCCACGACCGGGCGGAGCTGGCGCGACTGACCACGGAGGACTACGCCACCCTCTCGCCCGTCTACCCGACCAGCACCAAGCCCGGCTACGGCCCACCCCTGCGCCCGGACGGGCTCGGCGCGCTGATCGCGGCCAGCCCCGTGCCGATCCTGGCGCTCGGCGGGGTGCAGAGCCCGGAGCAGGTGGTTGCCTGCGTCGAGGCGGGAGCCGTGGGGGTGGCGGTGCTGGGTGCCGTCATGCGCGCCGACGACCCCGAGGCGGCAGCAGCCGCCCTCACGACAGCCGCCCGCACGGCAGCCGCCCGCACGGCAGCCACCCTCACGACAGCCGCCACCGCGCAGGCCCGGCCCGAGCTCGCGTCCGCCACCACGGAAGAGGAACGATGACCCCGACGACCGTCCTCACCATCGCCGGCTCCGACTCCGGCGCGGGCGCCGGCATCCAGGCCGACCTGAAGGTCTTCGCGGCCCTCGGCGCGTACGGCACCAGCGTGCTCACCGCGGTCACCGCGCAGAACACGAGGGGCGTCGACGCCGTGCTGCCGCTGCCGCCGCGCACGGTCACCGAGCAGCTCGACAGCGTGCTCGCCGACTTCACCGTCCGCGCCGTCAAGACGGGTGTGCTCGGCACCCCGGCGGTCGCCGACGCGGTGGCGGGCGCCGCGAAGGACGGCCGGCTGCCCCACCTCGTCGTCGACCCGGTGCTCGTCGCCACCAGCGGGCACCGGCTGGGCGTGGTCGCCGCCGTGGAGCGGCTGCTGCCGTACGCGCAGGTGGCGACGCCGAACTGCGCGGAGGCCGCGGCCATCACCGGACGCCCGGTGACCACGGTCGAGGAGATGGTGGCCGCCGCCGAGGCGCTGGCGGCCGGCGGCCCGGCGCACGTGGTGGTGACCGGCGGTGACGTGGACGCCGACGGCGAGGCGGTCGACGTGCTGCACGGCGGCGGCGTCACGACCCTGCTCCGCGCGCCGCGGGTCGACACCCGGCACAACCACGGCACCGGGTGCTCGTTCTCGGCGGCGATCGCCGTCCGGCTGGCGCTCGGCGACCCGGTGCCGACGGCGGTCGCCGCCGCCAAGGAGTACGTCCTCCGCGCGCTGACCGGCGCGCGGGACTGGGAACTGGGCGCGGGACGCGGCCCGTTGGACCACTTCGGCTGGTCCGCTTGATCACCAGGGAGGCTGTCATGCAGGCACGTCGCAAGGTGTACGTGGAGGGGTCCCGGCCGGATGTGCGGGTGCCGTTCGCCGAGGTGGAACTGACCGGCGACAACCCGCCGCTGCGGCTCTACGACACCTCCGGCCCCGGCTCCGATCCTGAGGTCGGGCTGCCGCCGCTGCGCGGAGGGTGGATCGCCGAGCGCGGCGACGTCGCACCGGTGCGGGGCGCGGGCACCCCGCTCGCCGGGACCGGCGGCCGCCGCCCCACCCAGCTCGCGTACGCCCGGGCGGGCGTGGTGACGCCGGAGATGGAGTTCGTGGCGGTCCGGGAGGGGATGGCGCCGGAGTTCGTCCGGGACGAGATCGCCGCCGGGCGGGCCGTGCTGCCGCTCAACGTCAACCACCCCGAGTGCGAGCCGGCGATCATCGGCAAGGCGTTCCTGGTGAAGGTGAACGCGAACATCGGCACCTCGGCGGTCACCTCGTCGGTGGCCGAGGAGGTGGAGAAGCTGACCTGGGCGACCCGGTGGGGCGCGGACACGGTGATGGACCTGTCGACGGGGAAGCGGATCCACGAGACGCGCGAGGCGATCGTGCGGAACTCGCCGGTGCCGATCGGCACCGTGCCGATCTACCAGGCGCTGGAGAAGGTCGGCGGCGACCCGGTGAAGCTGAGCTGGGAGGTGTTCCGGGAGACCGTCGTCGAGCAGGCCGAGCAGGGCGTCGACTACATGACGGTGCACGCGGGGGTGCTGCTGCCGTACGTGCCATTGGCGGTGGACCGGGTGACCGGGATCGTGTCGCGGGGCGGCTCGATCATGGCGGCGTGGTGCCTGGCGCACCACGAGGAGAACTTCCTCTACACGAACTTCGCCGAGCTGTGCGAGATCCTGGCCCGCTACGACGTGACGTTCTCGCTCGGCGACGGGCTGCGTCCGGGCTCGATCGCGGACGCCAACGACGCCGCGCAGTTTGCCGAGCTGCGCACCCTCGGCGAGCTGACGAAGGTCGCCTGGGAGCACGACGTGCAGGTGATGATCGAGGGCCCCGGGCACGTGCCGATGCACAAGATCAAGGAGAACGTGGACCTCCAGCAGGAGTGGTGCCACGAGGCGCCGTTCTACACTCTCGGCCCGCTGACCACCGACATCGCCCCCGCGTACGACCACATAACGTCGGCGATCGGCGCGGCGATGATCGGCATGTTCGGCACCGCGATGCTCTGCTATGTGACCCCGAAGGAGCACCTGGGGCTGCCGGACCGCGACGACGTGAAGGCCGGCGTGATCGCGTACAAGATCGCGGCGCACGCGGCCGACCTGGCCAAGGGGCACCCGGGCGCGCAGGCGTGGGACGACGCGCTGTCCAAGGCGCGGTTCGAGTTCCGCTGGGAGGATCAGTTCAACCTGTCGCTGGACCCGGAGACCGCACGGTCGTACCACGACGCGACGCTGCCGGCGGAGCCGGCGAAGACCGCCCACTTCTGCTCGATGTGCGGCCCGAAGTTCTGCTCCATGAAGATCACCCAGGAGCTGAAGGAGTACGCGGCGCGCGGCATGAAGGACAAGTCGGAGGAGTTCCTCTCCTCCGGCGGCCGGGTCTACCTGCCGCTCGCCTGAGCAGCGCGACCGCGCGTCCGAGCCGATGCCCGTCCGAGCCGATGCCCGTCCGGGTCGGCGCCCGGGAGGGCGGACGTTCTGGAGGGCGGAGGTTCGGGAGGGCGGAGGTTCGCAACGGCGGACGCCTGCTCCGGCTCCGGTCGTCCGGGGCGGGGCGGGCGTGGGCCGGTCGGGTCAGTCGCGGTGGTGGCGGCCGGTGGAGCGCAACGACCGCCGGCCGCTCTCCTGCTCGGGCTCGTTGTCCGGGACGGGCTTGCTCAGGCCGGTGACCCAGTCCACGTACTCCTCGTCCTGCGCCGGCAGCGGCTCGGACTCCCGGTCGGCCGAGGCGTCCTCGGACCGGGGCCGGTTACGGCGGAACAGGCCCAGCCGGCCCCGATTCCGCCCGGTGGGCTGCTCGGCCTCGGCGGGCGACGGGGAACCGGGCGACGGGGAACCGGGCGACGGTGCCTCCGCCCGGGCGGCGGGGATGCCGTTCTCCGGCGCGGGCTCGGCGGGCGCCGGGACGGGGCCGCCCCGTCGTGCGGTGGCGAGCGCCTCCCAGTTCGCGGCCCGGGCCAGGTCGGGCATCGGGGCCCGGTGGCGGGGTCGGGGCGTCGCGTCGGGCGCGGGTTCTGTGGCCGGCTGTGCCGCCTCGGCGGTGCCGTCGGCCTGGGGCCGGGGTGGTGCCGGCCACGCCGGGGCGGACGGGGGCGTGGTGCCGGCGTCCGGCTCGACGGCCCGGCGGGGAGCCGCCTCGCCGCCCGCCGCGAAGAGCGGCACCGCGCGCGGTCCGCTGCCGTCCGACCCCGACGCACCGTGGTCCGCTCCGGCCGTGATGCCGGGCGCGGCTTCGGCCGTGGGACCGGGTTGGAGGCCGGTCGTGTGGGGCCCGGTTCCGGTCGTGGCGTCGGATTGAGGGCCGGTCGTGGTGTCGGGCGCGGCTTCGGCCGGGGGACCGGGCCGGGTGTTGGCCGTCGTGCCGGGTGCGGTCGTGCTGGTCGTGGTGCCGAGCGCGGCGGGGGCGTCCGGGGCGGCCGGGGATGGCGACGACACCGCCGTGACCGGCGCGGTGGGCCCGGTCACCGGGTTGCCCGTCGCGTCGGGCGTCGGACCCGCAGCCTCCGGTGCCACCGTGGCGGCCGGCTGACGCGTCGACCGTGGCTTACGGGTGCGGCGGGGCTTGGGCGCGCTCGGGACGGCCTGCTGTTCGGCGACCGCTTCTGCCGGCTGTCCCGCGGGCGTCGCCGCCGCGGCGGGCTGCGCGCCGGGCCTCGCCCTCTCGGTCGGCTCTCCGGCGGGCCTCGCTTCCTCGGTCGGCTTTCCGGCGGGCGCCGGTCCCTCGGTCGGCACTCCAGCGGGCACCACCTTCCCGGCGGGCTGCGCGTCGGGCGTCGTCTTCCCGGCTGGCGGCGCCTCGTCGGCGACCGGGGTGGCCGGGACGGTCGGTGCAGCCGGTGCGACCGAGGTGATCGGGGCGTGCTCGTCGGTGCTGTCCTGCGTGGGGGTGGGCTCCGGTTCGAGCGGACGGTCGACTGTGGGCAGGTCGCCGGGAGTTGAGGCCGGTGACTCGGCTGTCCACCCGGGAGCCGAGGCCGGCGACTCGGCCGTCCATTCGGGATCCGCGCCCGTCCGGGCGTCGGCGGCGGGAGCCGGGACGGTCCCTCCGTCGGCGGGCCAGTCCCAGTGCGGCGGAACAACCCGGGGCGCCGGGCCGTCGCCGCTGGCGGCGATGACCGCGCCGGAGCCCGTACCGCCGGCCTGGTTGGCGACGACCGGGGCGGCGTTGGCCAGGTCGACCGTCTCCGGCTCGTCGTCGCCGGTGGACGCCGGGGTCCGCGGCAGGGCCGGGCCGGTGGGCAGCGGCCGGAGGATGTCGGTCGGCTCGATGGCCCCGGTGGGGGCGGTGCGCGTGACGAGAGGCCAGCGCAGCAGCGCGGCTGCGGCCGACCCGAGCGCGCCGGCGGCCACCGCGAGCAGCGCCGCGTAGTACGGCGTGAGTTGGTAGCGGTCGGCGGTGTCGCCCGGGCCGGCGGTCAGGTAGGCGAACGCGACCAGCACCGGTCCCGCCACCCCCGTCGCGCCGCTGACCAGCGGCGGATGTCCCCGCCACCGGGCCAGCCCGCCGGTTGCCGCGCCGGCCAGCAGCGCCACCAGCGGCAGGACCACCAGGGCCAGCCCCTGCACCGCGCCGGCGTCGAGGGACGCCGGCTCCAGCACCCCCAGTCGTACGGTGTCCAGCGGCCCGGTCGAGACCAGCGACGGCGCCACCGAGACCAGCGCCAGCAGCCAGATCGCGCCCACGATCGCCGCCACGTTCCATCCCACCGGCGGCTTGAGCAGCACAGCGAGGGCGGCGCCCGCGCCGACCAGCGCACCGAGGACCGCGCAGATGCCGACGGCCCAGACCGGGTCCATCGAGACGAGTTCGGCCGCTCTGGCCGGCTGCATGCAGAGCGGCGCGACGACGGTGGCGCCCAGCGCGGCGGCGCCGGCGACGGCGAGCAGGCGCCCGGTGCCGGCCAGCCCTCCGTCGCGGCGGGCCAGGCGCTCGGTGAGCACCGCGCCCACCACGGCGGCGTTCGCCGCGAACCAGCCCGCCCAGACGAGCTGGGCCGGCCACTGGTTGACGGTGGCGCCGGTGAAGGTGCCGGAGAGCCGGACGATGCCGAAGCCGAAGGCGATGCCGAGCTGACCGGCCCCGGCCAGCAGGCTCACCCCGAGCGCGGTGAGCAGCAGTCTGCCCCAGGTCCGAAAGGCCATGTCCGGCACGTTACGCACCTGTTGACCAGGCCGCCACCGGCGCGCCGCGAGCGGGGGGCGACCCGCCCGCCGGCGGTTACTTCAGTTCGACCAGCCGGGCCAGGTACGTCGTGTCGCCCACGTTGGTCAGCATGTGCACGGCCCCCGGGTCCCGGTAGACCACCCCGCCGGTCGGCTCGTCGGCGTCGATGAGGGTGCCGTCGATCGTCTGTACGACGTTCTTCGCCCCCTGGATCGCCACCACGAGGTACGGGTGGTCGTGCCGGTGCAGCGGCTGCCGCTCGCCCGGCTCCAGGCGGATGTGCCAGACCCGGACCCGGTCGTTCTCGTACACGATCTCCTGGCCCACCGGGCCGAGTTCGAGGTGCGCGTCGGTCATCGGGTTCCGTCCAGTCGGGGGAGCACCTCGGCGGCGATGAGCTCCAGATGGTCGAGGTCGGCGAAGTCGATCAGTCGCAGGTGCACCCGGGTGGCGCCGATCGCGGCGAACTCGCCGATCCGGTCGACGAGCTGCGCGGGCGAGCCGACCACCGGGTCCTCCGGCGGCAGTGCGCTCTTGACGTGCAGCGGTGCGGCGCGGCGGTGCGCCTCGGCGTCGGTGCGACCGATCGCCACCACGATCCCGGCGGAGAGGGTGAGCGGGGCGCGTCCCGACTCGGCCCGGCCGGCCCGGTCACAGGCCTCCCGCACCCGCTCGTACGCGGCGGCGGTCTCCGCGACGGTCTTGAACGGCATGTTGAACTCGTCGGCGTACCGGGCGGCGAGTTCGGGGGTGCGCTTCGGGCCGCGGCCGCCGACGATGACCGGGGGGCCGGGCACCTGCACCGGCTTCGGCAGCGCGGGGGCGTCCAGCAGCCGGTAGTGGTCGCCGGTGAAGCTGTACGTCTCGCCCGGCGGCGTCCGCCACAGCCCGGTGATGATCTCCAGCTGCTCGGCCAGCCGGTCGAAGCGCTCGCCGACGCCGGGGAACGGGATGCCGTAGGAGACGTGCTCGCGCTCGTACCAGCCGGCGCCGATGCCGAGCTCGACCCGGCCGCCGCTCATCTGGTCCACCTGGGCCACCATGACGGCCAGCGGGCCGGGCAGCCGGAAGGTGGCGGAGGTGACCAGGGTGCCGAGCCGGATCCTGCTGGTCTCCCGGGCCAGCGCGGCCAGCGTCAGCCAGGCGTCGGTCGGGCCGGGCAGCGCGGCCTCGTCCCCCATCGCCTGGTAGTGGTCGGCGCGGAGGAAGCCCTCGAAGCCGCCGTCCTCGGCCAGCCGGGCGAAGCGGAGCTGGTCGTCGTAGCTGGCGCCCCGGTGCGGCTCCGTGAAGACGGTGACCCGCATGCTCATCGTCCCTCCGCGCCGGCTGTCGCCGGCAGGTCCCGCTCCATGAGGAGTTCGTGCAGGTCGGCGCTGACCCGGGCGACGTCCGCCAGGTGCGCGTTGCGGCCGAGGGTGCGCGGTCGCGGGATGTTGACGTCGACCACCTTGCGGATCCGGCCGGGGCGGGGGCTGAGGACGACCACCCGGTCGGCCAGCAGCACCGCCTCGTCGATCGAGTGGGTGACGAAGACGACGGTGGCCCCGGACGTCATGTGCACGCGTTGCAGCTCGCCGGAGAGCTCCTCGCGGGTGAGCGCGTCGAGCGCGGAGAACGGCTCGTCCATCAGCATCACCCGGGGCTCACCGATCAGCGACCGGCACAGCGAGACCCGCTGCTGCATGCCGCCGGAGAGTTCGTGCGGCAGCCGCTTCTCGAAGCCGCCCAGTCCGGCGAGGTCCAGCAGTTGCCGGGCCCGGTCGCGGTGCTTGGCCCGCTTCCAGCCGAACATCTCCACCGGGAGCAGGACGTTGTCCAGGACCGTACGCCAGGGGAGCAGGGCGGGCCGCTGGAACAGCATCGCGATGTCCCGGCGCGGCTTGGTGATCGGCGTACCGGCCACGGTGATCCTGCCCTCGCTCACGGGGAGCAGGCCGGCGATCAGGCGCAGCAGCGTGGACTTGCCGCAACCGGAGCGGCCGAGTACGGCGACGAACTCACCCGCCGCCACGTCGAGGTCGATGCCGCGCAGCGCCTCGACGCGGCCGCTGCGGCCGTCGAAGGTGCGGGACACCCCGGAAAGCTGGATCATCTCCGGCGGCCTCCCTGAGTCGGGGATCAGCGATCGCGGCCCAGGGTAACCGCCTCGTGTGGACAGCATGTCGTCCGGGGTGGACGCGAGGATTTTTCCGTAACGAAACCCATACGCCTGGCATTGTCGGGGGCGGTTTCTCGTACGCTGTGCCAGCTAAGAGTCCCCTCAAGACGGTTGGTGCCGGCTCAACCCCTCGGCCGGCCCGCCAGACAACCCCCTCCGGCGGCGGCGCGCCGCTCCGGTCGGAAAGGACATGGTGCACTGATGAGAAGGCTGACCCGTACGGTCGCTGCCGCTGCGCTGGCCACCGCCCTCGCCCTGGTCTCCGGGTGCAGCGGCGACTCGGACTCCGGCGCCGACGCCAAGGGCGGCAGCGGCGGGGCGCTGGAGAAGGTGACCTACCTCACCTCGTTCGGCAACTTCGGCCGTGACTCCTACGCCTGGGTCGCGAAGGAGAAGGGCTTCTTCAAGGAGGCCGGGTTCGACGTCGACATCAAGCCGGGGCAGGGCACCAACGCCGTGATCGCGACAATCGTCGGCGGCCAGGCCCAGTTCGGCCCGATCGACCTCACCGGCGGTCTGCTTCAGCTCGGCGGCGGCCAGGTCAAGGACTTCGTCGCGGTCGCGGCGATCCAGCAGCGCACCATGGCCGCCATCGCCACGGTCGAGGGCAAGGGCATCGCGTCGCCGAAGGACCTGGAGGGCAAGAAGCTCGCCGACACCAACGGATCCGTCGTCCGCAACCTCTTCCCGACGTACGCCCGGATGGCCGGCGTGGACGCCAGCAAGGTGCAGTGGGTGCCCGGCGAGGCGCAGGCACTGATGGGCATGCTCGGCAACGGCACGGTGGACGGCATCGGCCAGTTCGTCGTCGGCCAGCCCACCATCGAGACGGTGACCAAGCAGAAGGCCGTCATGCTGCCGTACAGCAACGTGATGCAGGACCTTTACGGCAACGTGCTGATCACCTCCACCAAGATTGCCAAAGAGAAGCCGGAGATGGTCAAGCGGTTCACCGGGGCCCTGATGAAGGGCCTGGAGTACGCGCTGACCAACCCGCAGGAGGCGGGCGAGCTGCTGAAGAAGAACGTCGACGCCGCCAACCCCGCCGCGGCCGCCGCCGAGCTCCAGCTCATGGCCGGCTACGTGCGCTCCAGCAACTCCGGCACCCAGCTCGGCACGCTGGACAGCGGCCGGGTCGCCAAGAGCATCGCGATCCTCCAGGGCGCCGGCGCGCTCAAGCAGAACATCACCCCCGACCAGATCATCGACTTCAGCCTCGCGCCGAAGGCCTGACGGACGCCGACCACGGCACGGGGGTGCGGTCCACCGGGGGCGACCCGGGGGCCGCACCCCCGTCGCGTGCCGGCCCGGCCGGCAGGAGAGGAGAACCCGTGACGGAGACGACCGGTACCCGGTCCGGTCACACCGGGACGCAGCCCGCAGGCGCCGGCGCGCCCCCGCGCCGACCCGGCGTACACCCGGCGGCCGTCGGGCTGCCGCTGCTCGGCGCCGTGATCACGCTGGCCGCGTGGTGGCTGGTCACGTCGGGCCTGCAACTCGTGCACCCGGTGTCGCTGCCCCCGCCGCAGGCGGTGTGGCAGGCGATGGTCGCGGGGAGTGACGTGCTGATGCCGGCGCTGGGCGTGACCACCACGATGACCGTGGTGGGCTTCCTGCTGTCGGCGGTCGCCGGGGTGCTGATCGGGATGGCCCTGGCCGGTTCCCGGCGCGTCGAGCGGATGTTCGCGCCGCTGCTGGTGGCGGTCAACGCGGTGCCGAAGATCGCCCTCGGCCCGCTGCTGGTGGTCTCGGTCGGCTGGGGTACGAAGCCGATCCTCACCATGGTGTTCCTGCTCTGCTTCTTCCCGATCGTGCTCTCCACGGCGACCGGGCTCACCACCACCCCGAACGACCTGGCCGAGCTGGCCCGCTCGCTGAACGCCTCGTGGTGGCAGGCGTTCCGCAAGGTGCGCTTCCCCGCCGCACTGCCGCAGATGTTCGTCGGGCTCAAGGTGGCGATGCCGCTGGCCGCGATCGGCGCGGTGATCGGCGAGTTCTACTCGGACAAGCCGGGGCTGGGCTACCAGATCCTGCAGTACAACGGCGTGGGGGACACCGCTACCGCCTGGGCGGCGATCGTGCTGATCGCGCTGATGAGCATCCTGCTCTACAGCGCACTGTCCCTGGTCGAGCGGCTCGCCCTGCCGTGGGTCCGCGCCACCACGTCGGCGCGCTGACCCGTTCTGACGGTCGATGGTGTGGCCCGCCTGGATCCGGCGGGCCACACCGACACGCTGGTCCGGCGCGCCGCCGCGCGCCGGCACCCTCCATTACCGACCGGCCGGTCAGCCCGCGAGGCGCCAGCGCCCGTTGCGCGCCACCAGGGTGGTGAGGGCCTGCGGCATCAGGCCGGAGTGGTTGTCCGGGGTCATCCGGATCGGCCCGGAGAGACCGTCCAGCTGGGTCGTCTCCAGCACGTCCCGGACGCCGTCGCGGTCGACCTCGCCGGGCTCGCCGCCCGAGCGCAGCTCGGCGTCGGCGATGAGCTGCACCGCGTCGGCCGCGAACGAGGAGGAACCGTTGTAGCCGCCGAAGCGGGCGGTGTAGTCCTGGAACCACTGGCGGCGGGCCGCCTTGGCCGGGGTGGTGGCGATCACGTCGTCGATCACCATGGTCTGGGTGAAGACCAGCGTGGCGCGTTCGGTCGCCCGGGACGCGGCGCCGAGGAAGAGGTCGCCGGCCGCCGCCGCGTCGAAGAAGAGCTCGCCCTCGAACTTGGCCTGCTGGGCGGCGGTGGCGGCCAGCGTCGCCTGCTCCGCCGGGGTCCACACGACCAGCGCGTCCGGCTTCTTCGCGAGCAGGTCCTTGACCTGCTGGCCGACCTCGGTGTCGGTGGTGCGTACGGCCTCCTCGCGCAGCACCTTGACGCCGGCCTTCGCGAACTCGGCGCGCAGCGCGGTCAACCCCTCGCGGCCGTAGGCGTCGTCGCTGTGCAGCACGCCCGCCTTGCGGATGCCCTTGCGGCGCATCTCGCCGGCGAGGGCGGCGGCGCTGTCGGCCGCGTTCGGGGAGAGCTTGAACACGTACCGCCGTTCGGCGACCGGGGTGGACACGGCGCTGGACGCGGCGAGCGCAATGGTGGGAATTCGCTTCTCGTTGATGGTGCGGACGGCGCCGACGGCACATTCGTTGCAGCCGCCCATGATGATGGCGCTGACTTCGGAATCGCTGCTGAAGTCACCGATGTTGCGCAGCGACTCGCTCGCGTCCGACCGGTTGTCCTTCACCCTCAGCTCGACCTTCCGGCCGTTCAGCGCGCCGGAGGCGTTCAGCTGCTCGACCTTCAGTTCCAGCGCCCGCTGGTACGCCTTGCCGACGGGCGCCGCCGCGCCGGAGAGTTCGAGGTCCGCGGCGATGACGATGGGGCTGGTGTCCTGCTCGTCCGCCCCGAACTGGCAGCCGGTGAGCGTGGTGGCCAGCACGGCCGATGCGAGCGCCGCGGCGGTCGCGGAGCGGATGGGGGTCAACTCAGTCCTCCAGATGCGGCCCGGGCGGTGCCCGGTCACCGCCGGGTTGTCCGTCCTCAGTAGAGGAACGGGATCGGTCTGCCGTACGGTGTGCGCGAAGCCTGCAAAACCTTGCCAACGCCAGGCCCCGCGGTCAAGCGGAGCGTCCGAAGCGTTTCGGGACGCGTATCCCACATGGTGGGGCAACGGGAAGTTTGCAAGCGCTTACTAATACGACACGGATGACCACTCTGGAGTTACATGCCCTGTTCACGGGCATGGAGAATTGAAGGTATTAGTTGACCGGATCACGGGATGCGAGCCGTCCGACCGTTTCCTACCCCGCCGCGACTTCCCAAACAGGATCAGTTCTGATGAAATCGCGGCCGTGCCGCGTGTGGCGCAGTCCGCTGCACCGGGCGCGAGTCGGCGGGGCAGGCGTGGAAGAAACGACGGAGGCGATGTCGTGAGCACCGGACCGACGACCCTGCCCGCGAGTGGCGACACCGAACAGCCCAAGCGGCGTCGGCTGCCCCGGCTCCGCGACGTGCGGATCCGCTCCAAGCTCGCCCTGATCCTGTTCGTGCCGGTCGCCGCGGTGCTCGCGTTGGCCACGGTCCGCCTCGTCGCCGTCGGTGAGAACACCTTCGACGCCAACCAGGCCCGCGCGCTGACGGCGCTCTCCGTCGACGTCTCCGCGCTGACGCAGGACCTGCACGCCGAGCGGATGGCCGCCGCCGCCTTCCTGTCGACGCCGCAGCAGAAGGCCGACGCCTACAACCTGCGGGTGCGCAGCACCGACGAGCGGGTCGAGGCGTACCGGGCGGAGCGCGGACGGGTCGACCAGGTGCCGGCCGCCGTACGCGAGCGGCTGGCGACCATCGACGAGCACCTGGAGACGCTCGCCAGCACCCGGCAGGAGGTGCTGGACCGCCAGCAGATGGCGGTCGCCGAGGCGGCGCTCCGCTACGGGGTCATCATCACCGACCTGGTCGCGTACGGCGACGGGCTGGCCCAGCTGCCCGGCGACGAGCGGCTCTCGGACGCCCGGCGCGCGGTCGCCGCGTTCGCCCGCGCCAAGGCGGCCGTCGCCGAGGAGCAGTCGGTCGTCTACACCGCTCTCGTCGCCGGCAAGCTCGACGAGGAGCAGTTCTCCTCCTTCGTGGCCACGCTGACCAGCCAGCAGGAGGCACTGGTCGCCTTCTCCCTGGCCGCCGACCCGACCCAGCGCGCCCTGGTCGACAGCACCGTCTCCGGCGACGCGGTCACCCTCGCCGACCGGGTGGCCGCCGACATCACCCGCTCGGTCGGGCAGGCCTCGCCGGTCACCGCCCAGGACGCCACCGCCGCCATCGGCGCGGTCAACGACCTCATGCGGTGGGCCGAGATCCGGCTCCAGGACCGGCTGCTCAGCCAGGCCGACCAGGCCCGGTCGGACGTCATCCGGCAGGCCTTCATCGAGACGGCGCTGGTGCTGCTGACCCTCATCGTCGCGGTGACCCTCGCCGTGGTGCTGGCCCGCTCGCTCAACCACTCGCTGCGCCGGCTGCGGGAGGGCGCCCTCTCGGTGGCCAACCACGACCTGCCGGACGCGGTCAAGCGGCTGCAGAACGTCGGCAACGTCGGCGACGGCGGCGTCGAGGAGATCGTCCGGCAGGTACGCGACCCGATCAAGCTCAACAACCGCGACGAGGTGGGCCAGGTCGCGCTCGCCTTCAACGTCGTGCACCGCGAGGCGGTCCGGGTGGCGGCCGAGCAGGCCGCGCTGCGTACCAGCGTCTCGGCGATGTTCCTCAACCTGGCCCGGCGCAGTCAGACCCTGGTTGACCGGATGATCGGCGAGCTCGACGCGATCGAGCGCGGCGAGGAGGACCCGAAGCGGCTCGCGCAGCTCTTCGAGCTGGACCACCTCGCCACCCGGATGCGCCGCAACGACGAGAACCTGCTCGTCCTGGCCGGCGCCGACTCGGCCGTGCCGCGCCGCGACGACGCCCTCCTGGTGGACGTGCTGCGGGCCGCGCAGTCCGAGGTGGAGCTCTACAACCGGATCGAGTTCGGCACCGTCGACACCGACATCTCGGTCGCGGCGCACGCGGTCAACGACGTGGTCCGGCTCGTCGCCGAGCTGCTCGACAACGCCACCCGCTTCTCGCCGCCGACCACGACCGTGGTCGCCGACGGCCGGCGGATCCGGGACTACGTCCTGATCCAGGTCGAGGACCGGGGCCTCGGCCTGACCGACGACCAGCTCGACTCGCTCAACCGGCGACTGGCCGCCCCGCCGAGCGTCGACGTCGCGGCGTTCCGGCTGATGGGTCTGGCCGTGGTCAGCCGGCTGGCCTCCCGCTACGGCATCCGGGTGGAGCTGCGCCGCAACGTGGAGGGCGGCACCGTCGCCCAGGTGACGCTCCCCGCCGCGACGGTGGTGCTGCCGCCCGTGCACAGCCGGGACCAGCAGATCACCCGGCCCCGGCAGCCGCTCGCGGTCGAGCAGAACCCGCTCACCCCGGCCGGTCTCGGCGAGCCGGCCGCCGGCGCGGGGCGTACCGCCTCGGCCACCCTCACCGACCAGTGGCGGTCCGCCGCCCCGGCGCCGTGGCAGGCCCCCGAGCAGGCGCGGGACACCGCGGCCCCGGTGCAGGCCGGCGGCCTGACGCCGACGCAGCCGGCCGCTCCGCCGGCACCCCCGGCCCGGCCGGCCTTCGCCGGCGGAGGCGCCTCGGTCGGTACGCCGACCGTCGCGTACCCCACGGTCGACCCGCTGCCCAAGCGCGTTCCCGGCGGGGAGGCCCAGGCGCCGGGCGCGCCGGTCCTGCCGGTCGGCCCGATCGCCGGCTCGCCGGCCACCGGGCTGTCGGCGGGGTTCGCCGGCTCCGCCCGGGAGACCGGCTTCGGCACCGACCCGGGCGCCGGTCGCGGCCTCGGAGCCGGCCTGGCCGCCACGGCCCCGCCCGCCCCCGCCGCGCCGATCACCCCGCGCGCCGAGCTGCCGGCCGAGGCGCCGATCTTCCGGGAGATGGAGGCGGTGTGGTTCCGGTCGCACGGTAACGACGCCACGGCCATCTTCACCCGCCCCGACTTCAGCCAGTCGGCCGCGGCCCAGCAGGCCGCCGGAGCACCCAGCGCCGGAGCACCCGCCGTCGGGACGCCGGCCGCCGCCCAGTCGGCACCGGCGCAGCCCCGCGCGCCCCGACTGCCCACGCGTACGCCGGGCAGCACCGACACCGCCCCGCCGCCCGCGCAGCCGGCACCGCCGTCGTACACCCCGCCGCCGGCTGCGGCGCGGCCCACCACGCCGGACACACCCCCCGCCGCGCCACCCGCGGCGCCGGTCGCGGAACCGGCCCCGGCGGCGCCCACGACCGACGCGGACGCCTGGCGTACCGCGGCAGACGAGGGCTGGACCCGGGCCAGCCAGGCGGCGGCCCCCGCCACCGCCGGCACCACCCGCTCGGGGCTGCCCAAGCGGCAGCCGCAGGCACAGCTCGTGCCCGGCGGGATCGAGCCCCGGGGCGGCCGCGACCGCAGCCGGCGTACCCCGGACGAAGTTCGGGGCCTGTTGTCGGCCTACCACCGCGGCGTGCAGCGCGGCCGGGCGGCCGGAACGGACCAGAACAGCACCTCGACCAAGGAGACGAGTCGATGAACAGGCCAGCGGCCATGCAGGACATGAGTTGGTTGCTCACCAACTTCGCCGACAGCGTGGCGGGGATCGCCCACGTGGTGGCGGTGTCCGCCGACGGGCTGCTGCTCGCCTCCTCGCGGGACCTGCCCGCGGACCGGGCGGACCAGCTCGCGGCGATCACCTCCGGCGTGGTCAGCCTGACCGAGGGCGCCGCCCGGATGTTCAGCGCCGGCGGTGTGCTCCAGACGGTCATCGAGATGGACAGCGGCTACCTGTTCCTGATGTCGATCAGCGACGGCTCGTCGATGGCCGTGCTGGCGGCCCGCAGCTGCGACGTCGGTCAGGTGGGTTACGAGATGGCGCTGCTGGTCGAGCGCGTCGGTGCGGCGCTGGTGCCGCTGCCCCGGGACGCGGTGCGGTCCTAGCGGGCGCGACGCGCGGCCGTGCGTCGCCAGGAACGAGAGGATCCGGTGCCCGACCAGGGGCCCGGCCGGGAGAGGAGGTGATCGTCGATGGACCAACGGCGCGTGGACCCACGTGGTGCGCTGGTACGGCCGTACGCGGTCACCCGCGGCCGGACCGAGGCCCGAATGGACATCGCCCTGGAGGCGGTCCTGACGGCCAGCCCGACCCAGGCTGCGGAGGCCCGCTTCGCGGGGCACGACAAGCACCGCATCGCCACCGTTTGTGAGGGCCGGGCGCAGTCGCTGGCCGAGATCTCCGCGTACACCCGGATGCCGCTGGGCGTCACCCGGGTGCTGGTCGCCGACATGGTGGCCGAGAGCCTGCTGACGCTACACACTGCCGCTCCCGCCGAGGGGTTCGAGGAGCGGATGGAAATCCTTGGAAGGGTGCTAAGTGGACTTCGCAGGCTATGACCCCGCCGGGGCCCGCCGAAACCGGGGAATCATCTCCGCGAAGATCGTGGTCGCGGGTGGCTTCGGCGTGGGCAAGACGACCCTGGTCGGCGCGATCTCGGAGATCACTCCGCTGAGAACCGAGGCGGTGATGACCGCGGCCGGTGTCGGCATCGACGACCCGTCCAAGGTGCCGGGGAAGCAGACCACCACGGTCGCCATGGACTTCGGCCGGATCACCATGGCCGAGGACCTGATCCTGTACCTCTTCGGCACGCCGGGCCAGACCCGCTTCTGGTTCATGTGGGACGAGATCATCAAGGGCGCGGTGGGGGCGGCCGTGCTGGTGGACACCCGCCGGATCACCGACGCCTTCGCGCCGCTTGACTACTTCGAGAACCGCAGGCTGCCGTACGTCGTGGCGTTGAACCGCTTCGACGGCGCGCCGCAGTACGAGCTGGAGGAGGTCCGCGAGGCGCTGGCCATCTCGCCGGACGTGCCGCTGGTGCTGACCGACGCCCGGCACCGGGACGCGGTCAAGCAGGTGCTGGTGACCGTCGTGGAGCACGCCATGCTCCGCCTCGAGGCCGAGCAGGGCCGGGGCTACCCGGCGCCGGTCGGCTGAACGGGACGGCTACCGTCTCCGGGTCGCGTCAGTCGACCCGGAGACGGTAGCCGCGCTTGACGACCGTCTGCACCACCCGGGGCGCGCGCAACCCGGCGCGCAGCCGGGCCACCGCCATCTCCACGGCGTGCTCGTCGGCGCCGCGCGGCAGCGTCCGCAGCAGGGCGGTCCGGGACAGCACCCGTCCCGGCGAGCCGCACAGCGCCCGCAGGACCGCCATCGGCGCCGGTGCGAGCGGACGCAGTTCGCCGTCGACCACGGCGGCGTGCCCGCGCAACGTGAGCAGGTGACCGGCCACCTTCAGGGTGACCGTCCGGCGCGGCAGTTCGTCGACGATGGTCCGGACCAGGGCGCCCAGGCGGGCCCTGGCCGGCGCGCTGACCGGCACCCCGCGCCGCAGCAGGGGCTCTGCGGTGACCGCGCCCACGCAACTGGCGAGCACGTCGCCCCGGAACGCGTCCAGCACCGCGTCGGAGCGATCCCCGGCGGCGCGCAGCAGCGCCTCGGCCGCCGGGGCCGAGGTGAAGGTGACCGCGTCGACCAGCCGGCCGGCGACCAGGTCGATCAGCCGGTGCAGCGGGGCCGGGTCGGTCGGCGGCGCCCAGCGGTAGACGGGCACCTCGATCACGGTCGCCCCGGCCGCCTCCAGCGCCAGCGTGCACTCCGGCTGCCGCTCGCCGTGCAGCTGCATGGCGATCACCTGCCCGGCCACCCCGCGCCGGCACAGGTGCTCGATCACCTCCTCGCAGCTCTCCGAGTCCGGCGACCACTGGTCGTGCAGTCCGGCGGCCCGGATGGCCCCGCGCGCCTTGGGCCCCCGGGCCACCACGTACGCGCCGGCCAGCACGCCGCGCAGCGGCTCGGCCAGCCCCCAGCCCTCGGCCGCCTCCAACCAGCCGCGCATGCCGATGCCGGTGTTGGCCATGAGGACGTCCGGCGGCCGTTCGAGGCAAGCCCGGGTGGCCTCCCGCAGGTCGGTGTCGTCGGCCAGCGGCACGATCCGCAGGGCCGGGGCGATCACCACCCGGGCGCCCCGCCGCTGGAGCAGTGCGGCGAGTTCGTCCCGCCGGCGGTCGGCGGTCACCCCGATGGTGAAGCCCGCCAGTTCGTCGCGCATTCACCCCTCCTGTCGCAGCCGCACCTCGACCAGGCCGTCCCGGCAGCGCACGTCGTGCCGGGGCACGGCGACGCCGGGCAGGTCCAGGCAGACTCCGGTGCGCAGGTCGTACGCCTGCTTGTGCAGCGGCGAGGCGACCGTCGGCACCCCGCCCCGGCTGCCGACGATCCCGCGCGACAGCACGTACGCCCCGGCGACCGGGTCGAGGTTGTCGATGGCGAACAGCCCGTCGGCGGTGAGGAAGAGGGCCACCTGCACGCCGTCGACGAGCGCGGCGACGCCCCGCTCGGGCTCCAGCCGGTCGAGCGGGCAGACCGGCGTCCAGGTGCGCGTCGCGGCGGGCACCGTCGTCGTCATCGTGATGGTCATCGCCGTACCTCCAGCGGTCGGGGCGTCGTGGTGGTCATCGCCGCACCTCCGGCATGCCCAGCGCGACCGGCTGCCGGCCCTCGTCGGCCGGCGGCCGGCCCACGGGGACCGGTTGGCCCCGTTCGAGGGCGAACGTGATGGACGGGTCGGGCACCTCGGGGGCGTTGACGAAGGAGGCGAACCGGCGCAGCCGTACCGGGTCCTCCAGCACGTCGCGCCACTCGTCCGAGTAGGAGGCGACGTGCCGGGCCATCGCGGCGTCGAGTTCGGCGCACAGGCCGAGCGAGTCGTCCACGATCACCGCGCGGAGGTGGTCCAGCCCGCCCTCCATCGCCTCGATCCAGGCGGCGGTGCGTTGCAGCCGGTCGGCGGTGCGGATGTAGTACATCAGGAACCTGTCGATCAACCGGACCAGCGCCTCGGTGGACAGGTCGGTGGCGAAGAGGTCGGCGTGCCGGGGCCGGAAGCCGCCGTTGCCGCCGACGTAGAGGTTCCAGCCGGTGTCGGTGGCGATGATGCCGAAGTCCTTGCTGCGCGCCTCGGCGCACTCGCGGGCGCAGCCCGACACCGCCGACTTGATCTTGTGTGGGCCGCGCAACCCTCGGTAGCGCAGCTCCAGGGCGATGGCCAGCCCCACCGAGTCCTGCACCCCGTACCGGCACCAGGTCTCGCCGACGCAGGACTTCACCGTGCGCAGCGCCTTGCCGTACGCGTGACCGGACTCGAAGCCGGCGTCGACCAGCCGGCGCCAGATCTGCGGCAGCTGCTCGACCCGCGCGCCGAACAGGTCGATCCGCTGCCCGCCGGTGATCTTCGTGTAGAGCTGGAAGTCCCGGGCCACCTCGCCGATCACGATGAGCTTCTCCGGGGTGATCTCGCCGCCGGGGATCCGGGGCACCACCGAGTAGCTGCCGTCGCGTTGCAGGTTGGCCAGGAAGTGGTCGTTGGTGTCCTGCAACGACGCCTGCTCCCCGTCCAGCACGTGGCCGGAGCCGAGAGAGGCGAGGATCGAGGCGACCACCGGCTTGCAGATGTCGCAGCCCCGGCCCCGGCCGTGCTCGGCGATGAGCTGCGAGAAGGTGCGGATGCCGCGCACCCGGACGATGTCGAACAGCTCCTGCCGGCCGGCGTCGAAGTGCTCGCAGAGCGCCGTGGACTGCCGTACCCCGGCCGCGTCGAGGAGCTGCTTGAGCATCGGTACGCAGGAGCCGCAGCTGGTGCCCGCCCGGGTGCACGCCTTCAGCGCCGGCACGTCCGCGCAGCCCCCGGCGATCGCGTCGTCGATGTCGGCGCGGGTCACCGCGTTGCAGGAGCAGACCTGCGCGGCGGCGGGCAGCGCGCCGGCGCCCGCGCCCGTCGCTCCGGCGGGGGCGAGCAGCGCCAGCGGGGGAGCGGGCAGCGGGCCGCCGACGCTGGCCCGCAGCGTCGGGTACGCGCTCGCGTCGCCGACCAGCACGCCGCCGAGCAGGGTCTGCGCGTCGTCGGAGAGAACCAGCTTGGCGTAGACCCGGGCGGCCGGGTCGGTGAACGTCACGTCGAGGCAGCCCGGCGTCGTGCCGTGCGCGTCGCCGAACGAGGCCACGTCCACGCCGAGCAGCTTCAGCTTGGTGGCGGTGTCCGCGCCGGGGAAGGTGGCCGCCCCGCCGACCAGCCGGTCGGCGACCACCTCGGCCATCGCGTACCCGGGGGCGACCAGGCCGTGGCAGGTGCCGTCGACCGCCGCGCACTCGCCGACCGCCCAGATCCGCTTGTCGGCGGTCCGGCAGGCGTCGTCGACCAGCACGCCGCCGCGCGGGCCCAGGGCGAGACCGGCGCTGCGGGCCAGCTCGTCGCGGGGGCGGATGCCGGCCGCGACCACCACCAGGTCGGCGTCGAGCACCGTCCCGTCGGCCAGCTCCAGCCCGGCGACCGTGCCGTCGGGGCCGGGCCGGACCGCGGTGGTGGCGACGCCCAGGTGGGTGGCGACGCCCAGCTCGTCGACGTACCGGCGGAGCATCGCGCCCCCGGCCGTGTCCACCTGCACCGGCATCAGCCGGGGCGCGAACTCCACCACGCTGGTGTCCAGCCCGAGCAGCCGCAGCGCGTTCGCCGCCTCCAGCCCGAGCAGCCCGCCGCCGACCACCGCCCCGGTGCGCCGTCCCCGCGCGTGCTCCCGGATCGCCTCCAGGTCGTCGAGCGTCCGGTAGACGAAGACCCCGGGCAGGGTCGCGCCGTCCACCGGCGGCACGAACGCGTACGAGCCGGTGGCCAGCACCAGCGCGTCGTACGGGTGCTCGCCGGTCGCGGTGCGCACCAGCCGCCGCTCCCGGTCGATCTCCGTGGCCGGCTCGCCGAGGCGCAGCTCCACCCCGTCGTCGGGGGTGTGCAGGTTCAGCTCCTCGGCGCCCACCCCGTCGAAGAAGGCCGAGAGCCGCACCCGGTCGTACGCCGGGCGGGCCTCCTCGGCGAGCACGGTGACCCGCCACCGCCCCTCGGGGTCCCGGGCGCGCAGCGCGTCGACGAAGCGCTGCCCCACCATGCCGTTGCCGACGACCACCAACCTGCTGACCCGCTCGCCTCGCTCGTTCATCACGTCACCTCCACCGAATCGACTTCGGACAGCCAGCCGACGATGCCGGCGACCGCGTCCCGGCAGCCGCCGCACCCCGTGCCGGCCCGGGTCGCGGCGACCACGGCGTCGACCGTCCGGGCCCCGGAACGCCAGCAGCCCACCAGCTCCCCCTTGCTGACGTCGTTGCACTGGCAGACGGTCGCCGCGTCCGGCATCAGCGCCGGGGTCGCCGCCTGCGCGCCCGCCGTCGCGCCGAACGCCCGGCCCAGCAGCAGGGAGCGCCGGTCGGCCGGCACCGGCTGGCCCCGGTCGAAGAGCTGGATGACCGTGCCGACCGCGGGGTTGTCGCCGAGCAGGATCGCGGCGGTCAGCCGCTCGTCGTGGATGCGCAGCCGGGCGTACGTGCCCCGGGCCGGGTCGGCGAAGGTCAGCTCCTCGCCGGTGCCGCCGTCGCCCGGATCGCCCATGGCGGCGAGGTCGATGCCGGCCGCCTTGAGCCGGGTCACCGCCGGCCGGGGCCGGTAGCGGGCCTGCGGGTCCTCCCCGGTGAGCACCTGCGCCACCACCCGGGCCTGCGCCCAGGCCGGGGCGACCAGCCCGGTGAGGTTGCCGTCGTGCTGGGCGCAGTCGCCGACCGCCGAGATCCGCGGGTCGCTGGTGCGCAGCCGGTCGTCGACCAGCACGCCCCGCTCCACGGCCAGCCCGGCCGCGCGGGCGAGGGCGGTGTCGGGGCGTACCCCGCAGGAGAGGACCAGCAGGTCGGCGGTGAGCGACCGGCCGTCGGCCAGGTCGAGGCGGACCCCGTCGGCGTCCGCGACCACCCCGGTGGCCGCGACGGCCAGGTGGGTGGCCACCCCGAGGCCCGCGAGCGTGCCGGCCAGCACGGCCGCGCCGGCCGGGTCGAGCTGCCGTTCCATCAGGTACGGCACCGGGTGCACCACCCCGACGTCGAGGCCCCGGGCGGCGAGCCCGCGCGCCGCCTCCAGCCCGAGCAGGCCGCCGCCGAGCACCAGGGCGCGCCGGGCGCCGTCGGCCGCGGCGAGGATCCGCCGGCAGTCGTCCAGGGTGCGGAACGGCACCACGCGCTCCGGCAGCTCGGGCCCGTCCAGGCCGGGCAGCGGGGGCACCACGGCCCGGCTGCCGGTGGCGAGCACCAGATGGTCGTACGCGACGCGGTCGCCGTCGTCGGTGTGCACCGTCCCGGCGGCGCGGTCGATGGCGGTGACCGTCACCCCGGTGCGCAGGTCGACGCCCTGCCCGGCGGCCTCGGCCAGCTCCACGTCCGGCTCGCCGACCTTGCCCGCCAGCAGGGTGGAGAGCATGATCCGGTTGTACGCCCGGTGCGGCTCCGCGCCGAGCACGGTGACCTTCCGGTCCCCGCCCCGGGCGTGCAGCTCGCCGGCCAGCCGGGAGCCGGCCATCCCGTTGCCGATGATCACCACGCGCTCGGTCATGGCCGCGCCACCGGGCTCTGCCGGACGATTCGCTCGCTCATGGTTCGTCCACCCTCTCCAGCCGGACGGCGCAGATCTTGAACTCCGGCATCCCGGAGACCGGGTCGACGGCGTCGTTGGTGACCGAGTTGGCCCGCGCGGCGCCGCCCCAGTGGAACGGCGCGAAGACGGTGTCCGGCCGGATGGCGGTGCTGAGCCGGGCCGGCGCGCGCAGCTCACCCCGCCGGGAGACCACCCGCACCGGCTCGCCGTCGCCGATGCCGAGCCGTCCGGCCAGGTCGGGGTGCAGCTCGACGAACGCGTCCGGGGCGGCCCGGCGCAGCGCGGCGACCCGGCGGGTCTGGGTGCCCGACTGGTACTGGGCGAGCACCCGGCCGGTGGTGAAGTGCAGCGGGTACTCGGCGCACACCTCCTCGGCCGCCGGCCGGTGCTCCACGGCGTGGAACCGGGCCCGCCCGTCGGGGGTGGGGAAGCGGTCGGCGAAGAGCCGGGGCGTGTCCGGGCCGTCCTCGTCGGGGCAGGGCCAGAACACGCCGTCGCGCTCGTCGATCCGCTCCCAGCTCACCCCGGCGTAGTCGGCGATCCCGCCGGCCGAGGCCCGCCGCAGCTCCGCGAACACGACCCGCGGGTCGGTGGCGTCCGCGCCGCCGGCACCACCCCGGAGGCGGGCGGTGAGGTCGGCGAGGATCTCCAGGTCGGTACGGACACCGGGCGGCGGCGGGCGCAGCGCGCGGCGGCGCAGCACCCGGCCCTCCAGGTTGGTCATCGTGCCGTCCTCCTCGGCCCACTGGGCGGTGGGCAGCACCACGTCGGCGAGCGCGGCCGTCTCGGAGAGCAGGAAGTCGGCGACCACGAGCAGGTCGAGGTCCCGTAGCCGGCCCTCGATGCGGGCGGCCCGGGGTGCGGAGACCACCGGGTTGGAGCCGAAGACCAGCAGCGCCTTCGGCCCGGCGGGGGTGCCCAGCGAGTCCAGCAGCTCGTACGCCGGCACGCCCGGCCCGGGCAGCTCCTCGGCCGGCACTCCCCAGACCCCGGCGACGTGTTCCCGGGCGGCCGGGTCGTCGATCCTCCGGTAGCCGGGCAGCTGGTCGGCCTTCTGCCCGTGCTCCCGCCCGCCCTGCCCGTTGCCCTGCCCGGTCAGGCAGCCGTAGCCGGAGCCGGGGCGGCCGGGCAGCCCGAGGGCGAGCGCCAGGTTGACGAAGCCGGTGACCGTGTCGACGCCCTTGGCGTGCTGCTCGGCGCCGCGCGCGGTCAGGATGATCACGCGTTCGGCGGTGCCGAGGGCCCGGGCGGTCGCCTCCAGGTCGGCCACCGGCACCCCGGAGAGCGCCTCGGCCCGGGCCGGCCACCAGCCGGCCACGCTCCGGCGGACCGCCTCGAAGCCGGTGGTGCGGGCGGCCACGTAGTCCCGGTCGACCCAGCCCTCGGTGAGCGCGACGTGCAGCAGCGCGTTCGCCACCGCCAGGTCGGTGCCGGGCAGGGGTTGCAGGTGCAGGTCGGCCTGGCGGGCGGTGGCGGTGACCCGGGGATCGACCACGATCAGCCGGCCGCCGCGTTCGCGCTGCTCGGTCAGCCAGCGCACCAGCGGGGGCATGGTCTCCGCCGGGTTGGCGCCGACCAGCAGCAGCGTGTCGGCCCGGCCCAGGTCGGCCAGCGGGAACGGCAGGCCCCGGTCGATGCCGAAGGCGCGCATCCCGGCGGCCGCCGCCGAGGACATGCAGAACCGTCCGTTGTAGTCGATGTGCCTCGTGCGCAGCGCCACCCGGGCGAACTTCCCCAGCGCGTACGCCTTCTCGTTGGTGAGCCCGCCGCCGCCGAAGACGGCCACCGCGTCGGGGCCGTGTCCGGACTGGACGGCGCGGACGCCGGTGACGATCCGGTCGAGGGCGGCGGCCCAGCTCGCCGGGCGCAGTTCGCCGTTGACCGGGTCGCGCAGCAGCGGGGTGGTCAGCCGTTCGGGGTGGTCGAGCAGTTCGGCGGCGGTCCAGCCCTTCTGGCAGAGGCCGCCCCGGTTGGTGGGGAACTGCCGGGCAAGCACCGTCGCGCGGCCGGACTCCTCGCGCAGCGTCATCCCGCACTGGAGGGCGCAGTACGGGCAGTGCGTCGCCACCTCCCGGGGCGTCCGCCCCGGTCCGGTCGCCGCGTGTGCACCGTCTGTCATGTCGGCAAAGCGTGCCGGGGGGCGATTTCCGGTCCGGGTCCCGTTTGTTTCGGTCCTGTCAAGAGCCGCTCACACCGCACGGCGGCGGCGGGCCGGCTCGCAGCGTCTACAATTCGGGAAAGAAATCCTACATTTCGGGAGGCGCGATGGACGTCGCCGAGGTCTTCGACGCGGTGGCCGGCAGCTACGACGAGGCCCGCCGGCGCCTGGTGCCCTGCTTCGACGCCTTCTACGGCACCGCCGTCGAGGTGGCCGCGCCGCCGCTGCGGGCCGCGCTCGCCGCGGGGCGTACCCCCGAGGTGCTGGACCTGGGCGCGGGCACCGGGCTGCTGTCGCTGCTGCTCGCCGCGGCGGTGCCGGGGGTCCGGCTGACCCTGGTCGACGCCGCGCCGGCCATGCTCGCCGTCGCCGCCGACCACCTGCGCACCCGCGGGGTCGCCCACCGGACGGTCCTGGCCGACCTCGCCGGCCCGCTGCCCTCCGGCCGCTACGACGCGGTCGTCAGCGCGCTGGCCGTGCACCACCTCGACGACGCCGGCAAGCGCGAGCTCTACCGGCGGGTGCCGGCGGCGCTGGCGCCCGGGGGCGTCTTCGTCAACGCCGAGCAGGTCGCCGGCCCCACCCCCGCGCTCGACCGGCGGTACCACCAGGTGTGGCTGGCACGGATCGCCGCGCTGGGTTCCGACGCCGACGAGATCGCCGCCGCCGAGGGCCGGATGGCGTACGACCGGCCGGCACCGGTCGCCGAGCAGTGCCGCTGGCTGGCCGAGGCCGGGCTGGTCGACGTCGACTGCTTCTTCAAGCAGTGGCGGTTTGCCGTGTTCGGCGGCCGACGCGAATAGTCGGGGCCGACGGGATGACTGGCGGTCATACCGCTGGGTAGTCTCCACGGCATGACTGCCAAGGTGACCCTGTCGTTCTCGGACGAGACGATCGAGGAGGCCCGGCGGTTCGCCAAGCGCGAGGGGCTCTCCCTGTCGGCGTGGATGGACCAGGCGGCCCGGGAGAAGGCGCTGCGCGAGGTGTTCACCGCGCACGCCGCCGCCGTCGGCCGGGCCAAGCTCGACCTCGAAGCCGCCGCCCTCGCCGACGCCCGCGAGGTGGGCATGGTCGACGACGTGCTCTTCGGCGGGCGCCCGCGTGCTGCGTAGGGGCGAGGTCTGGCGCATCGACGGCGCCCGGGAACGGCTCGGACTGGTGATCAGCTCCGACGTCTACAACTCCACCGACGTGCCGATCGTGATCGTGGCCGAGGTGGTCGAGGAGGCGCTGCTGCGCGACTCGCCCCTGGCGGTGCCGATGGGCGCGTACGTGGTGATGCCCGACCGGATCTCCTCGCCGATGAAGAAGTGGTTCACCGAGTGCGTGGACGTCGCCGACACCGCAACCATGCTCCGGGTCGGCCGGGCGCTGCGCATCCTCCAGGAACTCTGACATCTCACCGGCGGCATCCGCCCGCGGTGCGGTCTCCGTTTCCGGCCCGACCCGCGACGGGCACCGTCGGGTAACCCCCGGTTCCTAGCGTTCCTCCAGGTCGCACCCGACGAGGAGGAGTCGCCGTGAGCACACTGGCCCCCACCACACCTATGGCCGAGGCCGCCCCGCCGGCCGCCGCCGGCCGGCGGCACCGCATCGACGACTGGCGGCCCGAGGACCCCGAGTTCTGGCGTACGACGGGGGCGCCGGTCGCCCGCCGCAACCTCTGGGTCTCGATCTTCGCCGAGCACGTGGGCTTCTCCGTGTGGAGCCTCTGGTCGGTGATGGTGCTCTTCCTCGGCCCCGAGTACGGCATCGACCCGGCGGGGAAGTTCCTGCTCACCGCCGTGCCGGCCGCCCTCGGGGCGGCGCTGCGGCTGCCCTACACGCTGGCCGTGGCCCGCTTCGGCGGGCGGACCTGGACGATCGTCAGCGCGCTGCTGCTGCTCGTTCCGGCCGTGCCGATGACGGTGCTGCTGGAGCCCGGCGTCTCCTACCCGACCCTGATGGTGCTGGCCTGCCTGACCGGCGTCGGCGGGGGCAACTTCGCCTCCTCGATGGCGAACATCAACCTCTTCTACCCGTCTCGGCTCAAGGGCCGGGCGCTCGGGCTCAACGCCGGCGGCGGCAACCTCGGCGTGCCGGCGGTGCAACTGGTCGGCCTGGCGGTGCTGGCGACCGCGGGCGCCGCGTACCCCCGGCTGGTGCCGGCGGTCTACCTGCCGCTGATCGTGCTGGCCGCGTTCGCCGCGGCGCGCGGGCTGGACAACATCCCCGGGGCGCGCAACGAGCCCGGCGCGCTGCGCGAGGCGGCCCGCGACCCGCACACCTGGATCATGTCGCTGCTCTACATCGGCACCTTCGGCTCGTTCATCGGCTTCGGCTTCGCCTTCGGCCAAGTGCTCCAGCTCCAGTTCGCCGAGCGCTTCCCGACCCCGGTCGACGCCGCCTGGCTCACCTTCCTCGGCCCGCTGGTCGGCTCGCTGATCCGGCCGGTCGGCGGGCACCTCGCCGACCGCCTCGGCGGGGCCCGGGTGACCTTCTGGAACTTCGTCGCCATGGCGGCCGGCGCCTCGTTGGTGCTGTACGCCGCCCGCGAGCGGTCGTTCGGGCTCTACCTGCTCGGCTTCCTGTCGCTCTTCGTCTTCTCCGGGCTCGGCAACGGCTCGACGTACAAGATGATCCCGGCGATCTTCCGGGCCCGGGCGGCGGCCGAGGTGGACGCCGGTCGGCGGGAGGCGGCCGCGGCGCAGCGCTGGGCCGGGCGGATGACCGGCTCGCTGATCGGCATCGCCGGGGCGGTCGGGGCCTCCGGCGGGGTGCTGGTGAACATCGCGTTCCGGCAGTCGTTCCTGACCGGGGGCAGCGCGGACGCGGCGTACGTCGCCTTCATCGTCGCGTACGCGGTCTGTTTCGGGGTGACCTGGCTGGTCTACCTGCGCCAGGGCCCGCGCCGGCTGACCGGGGTGTGACCACCGCCATGTATCCTCGGGAGCCAGGCGGGGGCGGTACCCCGTTTTGACCTGCCGACGGGGCGGCGGGTATCGTTGCCTGCTGTTGTACGACATCCAGAGGCGTGCCGCCTGAGGTACGCTTGGTCGTTCGTGCGCGCCCGGTAACCTCGGCGCGCGACCCCAGACCGACGACGAGACAAGGTATACCTGTGCGTACGTACAGCCCGAAGCCGGGTGAGATCGAGCGTCAGTGGCACGTCATCGACGCCTCTGATGTCGTGCTGGGCCGCCTGGCCACCCACGCCGCCACGCTGCTGCGCGGCAAGCACAAGCCGACTTTCGCGCCGCACGTCGACACGGGCGACTTCGTCGTCATCGTGAACGCGGGCAAGGTCGCGCTGACCGGCAACAAGCGCCAGACCAAGGTCGCCTACCGCCACTCCGGCTACCCGGGTGGTCTGAAGCAGGTCGGCTACGACGAGCTGCTGACCAAGCGTCCCGAGCGGGCCATCGAGCTGGCCGTCAAGGGCATGCTCCCGCACAACAAGCTCGGCCGTCAGCTCATCAAGAAGCTGAAGGTCTACGCCGGTGCCGAGCACCCGCACGGCGCGCAGCAGCCGGTGCCGTTCGAGATCAAGCAGATCGCGCAGTGAGCGCGGGCGAAGGAAACAGCATGACCGACATCACCGAGACCGAGGTTGCCCCCGAGGAGGCCACCGAGGCGCCGGCGCCCGTCGCCCGCGCGCCGCGTGGTGACCGCCCGATCCAGACCGTGGGTCGGCGCAAGGAGGCCATCGTCCGGGTGCGCATCGTCCCCGGCAGCGGCAAGATCACGTGCAACGGCCGTGACCTCGAGGCCTACTTCCCGAGCAAGGTGCACCAGCAGCTGATCAAGGACCCGCTGGTCACCGCCGAGAAGCCGGAGGCCTTCGACGTCATCGCCAACCTGCGTGGCGGCGGCACCACCGGTCAGGCCGGCGCGCTCCGGCTGGCCATCGCCCGGGCCCTGATCGTCAGCGAGCCGGACGACCGTCCGGCGCTGAAGAAGGCCGGCTTCCTCACCCGGGACGCCCGGGTCAAGGAAAGCAAGAAGTACGGCCTCAAGAAGGCCCGCAAGGCTCCCCAGTACTCGAAGCGCTGATCAACAGCTGCACGTTGTACTTCTGACGGACGGCCGGGTTCACCTCCCCTCGACGGGAGGTGGCCCGGCCGTTCGCCTTTCCTGGACCGTTTCATCGGAGGTTGGCGGGTATGGGCCGGTTGTTCGGCACGGACGGCGTACGCGGGCGGGCGAACGCGGATCTCACGCCTGAGTTGGCGCTGGCGGTGGCGGTCGCCGCCGCGCACACGCTCGCCGAGTCGGACCGGAGCCATCCCCCGTTGGCCGTGGTCGGGCGCGACACCCGGGCCAGCGGCGAGATGCTGGAGGCCGCCGTGGTCGCCGGGCTCACCAGCGCCGGCGCCAACGTGGTCCGGGTGGGCGTGCTGCCCACCCCGGCCGTGGCGTTCCTCACCGCCGAGGCCAAGGCCGACCTCGGCGTGATGCTCTCCGCCTCGCACAACCCGATGCCCGACAACGGGATCAAGCTCTTCGCCGCCGGCGGGCACAAGCTGCCGGACGAGATCGAGATGCGGATCGAGGCGGCCGTCGAGGCGAACGCCACCACCGCCTGGAAGCGGCCGGTTGGCGCCGGCGTCGGCCGGGTGCACGACCTGCTCGACGGCGCCGACCACTACGTGCAGCACCTGATCGGCACCCTGCCGCACCGCCTCGACGGCCTCAAGGTCGTGGTCGACTGCGCCAACGGCGCGGCGGCCGAGGTGGCGCCGGTGGTGTACCGGGAGGCGGGGGCCGAGGTCGTCGCCATCTACGCCGAGCCCGACGGCCTCAACATCAACGACGAGTGCGGCTCCAACCACCTCGAGGCCCTGCGGGCCGCGGTGGTCGAGCACGGCGCGCACCTGGGTATCGCGCACGACGGCGACGCCGACCGCTGCGTCGCGGTGACCGCCGACGGCGACGAGGTCGACGGCGACCAGGTGATGGCGATCCTCGCGCTCGCCATGCGGGAGGCCGGCACGCTCACCGACGACACCCTGGTCGCCACCGTGATGAGCAACCTCGGCCTGCGGCTGGCCATGTCCGCGCAGGGCATCCGCCTCCTCGAGACCAAGGTCGGCGACCGGTACGTGCTGGAGGAGCTGCGCGCGTCCGGCCTCGCACTGGGCGGCGAGCAGAGCGGGCACATCGTCATGCCCGCGTACGCCACCACCGGCGACGGCGTGCTGACGGGGCTGCACCTGATGTCCCGGCTGGCCGCCACCGGGAAGTCCCTCGCGGAGCTGGCCACCGTGGTGACCAAGTTGCCGCAGGTGCTGATCAACGTTCCCGTCGGCGACCGTACGGTCGGCGCGGCCGCGCCCGCCGTCCGGGCCGAGGTCGAGCGGGCCGAGGCGGAGCTGGGCGAGACGGGCCGGGTGCTGCTGCGCCCGTCCGGCACCGAGCCCCTGGTCCGGGTCATGGTCGAGGCCGCCACCGAGCACACCGCCCGCGAGACGGCCGAGCGCATCGCCGAGCAGGTCCGCACCGCCAGCCCGACCGCCTGACCTCCCCGTCGGCCCGGGTCCGCCACCGGCGGGGCCGGGCCGACGTCCTTCCCGCCCGGCCCGACCCGGGCGGCCGGCTGACGGTCAGGCGTACGCGTCGGTCAGGGCGCGGACAGCCGGCGCAGCCGGGTGACCGCCTCGGTCAGCACCTCGGGGCGCTTGCAGAAGGCGAAGCGGATCAGGTGTCGACCGGCCTCGGGGTCGTCGTAGAAGACCTGCGTCGGCACGGCGACCACCCCGCACCGCTCGGGCAGGGAGCGGCAGAACTCCACCCCGTCCCGCCCGCCCAGCGCGCTGACGTCGGCGGTGACGAAGTACGTGCCCTCCGGCGGGAGCACCTCGAACCCGGCGTCGGTGAGCCCGCCGACGAGCTGGTCCCGGCGGGCCCGCATACCGTCGCGGAAGTCGGTGAAGTAGTCGTCCGGCAGGGCCAGCGCCACCGCGACCGCCGGCTGGAGCGGCGCGGCGTTGACGAAGGTGAGGAACTGCTTCACCCGCAGCACCGCCGAGACCAGCGTCGCCGGCCCGCTCACCCAGCCGACCTTCCAGCCCGTGCAGGAGAATGTCTTGCCGGCCGACGAGATGCGCAACGTCCGCTCGCGCATGCCGGGCAGCGTGGCCAGCGGGACGTGCGGGGTGGACGCGTCGGTGAAGACCAGGTGTTCGTACACCTCGTCGGTCACCGCGTACGCGTCGTGCTCCCGGCACAGCTCGGCGACCAGAGCCAACTCGTCGGAGGTGAACACCTTGCCGGTCGGGTTGTGCGGCGAGTTCAGCAGCACCAGTCGGGTACGCGGGCCGAACGCGGCGCGCAGGGCGGCGGGGTCGAAGGCGTACCGGCCGTCGTCGGCGGGGCGCAGCGTGACCGGGCGCCGGACCGCGCCGGCCAGCGCGATCGAGGCGGCGTACGAGTCGTAGTACGGCTCGAAGCAGACCACCTCGTCGCCCGGCTCGCAGAGCCCGAGGATCGCCGCCGCGATCGCCTCGGTGGCGCCCGCCGTCACCACGATCTCGCCGTCGGGGTCGTACTCCAGCCCCCAGAACCGGCGCTGGTGCGCGGCCACCGCCGCGCGCAGCGCCGGGACGCCCGGACCCGGTGGGTACTGGTTCTGCCCGGTGCGCAGCGCCTCCGCGGCGGCGGCGAGCATCTCCGGCGGCCCGTCGGTGTCGGGGAAGCCCTGACCGAGGTTGACCGCGCCGGTGCGCACGGCGAGAGCGGACATCTCGGCGAAGACGGTCGTCCCGAACGGACGCATCCGGGCCACCAGCGGATCCACGTCGGCGGTCGTCACGCCCGCCAGCCTACGGACTCCCGGCGCGGCTTCAACCCCTGCCGAGGGCGGCCCCGACCTCGCGGAACCGTCGTCGGCGGCGCCGTCGCCCGGCGGAGCTATGTCACGGAGAGTGCCGCTTCCCCTCCGATCGCTCAAGTTGGGTGATCGTTTACCCGGCTTTCGCGCACGCGCGATGAGTGGAACTAGGTTAGGCTGCGGGACATGTGTGGAATCGTTGGTTACGCCGGCGCGCGCCCGGCGCTCGGCATCGTGCTCGACGGACTGCGGCGGCTGGAATACCGCGGCTACGACTCGGCCGGCGTCGCCATCGTCTGCGACGGCGCGCTGCTGACCGAGAAGAAGGCCGGCAAGCTGGCCAACCTGGAGAAGGTGCTCTCCGAGCGGGCCGCCGAGGACCCCACGTCCTGCGCGGCCAGCCCCATCGGCATCGGGGACGGCACCACCGGCATCGGGCACACCCGCTGGGCCACCCACGGCGGTCCGACCGACCGCAACGCCCACCCGCACCTGGCCCCCGACGGCCGCGTCGCCGTGATCCACAACGGCATCATCGAGAACTTCGCGAAGCTGCGCGCCGAGCTGGAGGCCGACGGCGTCCAGTTCACCAGCGACACCGACACCGAGTGCGCGGCGCACCTGCTCTCCGCCGCGCTGGCCGACCTGCGCGCCGCCGGGCACCCCGACGGGCCGCAGCTTCTCGCCGCCGGCATGCGGGTGGTCTGCCAGCGGCTGGAGGGCGCGTTCACACTGCTCGCCGTCGACGCCGCGGTGCCCGGCGCGGTGGTCGGCGCCCGGCGCAACTCGCCGTTGGTCGTCGGGCGGGGCGACGGGGAGAATTACCTCGCCAGCGACGTGGCCGCGTTCATCGAGCACACCCGCGAGGCGGTGGAGCTGGGCCAGGACCAGATCGTCCTGATCACCGGCGACACCATCGAGATCACCGACTTCGCCGGCCAGCCCGCCAGCGGCAAGGACTTCCACATCGACTGGGACTCCTCCGCCGCCGAGAAGGGCGGCTACGACTGGTTCATGCTCAAGGAGATCGAGGAGCAGCCGCAGGCCATCGCCGACACGCTGCTCGGCCGGCTCACCGACTCCGGCGAGATCATGCTCGACGAGGTGCGCCTCAGCGACCAGGACCTGCGCGACGTCGACAAGATCTTCATCGTGGCCTGCGGCACCGCGTACCACTCGGGTCTGGTCGCCAAGTACGCCATCGAGCACTGGACCCGGATCCCGTGCGAGGTGGAGCTGGCCAGCGAGTTCCGCTACCGCGACCCGGTCCTCGACCGGTCCACGCTGATCGTGGTGATCTCGCAGTCCGGCGAGACGATGGACACCCTGATGGCGCTGCGGCACGCC